>CAZHMG010000026.1:0-2384 GCA_964533575.1 uncultured Thermoleophilia bacterium | reverse complement strand
TCCGGCATCGATTTCGATATGGGCTCAGGCTTCCGGAGAAGACCTCGTGAAGTGGGCCAGGCGCCAGGAAGAGGTGATCGATGCAGAGGCGAAGGCCGTGTACTCGGCTATCCTCCTAGACTCTGACAAGAGGCTCAATCTTGACCTGTATGCTTCAGACAGGTATGCCGATTTGACTGTCGGCCAGGTCAATCCGGAACAAGGCACGTGGCCCCCGCAACGCGGTGAGATAGTCCTGGAGCGGCGCTTGCAACAGCTTACCGGCATCGCCATCGGGGACAACGTGACCATCTATCAGGGGGTCACGCTCGGCGGAACGGGCAAGGAGACCGGCAAGAGGCATCCGACGGTCGGCGACAACGTCGTGTTCGGCGCCGGAGCCAAGATCCTGGGCGGCATCACGGTGGGCGACAACGCACGGGTCGGCGCCGGGAGCATCGTGATCGCCGATGTCCCCGACAACTCCACGGTGGTCGGTAACCCAGGGCGCCCGGTGCTGATCGAGGGGCAGCGTGTGGGCATCCCGGACATCGACTACCGGCACCTGCCGGACCCGGTGGCCGAAGCGGTCAAATGTCTCGTGAACCGCATCATCGACATCGAGCACGAGCTCGACGAGATCAGCCCGGACGGCAAGGCGGCGCGCGATTCTGCCGTGGCGGAGACGCGGGATCGCATTTGCGAGCTCATGCGCTACGACGAGGGAGCGGGGATCTGACCCTGGAGGCGGCAGAGGATCGTCGCGACCGGGGTGAGACCGCGCCATCCAGCGGCAGGCGCACAACAGGCGCGAATCACCGCGGCGCGCGGGAGGCCGTGTGCTACGATTGAGGTTCTGACGCGTTCCGTTACACCCGCCTGCGACCCACGATTGGAGCGTGAACGACCATGAGCGAGGTCCGCCGTCTCGTCCTCGACGTTCTCAAACCGCATCAGCCGACGATGCTCGTGCTCGCCGACAAGCTCGGCGATCTCGAAGGGATTCACGGCGTCGACATCACGCTGATCGAGATCGACAACAGGGTCGAGAACATCAAGATCACGCTCGAGGGCGACGACATCGACTTCCAGGACGTATCCGAGGTCGTACAGGACGCCGGCGGAAGCATCCACTCCATCGACAAGGTCTCCACCGGGAAGCGTCTCATCGACGAGGTCGAGACGCCTCAGGACGGTGGACCCAGCTGGCTGCGCTGAGCGCGACCTTCGCTAAGCACGGGATGAGGCAGCGGTGAGAGATCCCGCCAAGGTTCGCTTCGCGCGCGCCCGCGGGTGGTACGGCAAGCTGCGCCATTATCATGAGATCGCCGAAGTCGGCGAGATAGCGCGGCGCTACTTCCCGATGAACGGCTTCGACGGCGTGCTGACGTCGCTCGGCATCGTCACGGGTGCCTACTTCGGGGGGGTGACCGAGCCTGCAGCGCTCGTCGTGGTGATCGCATCGGCCTCGGTCAGCCTCGGGGTCTCCGGCTTCTACGGCTCATACCTCTCGGAGCAGGCCGAACGAAGGCGGGAGCTGCGAGAGCTCGAGGAGACGATGCTGTCGCGGCTCGACGCCACAGACATCGGCGCTGCCGCCAGATACGCCACGATCGCCTCCGCGTCGGTCGCCGGTTTCGCCTCCGCGATCGGCGGGATCATCATGTGCATCCCGCTCCTGATGCAGCCCGTGCTGGGGATCGACGGCTCCTTCTTCGCGGCGTGGGGTGTCGCCGTCGTCGAACTCATCATTCTCGGCGTCTTCCTCGGCCGGGTCTCGCGGGGGAGCCTCATCGTCTCCAGCATCAAATTCGTGGCCGCCGGGATGGTGGCGTTCGGCCTGAGCCTGCTTCTGAATGTCGCGGCGATCTGACATGAACGACGCCGCGCGAAGTCTGCTCGAGGATCTCAACGAGCAGCAGCAGGCGGCCGTGACGCACTTCGAGGGGCCGCTTCTGATCCTCGCCGGTGCCGGCTCGGGCAAGACGCGTGTGCTCACGCATCGCGTCGCCTACCTCATACAGGTGCACGGCGTTCAGCCCCACGAGATCCTGGCGATCACCTTCACGAACAAGGCCGCGGGCGAGATGAAGGAGCGTATCGCCGGCCTCGTTGGTCCCGTCGCCCGCACGATGTGGATCAGCACGTTCCACAGCATGTGCGCGCGTCTGCTGCGCCGTGAGGCCGAGCGCATCGGGTTCACGTCCTCCTTCACGATTCACGACGAGGACGATCGCCGGCGCCTGATCAAGCGCTGCCTGGAAGAGCTGAACCTCGATCCCAAGCGGTTCTCACCGGAGGCTGTGGCGCGGCAGATCAGCGACGCCAAGAACCAGCCCATCATGCCGGACCAGTTCCGTGAGCGGATCGGGGGCTTCTTCCCGCAGGCGACCGCCGACGTGTAC
>CAZHMG010000025.1:0-28104 GCA_964533575.1 uncultured Thermoleophilia bacterium | reverse complement strand
GACGCGGGGCGAGGCGCAGGCGCGCATTGAGGCCGCCGGCGGGCGCGTCAGCGGCTCTGTCGGCAAGGCCACGGACTATGTGATCGCCGGCGAAGCCCCCGGGTCGAAGCACGCCGTCGCCCAGCGCTTGGGCGTCACCATCCTCGACGAGAACGGCCTTTTGGCCTTGCTCGGCATGTCCGGACCCAGTGCCGCCGCGGACGGCAAGCCGGCGCTCGAATGACAGACCACACGGAGCGAGCGGGGGAGAGGTTCCGTCGCCGCGGCCTGTCCAGTACACTGTCTCGGCCTCACGGAGCGGGCCGGCGTAGCTCAGCTGGCAGAGCAGCCGCCTTGTAAGCGGCAGGTCGGCGGTTCGATTCCGCCCGCCGGCTCCAGATGAGCGGCAGCTCGCCGGTTGGACGTCTCGCGATGGCTATCGACGGACAAGGAAGTCCGACAATGAGCCGCTGTGGTATGATCACAACAGGCGCCGCTCGGCGCCGCTCTCTTATCCCACACCGAACATGGCGACAAGCGCGCCCGCATCAAGGCGCGCGATCAGGATCGCCTAGGCCCGCCCGCCGCTCCCGCGAGTCATTCTCGAGACGGGAGCGGCGGCGGCGCCGTCCACGCCCCCGCCCCAGGTGCTCCCGTTGGTTCACTCCTTGCTGGCGATAGAAGGCGAGCAAGGCGCTGTCCGCGCTCAGCCCCCCTGAGCTCATCGGTCAGACAAACGCGATGTGGACGACCTGCCTGAGGTGAGAGAATGGTGGCGAGTTGCCACCTGATGACGGCGAGCCGCCGGGTAGTCTCAGAGAACGCTGGGGCTGGGCGACGTCTGCGTGAGCCCGTCGGCCAGCAGGTCGATCGTCCCGAGTTTCTGCCCATCCGCTTTGTACGTGATCGTGCCGATCTTTGTGCCGGAGGGGGACGCGGAGGGGAGTGACGCCGGCAAGGCGATGGCCACCTGGACCGCGGCGGCGCGTCGCACGACCCGTGTCAGGGTCTTGGCCGCCGCGACGCGCACCTCGCCGCCGCCGGCAAGCGGTACCGCCTTCACCAGATCGCCGGCGGAGACGATCGTCCGGCGCTCATACTGCGCGTCGCCCCAGGCGAACATCGCCACGGCATCGGCTTCCTCTTGATCCCGGGACGGCTCGTTCATCGTGACAAGTATCAGGGGGCGCAGACTGTACGTTCCGGCTCCCAGCAGGCACTTGCCGGATGCCGACGTCGCGCCGGTCTTGATGCCGTAGCCCCATTCGTAGTTCAGGAGACGGTTGCGCGATTCCACCCGCACAGAGTGTCCGGGCCACTTGATGGTCGCGGTTTGCTTTGAGCACAGGTCGCGAAACGTCGCGTTGCGCATGGCATACCGCGCCAAGCGGGCCAAGTCGTCCGCGGACATGTAGTGGCCGGACACGGGGGTACCCCGCGAGTTCTTGTACTGCGTGTCGTTGAGGCCGAGGGAGCGCGCCTTGGCGTTCATGAGGCGTACAAAGGCGGTTTCGCTGCCGGCAACCCTGTACGCCAGCGTGAGGCAGGCGTCGTTGGCGCTCTTGACGATGGCGGCGTTGAGAGCCTGACGGACGGTGATGCGGTCGCCCGGGCGCAACCCGATCACGTTGCCGAGCTTCCGATTCACGGCACGCGGCGCGGTGCACCAGGAATCCAGGTTCTTGACCCTGTCGAGGACGACCATGGCCGTCATGACCTTGGTGAGAGAGGCCGGCGGACGTCGCGTGTCGGGTGACTTCTTCCAGAGGACGCGCCCTGTCGCGCGATCCACCAGTATGCCGGTGCTCGCCTTCACCGTTGGAGGCGCGCTGGTGGCGAGGACATCCGGCGTTGCGTTCTGCTCCGCCCTTGATTCGCCGCATGCGGCGGTGAGGCTGAGGACGGCCGCCAGTGCGACGAAGAGCCCGAGCAGACGCCGGGCACGAAGCGGGAGGGTGGTTCGCGAGTGCGGATTGCCTGGCTTCATCGCGCGTAGTATATAGCCGGTAGCCCGTTCTCGCACGCGTGCTGTACAGTTCGGCGGGAGACCATGACGCCGAGCATTGGGGCGCAACACAGGCGGGAGGCGATGCCGTTGGAGACCAGGATTCCCACGAGAATGGGTGACGGTTCGCTCGTCGAGCTGACGCGATCCGAGATCAAGGCGGACCTCGAGGCCGGCACGCAGATGGCGGCCAAGAAGGCCAAGGTGCCGGAGCTCACGCAGGATGAAGTCGATCATCTCCTCGAGATCTATGCGTCATCAGCCCGGTTCACAGCGGTGGACATCGGCGACGAGGTCGTCATGTCCAACGACGGGACGGGGTCGAAACACATCGGCAACCGTGTCCAGGACCTGCAGTCCTACGAGGCCCTGATCGGCATCGACATCGTCGAGCTCTGGCAGATCGACTACTCCTACAAGGCGATCAAGACCAACATCGCTCACGAGGGGCAATCGATGAAGATCGCCCAGGCGCTGCTTACGAATCCGGTGCAGTACGGCGCGATGCCGGATCTGGGCCGCTATTCGAAGCCCGACGGCCCAATCGACAATTGGTCCGAGCTTCTGCCGCTCGGCAAGATCGATGAGGCGAGGCAGGCACAGGAAGCAGCTTGCGGGATGCTCGTCGACGACATCAGCTTCGTGGCCGACCACATGGTGGAGGCCGGGACGGACGGGATCGACTTCGATACGACCGGGGCCGCGGGCGATGCCGATTTCCTCGCCGGCCTCACGGCCTGCCGCATGCTGCGCGAGAAGTATCCCTGGCTCGGCATCGAGATCGGCATGGCCAGCGAATTCGTTCTGGGCATGCACGGGCAGCTCACCTTCGACGGCGAGCGGCTCGCGGGCATGTGGCCCAAAGACCAGCTGCGGATGGCACAGCAGGCCGGCGCCAGCATCTACGGACCGGCCGTCAACATAAACACGGGCAAGTCGACGGCCTGGAACATCGCCAGGGCGATGACCTTCATCAAGCCGGCGGCGGAGATCGCCGAGATCCCCATCCATGTGAACGTCGGCATGGGCGTCGGGGCGGTCCCCACGTGCGTCTATCCGCCCGCCGACGCGACCTCGCGGGCGTCCAAGGCATTCGTCGAGATCCTCAAGATCGACGGGTTCTAGGCAGGCACGGGTGACTCCCTCGGCATGGAGTCTGCCCACACGCAAGCTTCGGGCATGGGCGGAATGCGAGCGGCCGGAGATCTGGTCGCGCGTATGCAAATGACCCGGAGGATGCGTCTCAAGGAAGCGAAGCAGTACGTCGCCGGCAAGCTGGGCTGCGGTGTCCGCGATCTCAGCGACCCGGTGGCCATGGAGGAGATTCGCATCGACAAGGGATTCGGTACCCTGCCGTTCACCTCGTCGGTGCGGCCGCATGAGGCCGGCATGATGGAGGCCAAGTTCAACATCGCGCGCTCTCTCGACATTCCGATCAATTGTGTACAGCGGTTCGCGGACCGGGCGGGCCTGCACATCTAGCTGCGGGATGGGGGCAGGGCGAGCTCCGGAGGAGTCGCCCTGCCCCTCAAGACGCAGACGGGGTGGCGGAATCTTGCGGGGGTCGTAGAGGGGCTCCACGAACGCGTGACGCTCACCGCGAGCGGCCTCGTCCTGCATCATTCTCATGCTGATCTGCTTGTTCACGCGTCTGCCGAAGCACTAGAATGCGGCACCGTTCTTTTGCGACCGGAAGGAGGACCATGCGTCCTGGTGTCAGATTGACCTCGCTTGTTGCGTCGCTCGTACTGCTGGTGGGCCTCGTGGGCGTGTTCTCAGGGTGTGGAGGAGACACGGCTGAGGAGACCGCGAGCCCGAGCGCCGCCCCCCGATCGGTGAAGATCGGCATCACGCAGATCGTCTCGCACCCCGCCCTCGACGCCTGCGTCACGGGTTTCAAAGAGGCGATGGCAGAGAGGGGCTTCACCGAGGGTGAGAACGTCAGCTTCGACGTGCAGAACGCTCAGGGCGACATGGCGACTGCGTCGAGCATCGCCCAGAAGTTCTCCGGTGACGACCTCGACCTCATCTTGGGGATCGCCACGCCGACCACACAGGCGATGGTCAAGGCAGACAAGACGACGCCGATCGTGTTCACGGCCGTCACCGACCCGGTGGGCGCAGGCCTCGTCAAGAACGCGGAGGCGCCTGACGCCAATGTGACCGGTGTCAGCGACATGCTCCCGGTCGAGCCGCACCTCGAACTGATCAAGCGTGTCGTGCCCGACGTCAAGACGGTGGGCGTCCTCTACAACGCCGGCGAGACGAACTCAGTGTTCCTCGTCGAGGCCGAGAAGGAGGCCGCGAAGGCCATGGGCATCGAGATCATCGAGGCCACGGCCAGCAACTCATCCGAGGTGCAGCAGGCTGCCCGGTCGCTGGCCGGTCGCGTCGACGCCGTCTCCGTGCTCACCGACAACACCATCGTCTCTGCACTCGAGACGGTCATCAAGGTGTGCCGCGACGAGCAGGTGCCGCTGATCTGCGGCGACACCGACAGCGTCGAGCGAGGCGCAGTCGCCGCCTACGCCTTCGATTACCTTGACCTGGGCAGGCAGGCCGGCTTCGTCGCCGCCGATATCCTCAACGGCAAGGCCATCAGCGAAATCCCCGTCCAGTATGCGGAGAACCTCGTGCTCTCGATCAATCCCGCCGCCGCCGAGGCGATGGGCGTGACGCTGCCCGACGATCTCAAGGCCGAGGCGGAGAAGACCTTCTGAGCGAAGCTGCCCGGCTTACCCTGCGGACGCCGGGAACACGATAGACTTCGCGGGGCCGGGGCGCGGCAGCGCCCCGGCCCCGCGACATCGGGAGCCGTCGTCAGTGGAAGCAATCGTCACGACAGCCCTGGAGCAAGGCCTCCTGTACTGCTTCATGGTCCTGGGCGTGTTCATTACATTTCGGGTACTCGACTTTCCGGACCTCACGGTGGACGGCAGCCTGCCGCTCGGCGCAGCCGTCACCGCGGCGATGATCGCCGCCGGACAGTCGCCTGTCGTCGCGACGGTCGCCGGCGTCGGGGCCGGACTGAGCGCCGGCGTGCTGGTCGGTCTGCTGCACATCCTGTTGAAGACCGGCGACGCCAGCAACTACGGCCCCAAGCTGCTGGCCGGCATCCTCATGATGACGGCGCTCTACACGGTCAACCTGCGCGTCATGGGCAAGGCCAACACGCCGCTCCTCGGCGTCGAGACACTGTTCGACAAGCTCGGCGCGGCGATCTCCTACGTCATGACGAGCTGGACCCTGATCGCCGCGCTCATCGTGCTCGCGCTCGTCGTCAAGTATCTACTCGACTGGTTCTTTCACACGGAGTTCGGGCTCTGCATGAGAGCCACCGGCGACAACGAGCAGATGATCCGCTCGATGGGCACCAACACGGATCTGACGCGTGTGATTGGCTTGGCCCTCGCCAACGCGCTCGTCGCCCTTTCCGGGTCTCTCGTCGCGCAGCAGCAGGGCTTTGCCGACGTGGGGATGGGCATCGGGACCATCGTCGCCGGCTTGGCGAGCGTGATCATCGGCGAGGCGATCTTCGGGATGCGGAGTATCAGCTGGGTGCTGTTCAGCGTGATCGGCGGTTCGATCGTCTACCGGCTGCTGATCGCTGTGGCGCTGCAGATCGGCATCGCGCCCACCGACCTCAAGCTGCTCACCGCCATTCTCGTGGTCGTCGCACTCTCCGTGCCCACCATCCGCAGCAAGATCGTGCGGGCATGAGCGCTCCGGCTCATCTGCAGCTGCGCGATCTGCGCAAGACGTTCTTTCCCGGCACGGCGAATGAGGTCGTCGCGCTCAGCGGCATCGACCTGGACGTGCCCGCAGGGCAGTTTGTAACCATGATCGGCTCGAACGGGGCGGGGAAGTCCACTCTTCTCAATGCTGTGGCCGGCACGTTCCCCCTCACAGCCGGGAGCATCGCCCTGGACGGCGCCGACATCACCAGGCAGCGGGACTTCGTTCGCAGCCGCCGGATAGGCCGCGTCTTCCAGGACCCGCGGGCCGGCACGGCGCCGTCCATGTCGATCGAGGAGAATCTCGCCTTGTCGCTGCTGCGCTCTCGCCGCAGCGGGCTCGGACGCGGAGTCACCAAGGCGCGGCGCCAGATCATGCGTGACCAGCTGGCGCGCCTCGGGATGGGCCTGGAAGGCAGGCTCAACGCCAACGTGAGCAAGTTGTCCGGCGGCCAACGGCAGGCGATGTCGCTCCTCATGGCAACCATTGCCGAGCCGAGCCTGCTGCTCCTGGACGAGCACACAGCTGCGCTGGACCCGAAGGTCGCGGCGACGATCATGGAGCTGACTGGCGCCATCGTCGCGGAGCGCGGCCTGACGACGCTGATGGTCACGCACAATATGGAGCTGGCACTGCGTTACGGAGACCGGCTCATCATGATGCACGCCGGACGGGTGGTGCTCGACGTTGACGCGGGGAAGAAGGCGGCGCTGACGGTTCCGGGGCTCATCGAGAAGTTCCACGAGGTCGCCGGAGAGGCGTTTGCCGTCGACCGCATGCTGCTGGAGTGACGCGCCTGAGCCGCGCCTGAACGTCAGACGGACGACCGGGTGGGGGCGAGTGCCGAGCTCGCCCCCACCCGGTCGTCGTTGTTCGGAGTCCTGTGCTTTACGCCGGTCGCGTGCTGGCGTGGATGTCCATCACCGTCTGCAGCAACTCGATCGCTTCCGCGTAAGGCCGCTGGAAGGTGTTGCGGCCCATGATCGTGCCGAACCCGCCGCCCAGAGCGGTCTGGCGGTTCTCTTCGAGGACCGAGTCCGTACCGGCCGTCGCGCCGCCCGAGAAGATGACGATGCGGCGGCCGTTGAAGGCGCTCTGCACGACGTGCTCGACGCGTTCGGCCAGCGTGTCGGTCCTGACCCCGGCTGCCTCCATCGCCTTGCGGGCGGCATCGATCTCTATGTGGGCGCTCGGCGGTTTGACCTTGATGATGTGAGCGCCCAGCTGCGCCGCGATCTGCGCCGCGTACGCGCATACGTCGACCGCGGTTTCGCCCTCTTTGCTGAGGCCCGAGCCACGGGGATAGCTCCAGACCACGACCACGAGACCGGCAGCCTTGGCCTCGAGCGTGAGGTCGCGCAGTTCCTCGTACATCTGCTTGCGGTGCTCGGAGCCGGGATAGATGGTGAAGCCGATCGCGCCGCAGCCGAGGCGAAGGGCGTCTTCGACGGAGGCGGTCACGGCCGGGATGGGATCGGTGCCGGAGTAGAGGATGTCCGAGCTGTTGGCCTTGAGGATGAGCGGGATCTGGCCGGCGAACTCGGCCGCGCCCGCTTCGATGAATCCGAGGGGCGCGGCATAGGCGTTGCAGCCCGCGTCGATGGCCACCTGGAAGTGATAGCGCGAATCGTAACCCTGCGGGTTGCACGCGAAGCTGCGCGCCGGACCGTGCTCGAAGCCTTGGTCAACCGGCAGCATGACCAGCTTGCCTGTGCCCGCCAAGCGACCTGCCATCAGCATGCGGTACAGGTTTGCGAGGGTTCCGGGGTTGTCTGAACGGTACCAGGAGAGGATCTCGCGGACTCTGTCGGTCATGCTGGCTACCTCCATGTGGTGTCGGATCCGCCGGCGTCGCATCCTTCGCCGGCGAGGCTGAACACGAAGTGCGGCGAACTGGCCGCCGCGTCTCCTGACTACACACTGTGAGAGCGGGGCAAGTCAAGTTGTATGCTGTTGCGGCGTGAACAGCCGCCGCCTTTCCCGGGCGGGTATGGTGATCGGTGTTACGGCGTTCGTCGAAGGAGGCGGGGATGAGCGATCAGCAACAGGGCGCGGCGCTTTACCAGCATACGCAGCAGGGGTATCTGACGCTTGTCGTGCTGGCGTTTGCGACGGCTGTGCAAGTGGGCACCTTCGCGAAAGCGGTTGCCGAACACAGGCCTCGCCGCTGGCTCCAGGTGCCGCCGATCATGCTGACTGCAGGCCTGGCCTGCGTCTTGTCGTCGCTGACCGTCGAGGTGACTCGGTCCGCGCTCATCGTGAGCTTCCGGCGTGGCTTCCTCCGCCGTACGATCGACCTTGGCGAGATTCGCAGCGTCGAGCCAACGACGGTCTCCTGGTGCTGGGGACTGGGCGTACACCTGACGCCGAAGGGCTGGCTCTACAACGTCCAGGGGCGCCACGCCGTGCGCGTGGAGCTGACCGATGGCCGCAGCTTGGCCATCGGCACCGACGAGCCGGAGCGCCTGGCGGCGGCGATCGAGGCGATCAGGCCAGTGCACTGAGACATGCGACTTCGGCCGGCGTCAGCTCGACGCCGGCTGCCATCACGTTCTCCTCGGCATGGGCGATGGAGCCGGTTCCGGGAAGGGGAACCAGCGCAGGCGAGCGCGCGAGCAGCCACGCCAGCATGATCTGGTGGGCGCTGACGCCGTGGTCGTCGCCGATCTGGCGCACGAGCGGCGAATGGACGTCGCCTCGTTCGAGCGGGGCCCAGGGGAGGAACGCGAGTCCCTCCCGCTCGCAGCGGTCCACCAGGGCATCGAAACGCCGATCGAACAGGTTGTAGCGGTTCTGCACAGACACGACGTGTGCCACCGCCAGCGCCCGGTTCAGCTGCTCCTCGCTCACGTTGGATACGCCGATGTACCGGATCTTGCCCGCCTCCTGAAGGTCGCGCAGGGCTCCGATCGACTCCTCAATCGGCGTTCGGGGGTCTGGCCCGTGGAGCTGATAGAGAGGGATCTGCTCGAGGCGTAGCCGCCGCAGGCTCTCCTCGCAGACCCTCTTCAGGTGAACGGGCCGCCCGTCGCGGATCCACTCGCCCGGACCCGGTCGCAGGCTGCCGCCCTTGGTCGCGATCACGAGATCGTCCGGGTATGGCCAAAGAGCCTCGGCGATGATCTCCTCGCTGATCGCCGGGCCGTAGGAGTCGGCGGTATCGATCAGCCTGACGCCGAGCTCGACGACCCGCTTCAGCACACGTCGTGCTTCATCCCGATCCTTCGGCTGCCCCCAGATGCCGGGTCCCGTCAACCTCATGGCGCCAAAACCCATGCGTGGAACAACGTGGTCCCCGATGGCCGTGACGCCCGCCGCGCCGGCGGGTCCCCGCTCGCTGATCATGTGTCCTCCTGCCTGAGCGTTGTGAGGCCGGCGTCTCCCTTGATGTATGCCCCTCTTTCGCTTCAGTCCAACGACTCGCTTGATGAATGGCACGCACTCGTAACGGGGCATATGTTCCGTGAAACACACAGCAGGATTGGTGGCCTATGCCGGGACGCGGGGTCATACGTACATATGTGGCGATCGTCGCGGTGACCACGTTCGCCCAAGCACTCATCTGGGGCGTGAACACCCTGTTCCTCATGGACGCAGGGCTGGACATCTTCGAGGTCATGGTGGCAAATGGCGCCTTCGCCGCCGGCCAGGTGCTCTTCGAGGTGCCCACGGGCGTGGTCGCGGATACGGTGGGACGACGCGTCTCGTATCTCCTGTGTCTGGCGATCCTCTTCGTCGCCACGCTGCTCTACGTCTGGTTGGGCGCCATCGAGGCCGGACTCCTGGCCTTCGTGTTCGCCTCGGTCCTGCTGGGGCTTGGCTACACGTTCTTCACCGGCGCCGTGGAGGCCTGGATGGTCGACGCCCTCGCCAGCGCCGGTTACACGGGCAAGATCGACGTCGTCTTCTCCCGCGGCGGCATCGCGCAGGGTGTCGCCATGTTGCTGGGCACGGTCATCGGCGGCTTCCTGGGCCAGATCAATTTGGCCATTCCCTATGTGGCCCGGGCGGCGATGCTGGTGCCGGCGGCCGTGCTCGGCGTGTTCTTCATGCGGGATGAAGGATTCGTCCCGCATGCCCTGCGTCTGTCGAGGATCGGGGACGAGGCGCGGACAATCGCGCATGCAGGTGTCACCTACGGACTGCGCAACCCGGTCGTGCGGCCGCTGATGCTCGCCGGCCTGGTCCAGGGCGCCTTCTTCATGTACGGGTTCTACTCGTGGCAGCGATACTTCCTCGACCTGCTCGAGCGCGACCTGATCTGGGTGAACGGCGTGATCGCCGCCCTCGTGGGCCTCGCGGGCATCGCGGGCGCAGCCCTCGTCGGCCCGTTGTCGCGGACACGCCTGCGCCGCTCGACGCTCGTCTTCGTGATGGTCGCCGCGCAGGCCGTCCTCGTCCTCCTCGCCGGCTTGTTGCAGATCTTCTGGATCGCGGTGCCGTTGTACCTGCTCTCGACACTCGCCTACGGCGTCCAGGCGCCCGTGCGCCAGGCTTGGCTGAATGCCCGCATCCCGTCAGAGCAGCGGGCCACCATCATCTCCCTCGACGCGCTCTTCCTGGAGGCCGGCGGTGCGGCCGGGCAGGTCGGGCTCGGGTACGTGTCGCGCGCCCTCTCGATCCCGGCGGCATGGGTGTTGGGCGGCGTCTGGCAGCTCGTCGCCTTGCCCTTTGTCCTCAGGGCGCGCGGCGCGGACGCGGACGACGCGGCCGACAAGGCTGCCGTCAGCGCCCCGCAGCCGGATTGCAGCAAGCCCGTTGCCGGGCAACGCGTCTGCTGACGCGCGGAGGGAGAGGGCGTCCTGTCAGTCCTTGGGCGGACGCGGATAGAGGACCGCCAGTACGATCGGCGCCGCGACCGCAAGGGGCAGCAGGAACCATGCCGGGTCCTCCTGGTGGTTGCCGGCCGCGACGCGGTACGCGATGGCGAGGGCCGACATGAAGCTGAAGGCGATCAGCATCTTGATGACGAGCCTGTTCGCCCAGGGATTGCGGGCCGCGGCGGCTGCGGCGCCGGCCATGGCGAGTAGCGCCGCAGCGAGGATCCGGCCTGACGTCGTCTCAGAGAGATCGCCGGCGTGCCCGTAGAAGAGCAGCGGTAGCGCCACGACGACACTGCCAGCGGCGTAGAGCACGAGCAGTATTCTGATCATGCGATCCCGGCTCAGCATGGAACTCCCGCAACGGACACCCGTGAGCGCCGTACTCTAGCAGAGCCCGCGGCGTGCCCGGGTGAATGGAGTGACGGTGTGGCGCCGGCGGACGGCGAGCTGTATTCTAGACTTAATCGGTCGGGCTTGCTCAGGTTCAGCACTGGTGCTTCCGGGGCAAGTGGCTGATGAGCCACCTCAGTGAGTGTCGTCGGAAGGTGTCTTCGGAAGGAGAACGCGATGGCGTACGAAGGAAGCCCCACTCACGAGTGGGCAACGCTTGGCGGCGTGGAAACCCGAAAGTTCAAATGCGAGGTGCTTGAGGAGGACGTAGCCGGCGAAGTCGCCAAGGGCGAACCGAGGCTGCGACTGGTAGCCAACGACCAGGGCGAGGCTCGCCTGCTCATCCTCATTCCGCCAGAGGAGATCGGCGCTGTGCGGAAAGAGCTGTTCGAGCGCGGCTACCGCGGAGGACTCTCCTGCGTCAGCGGGCGCGGCGGCTATGGCACCTGGCGAGGATACTTGAACGAGCTGGAGGTGGCGCACATCGCCATCGAGATGCTCGGCTGGCAGCTCTCCCCCGAAGAGCAGAGCCTGCTCGACTCGGTCGACGAGTACGGCAGAAAGGCGCCGACGGGGTTCACCTCGTCTCGATTGAAGTGACCGGGCGCAGCGTCGTCGTCGGACGCCGCACGGCGGCGCCGCGATGACGTACGCAGGCGGGGAGCCTCTGCAGCCGCGGCGGGTGATTTCGCATTTGCGCGAGCTGCAGGCCTTGACGAGTGATGCAAGCGGCGCCCAGCGGGTGGCGTTCACTCCGGCTTGGGCAGCCGCACGAGCATGGTTGCGCGAAAAAGCGGATGCGCTGCCGGTGCGCCATGAAACGGACGCGGCAGCCAATGCCTGGATCACGCTGCCCGGCCGCTCGAGCGCGGCGCTCGTCATCGGCAGCCACCTCGACTCTGTTCCCGGTGGAGGGTGGCTGGACGGCTGTCTCGGCGTCGTCGCCGGCCTCGAGGTGGTGCGTCGCATCGCGTCTCAAGGAACCCCGCCCGTCACCATCCGGCTGGTCGACTGGGCCGACGAAGAGGGCGCACGTTTCGGCCGGAGCCTCTTCGGGTCCAGCGCCGCTTCAGGCGCCTTGGACCCGAATATGGTGCGCGGTCTGACGGACGGGCAGGGAATGCGCCTCGAGGAGGTCGTGGCCGCGTTCGGCGTCGACATGGACACCATCGGATCGGCGCACGCGCACCTAGCCGACTGCGCCGCCTACATCGAGCTCCACATCGAACAAGGACCGGTGCTCGAGAACGCGGGGCTACCGCTTGGGGTCGTGCTCGGCACCGTGGGCATCGAGCGTCACGTCATCAGCCTGCGTGGCCAGACCGCGCACGCCGGCTCGACACCAATGCCCCAGCGGCGGGACGCCTTCGTTGCCGCCGCACGGCTGGCCCTGGCCGCCCGCGAAAGCGCTGTGCATCACGGCGGCGTGGCGACTGTGGGAAGCTGCGCGACCACGCCCGGCATTCCGACGGCCGTGGCGGGCGGCTGCGAGATCACGCTCGATCAGCGGCATCTTGACGCAGGCGCTCTCTCGCGAATGCTGGGGGAGGTGAGGGACGCGGCTGGGCGCATCGGCGCCGAAGAGGGGGTCTCCATGGAGTGGAGGACCCTGTGGCGGATCGAGCCGACGACGTTCCACCCGGACCTGATCGACCTGGCCGGAGCGGCCGTTCGGGACGTCGCCGGCGCGGTCCGTTACCTTGCGAGCGGGCCTCTGCACGACGCCGCTGAAATGACGAGAGCGGGGATTCCGACGGCGATGCTCTTCGTCCAGAGCCTGCGAGGTCTCTCACACACTGCCGCAGAAGACACGTCCGAGCAGCATCTGGAGCTCGCCGTCACGGCTCTGGATCAACTGGCCGACCGAACAATGCGCTGGATTCTGGACGCGCCGCCTGCGAGAAGGTGACCCCGCCCGGCTTGCCGGGCGGGGTCACCTCGTTTCTTCAGGCTGCCCTCATGTCGGGGGCCTGCGCCTCCTCAGAGTGCTGGCCTGCATCGTGGCGTCGCCGCTGCCAGCTCCACAGAGCGACCGCGGTGGCGCCAAAGCCGACCATCCAGGCGATGGCCGTGATGATGCCGCCGGCAAGGGGAAGCAGGGCCAGCAGCCGCAGTATCACCACGCCGACGAGCGCGGTCAGGATGAGGTTCTCTCGCTTGTACCCCGCCACTGAAAGTGCCCACCCGCCGAGTGCGGCGGCGACGGCGACCGCGCCCAGGACGAGGGCGCTGACCACCACGAGCAGCCACGGCGGCACGGCCAGGAGGCCGATGACCGTGATGACCAGCAGGACGGTGACCAACGGGACGAGGATGATGAGCCCGAGGGCTCCCCAGCCCAGAGAGCTCCAGAAGGAGCGCCTCACCCTGTCACGCACGGCCGTGACTTGACGGGGAACAAGGGCCGCGATGAGGACGGCGAGCAGCAGCGCCAGGACCGTGCCTCCCAGCCAAGCTATGAGAGAGAAGCCGCTGTAGGGCCGTGTCACCTGATCCGTGATCCCCTGATTCCAGATATCGCCGGCCCACGATCCCGTGACGTTCGATACCTGTCCCGTCACCCGTGCTCCTTGAGCCTGGTCGAGGGAGCCGCCAACCAGAACGATCGACGTGTCGGCCTGCTGCACGGACGAACCGACAACCGCCGTGCGGTTGAGGCGCACGTCGCCTCCGACGGCGATAATCGATGTTCTCACTGTGCCGGCAACGGTGACGTTGCCGCCGATGGCGACCACGGACTCGGCGGTGTCTTCCCGAGGGATCGTCACGTTGTTCCCCGCCTGGAAGACAGTCCCCCTCTCGGCGGCGTTCGCGGGTGCGCTCCCCCAGCATATGGTGAGCAACGTGACCAGAAGGACCAGGAGGGCCGCCGAAAGCGCCGTGAGCCACCCCCTCTGGTCACCTCGTCGTCTCAGTGAACGTTGTACGTATGTGAATGACACGACTGCCTCCCTCCATCGAACGACTGGGCTACTCACAGCGGTTCCCGCTCTGGAGGACGGCAAACGAGGAGAGGGAGGGACGGGGCATGGACGAAGCGAGGGGGCGGCTCTCCGTACGGCGGGCCGCCCCCTCGTAATCTTCGACCACCGGGTTGACTATCTGGCTCTGCGCCGCTCCCGATCCTCGATCGTCTCGTACCCGGCTATGCCGAGGGCGGCGAAGATGTCGCTTCCGCCCCGGTAGGTCTTTTCCGGCAAGTCCTCGAGGCGGCTGATGACGTCCTTCGGCGCGCCGTACCTTTGCACGGACGCCTTGACCTCGCTCTTGCTGGCGGGGTAGTGCACCTCACTGAAGTAGACGGTGATGTCGTCGTTCCGCATGCGATCACTCCTCAATTGAGCACAATGCTCTTAACCCCGTCTCCCGGGTGGGCCCGGAGCATACCGTGGATGCTGTGTCAGTCCAGCACGAACGAGACGCGCATGATCACACGATAATCGACGATTTTGCCGTCCTCGACGTCGACCTTCTGCTCTGAGATCCACGCGCCCCTGACACCGCGGAGCGATTCTTCGGCCTTCTCGATGCCCTTCTGGATTGCGTCCTCGAAACTCACAGACGACGTTGACGACAGCTCGATGACCTTTGCGACTGACATGCCTCGCTCCCTTCTGCGATCTGGATCAATGGATCAACGGATCGCGGACCATCGAACACCTGAAGCCCGGACGCTCACGCGGTCTGGTCTTCATTCTTTCTGCCCAGCTCGTGCGTCTGCAAGCATCGTGCCGTTGGCAGGCATGAGCAATCAGCCAGACAGGCGCGGCCACTGATGACGGATCCAGGCTCCCCCCGGCGGCAACATGCCAGCGTTACTGCTCCTTCAGTCCCGGGTAAGCGATACCAAACGAAGATGACAATGAACCACGGGGCGTGATTCCGGACGGAGGCAAGTGACTTATGGACAGAATTCAAGCATTCTTCGATGACTTTTTCGCATGGCTGCCGAACCTGCTCGGCGCCATCCTCATTCTCGTCATCGCCTATATAGCGGGGAAGCTGATTGCAGGGGCCATCCGCCGTATCGGGCGCGCGTGGCACGTCGACAAGTCCGTCGACGAGAGTGTTATCGGGGACTACAAGCAGCGGACGGCGCCGACTTTCAGCGTTACCAACGTCATTGCCCGCATCACCTTCTGGTTCGTCTTCGGCATCGGCATTCTGCTGGCCTTGGCGACGCTCCAGATTCCGCTGCTCGGCAATGCCATCGCCGCTGTTGTCGCGTACCTCCCCAATGTGATCGCGGCGTTGCTCATTCTGGTCGTCGGCGTCGCCGTCGCCGGCGGCATCGGTGCGCTGGCGAGCCGTTTGGCGGGCGATACCTTGATCGGGCGCATCGTCGAGACGGCCGTGCCGGTCATCATCGTGGCGATCGCCATCACGATGGCGCTCGTGCAGCTTCAGATCGCCCCGATCATCGTGACGGCGACCTACATCATCGTCCTCGGCGCTGTCGCTTTGGGGCTGGCTCTGGCGTTCGGACTCGGTGGGCGCTCGGTCGCCTCGGACATGTTGTCCCGTTCGTACGGTAAGGCGCAGGAACGGATGCCTGAGATGCAGCAGGAGGCGCAGATGGTCAAGGAACGCGCGACCACCGAGGCGCAGCAGGCTCGCGAAAAGGTGGAGGAGCGCATCCATCCCCAAGGCGATGCGGACGAGCAGCGGGCGGCAACGGCTGCCACGGCTGAGCCGATAGAGGCAAGGATGACCGACGAAGAGCGCGCCAGGCTGGCGCGTCAGAAGCCTGCGGCGGGGGCCCAGTCGATGCGCTCGACTATGACGGCAGAAGAACGCGCCAGGCTCGCGGCAGAGCAGCAGACCGCGGCGACGGCTGAGCCGATCGAGGCGAGAATGACGGCCGAGGAGCGCGCGAGGCTCGCGGGACGGCCGGCCGCTGAAACGGAGGAACCGGGCCTCACGCCGACACGGCCCGAGCTGGAGGCCACGGCGGAGGAGTGGGAGCGCGAGCAGCGCAGGCCGCCCGAAGAGCCTCCGGAGGAGCGGACGAGGCGCGTGGCGTAGCCTCCGAATTTCCGCGGTGACTTCCTCCCTCGGGGAGGAAGTCACCGCTTCCGCTTCCGCTTGAGCGCTGACGCGCAGAGCGGAGCGTGAACATGAACACGAAGGAGGACGCATGGAGCGTCAGTATGATGTGGGCCGTGATCGCCTCGAGTGGAGTGACGTCGCGGATTGGGAAGGCGCCGACGTCTTCGACCGGCAGGGCGACAAGATCGGCGAGGTCGACGACGTCTACGTCGACGATCAGACACGCAGTCCGGAGTGGTTGCAGGTCGGAGTAGGCATCTTCAGCGGCAAGCGCCTCATCCCCGTTCAGGGCATGAGGCGATCCACGGACGGTTTGGTCGTGCCGTACTCGAAGGACGAGATCAAGGACAGTCCGAACATCAGCGGCGAGACCGTCACTGTGGACCAGGAGCGCGAGCTGTACCGGCATTACGGCTTGCGGTACAGCACACAATCCGGCGAAAGGGAGCTGCCGGCCGGCGTGGCGGCGGAGGATCGCTCCGCGGGCACCGGCGGCTATGCCCCGGATCTCGGACGAGGGACGGTTCGCCCGGCTTCGGAAGTTGTCCCGCCGGACCGCGATGAGCGCGAGAACGTGGGCGAAACCCTGACGCCGGAGTCCTCGACGGCGGAATCCTCGATGCCGGAGGCCGCGCGTTCACAACCGGACCTTGGTATACACACCGTGCGCCGTCCCCGAGAGCTGGTCCGTTTGAAGAAGCGCACGGTGACGGAGCAGGTACAGACGACCGTGCCGGTGGAACGGGAAGAGCTCGTCGTCGAGCGGGTGCCCATCAACGAAGCCGGGCAGCGGCAGGGTCGCGCGCAGGGATCAGCGCCGGACGAAAGCGGCCAGGAGATCGTCCTCGAGGGAGAAGAGGTCGTCGTCGAGAATCAGGAAGAAGGGCGCCAGGACGACGGTCGGGACACGCGGGCGGCGTAGACGTCCCGGAATCGGACCGAAGCGGACGGGTCTGCTGCGGCCCGTAGAGCGGATCGAGGCCCTGGCCGGCGGATGCCGGGCCAGGGCCTCATGCAATTTCGCGCAGCCGGCCGAAGAGGCCTCGGGACGCAGGCAAGCGGCGCAGGTCTGGCGCGCTCTGCGCGCAGGCCTAAGCGGCCGTGGCCAAATGGTGCCGCGCCTCGTCGAGAGAACGGGAGATCGAGAACACGCGGTCCAGGCCGGTGATCGTCAAGACCCGAGCGACCGGCTTTGTCGCAACGACCAGCACCGCTGCTCTGGGTGTGTCGCGGAGCCTGTTGTGGATGCCAATGAGGACACGCAAGCCGGTCGAGTCGATGAATTCGACCCCGGACAGGTCGATGATCACGTCGCCGTCGAAGTCATCGAGGGCGTTTGCGAGGTCCACCTCGAGCCCGGGGGCGGTGAAGAGGTCGACTTCGCCCGTGACGCTCACCAGGACCTTCGGCTTGTCCGCGTCGAGAACGTGTTTCGTACGGGTCAGCGGCATCTCGCTTCTCCCCCTGGGGCTGGCAACGGAGTGTAGGCGGCACCATACCCAGTCGCGCCGCTCTCCCAACACCGAGCGCGGTTACAGCCACCCGCGGCGCCTCATGATGAACAGCAGGCCCCCGCTCACGAGGATCATCAGGACGACGGCAAGCCAGAAGACGAAGGGGCGCAGCAAGTACTCTGGCACCATGTTCATCCCCATGAGGCCGGCGATGAGAGACGCGGGGAGCAGCAGAAGCGAGACTATCGTGAGGACGCGCATCACGTCATTGGTGTGCTGGGCCGTCTGGGTCATGAACACGTCGAAGGCGCCGACCACCATCTCACGCGTCGTATCCACGCTTTCGACGGCGAGCTCGAGCCGGTTCTCCAGGATCTCGAACGCCCTCGCGGCCGAGCTGTTGGAAAGCACGTCGAAGCTCGGATGGGCCAGCGTGGCGAAGAGTTGCCGGTGAGGCGACAGCCTGCGCCTCAACCGGCCGACGTCGTGCCTCAAGCCGACGAGTTGCTCCAGGATCTCTTCCTCGTCCAGCTCACGGAGGATGGCGACCTCCAGCCTGTCGACAGCCCGTTGCAGCTCGTCGAGCTCGTCGAAGTAGGCGTTGATGACCCATTCGAGGAGTCGGGCGAGAAAGGCGGGCGCGTCCAGTCGGCCGGCCGAGGAGTCACCGCGCAAATGGCTTGCGAATTCGTCGAGCGCCGTTACGCTGCCCTCGTGCGCGGTCGCGAGCCAGTTGTGCCCCATCGCGCAGGTCAGTGTCTGCGCCTCGTCACGGCCACACATCGGCAGCACGCGGAGCACGAAATACTCGCCGTAGTCGCGCAATGCCGGCCTTGGCTGGATGCGGCTGGTCGCGAAGCCGGCGAGCTGGGTGCCCACAAGGCCATCGAGCGTGGTCAGCGCGTCCTCGTCGGACATGTTGAAGTCCATCCAGAGCAAGTCCTGATCGTCGAGGCTCTCAATGAGGGATTGGTCCAGGGAGACGAGCCTGTCTTCGCCATCGGCGTCGTAGAGGAAGGCGCTGACATGACCGGGCGCCGCATCCGGGGAGTTGCGCGGCGCGTCATCGGACGGTTGATCCGACATCTCCGGCACGATGGCCACTGCACTCCTCTCTCGTCACCCCCGGAGCGTCGTCAGGCGCTCTGCCCGCCTGTCCTCGAAGGGCAGGAGGACAGGCCCTTCTCATCGTATGATGAGGGCGACCGACGAGAAGGCTATTCCCGCAGCCGTCGCGGGGCATACCGTTCCGGTCCGCCGACTCGCCTGTTCCGGGGTGGAGCTCAGGCATGACGGCGCTCGGGAGAAGCCCAACCGGCACATGGGGCGCCTGTTGGAGAGGAAGGGAAGGAGGACGACGTGGACGGATGTGAAGGAACGAGGGACGACCTCGTCAGCGATCTCGAGATTCGGGCGAAGTGGCGGATGCAGATGAGCGAGCGTCACGCGGATGACGAACGGCACCGGCGGTCAGCTGAGGCTCTCCGCGTCGCTGCCCGCGAAGTGTCTGCGTTGGCAGCGGACGATACGCGCCTGATGCGGCTCGCCGACCTCTACTGCAACGCCTCCGATGAGGCGATCGGGCAGTATCTGTCGAGGCAGAACGCCATCACGTCCCATCACGGCTTCGATGAACCGGACGCGACCACGGACGGTCTGCTGAGCGCGCTCGTGGCGGCAGCCGACGAAGCCGCCGGCGTCGATCCAGGGGTGTGATGGTCACCCGGGCCCTGCCGCTCGCCGACGCAAAGGCTGCGGCAGGCAGGAGTGCACGCGCGGGATACGGCGCGCTCGTCACGGCTCACGCGTCGCGGGTGCGCCGTGTGAAGACGAGAGCGAGGTGACGCTGTGACACGAGTGGGTGTCGTTGCGTACGAGAAGAAGACCCTCCGAGACGGCCTGGAGGGGCTGCGCAACGCGCTGGCCCACCATGGCGTCGCCGACCCGATCTGGCGACAGACAGCCGACGGAGAGGCGATTCCGGGCATGGTTGCGGACCTGCTTGAGGCCGGCGTCGATCTTCTGTTTGCGTGGGGCGGCGACGGTACTGTGCGGCAGTGCGTCGAGGCGATCGGGGGGAATCCGGTGGCCCTCGCCGTCCTGCCGGCCGGAACGGGAAACGTCCTCGCCGCAAATCTGCGCATTCCCGAGGATATCGAGGAGGCGGTGCAGGCGGGTCTTTTCGGCAGGCGCACGAGAATCGACGTCGGCACCCTGAACGGAGAGCGATTCACGGTGATGGCAGGGGCCGGCTTCGATGCGGCGATGATGCTGGAGGCGGACGCGGGACGCAAGGACCGATTCGGCCGTCTTGCCTACCTCGGCGGCGGCGCGCGCAGCGTGGGGGTGGACCCCGTGCACGCCGTCGTGGAGGCCGACGGCCAGGTCTGGTACGAGGGACCGGTCACGCTCATCCTGGCCGGCAACATGCCGGAGGTCTTCGGGGGCGTCTCCGTGTTTCCGGACGCCCGCACCGATGACGGGCTGCTGGACGTCGGCGTTGTCACAGCCGGCAACGCCATGGAGTGGGCGCGAACGATCGGCCGCACGCTGATCGGCGACGCCGCCTCGTCGCCGTTCGTCGAGAGCATCAAAGCCGCCGCCGTCGACGTCACGCTCGAGACGGCGTTACCGTACGAGCTCGACGGCGACGTGCGGCCTGCGGCGACGCACCTGAGCTTCCGCTCGGAGCCCGATGCCATCACGGTGTGCGTGCCCTCAGCCGGGTAGTGTCTGGAGACTGAACACCTCGCGCTGATTGCCATCGGTCCTGTCGCGCAGCGAGACAACCGGGGGGCTGGAACGGCGTACTACTATCGCAGACTCCGCCACAGCGGCAAGCCTGTCGAGTCGTCGTGCACGCGCTCGAGCGTCTCTCCCGAGAGTTCGACGAGCAGGAGCTCGCAGGCGTAGATGACGCATCCGGGCATCACGTGTCCGCCGCGGGTATGCCCGTCCGGGCCGGCGAAGACGCCGTGTGCGTGCAGCGCCGCCTTCCCGTCTCTCAGCGAGATGTTGCCGATGAGCGAGGCGATCTCGAGCGGCTCGTCGAGCTCGATGTCGCGGTACGTCCTGGCTGCCTGATCGTAGTAGGCGATGCGGGCTCGCCGCACGGCGCCGATGGCCCAGACCTGTCCCAAGTCGATTCCATGGTCGTTCGCGACGGCCAGAATCTCCTCGACCAGGTCCCCGTCACGCGGTAGCCGAGCCACAATCCGACGACCCTCCGCCATCTCGGCGCTGCCCATTAGTCCTCCTCGTGAATGGGCTGCCGCAAAGCCTCATGCGAAGCCAGTGTTGCCCTCAACAATGTACCGGAACCACCACGCGTTGAACGGCAGGACTCTCGTTGGCCCGCCGGAGCGTTCGAGACCGGCGATGCAGGCCGGCGTGCGGCGCCAGTTGCATCGCCGGGGCTCGCCTTCGGGCGGCCGTTCGCATCCCGGCTGACCTCGCGGCCGGACGGGTGGATTCCAGACGTGGGGCCTTTCACTGGTCCGGCCGTGGTCTTCTCAAGACAGCGCGAACAGGACCACGAACGCGATGATGGCGATCGCCAAGGCCATGAGCACGAGCAACTTCGCGAGCAGGAACAGAATCGCGATGATCGCCTCGAACCTGCCCATCTCCTGTCCCGGCTCAATTCTCACAGGACGCCCCCCGGTTTGGTCAGCCGCAACTCGGTAGCCCACAGGCTACCCCTCTGGACGGACGGATGGGCGGCGGACGTCGGATGACTGGCCGTCTCCTCTTGTGCTGCGGCGCGGCGAGGATTCTTGCCGTGGCGATAGTCGGGAAGGGACAGTCCGTTGCCGAGCAGTAGGCAGCAACGTAAGCGGCGAGTACCACGCGGTACAATGCGGGCGGATGCCTGCCCGAGTAAGGGCACGGAAAAGCTGGAGCCGACGCGGGGAATCGAACCCCGGACCCCATCATTACGAGTGATGTGCTCTGCCAGCTGAGCTACGTCGGCCCTACGAACAGCCAAGGCATTGTAGAGGATTGGGAGGACCGGGGCAAAGCCGCGGCTCCGATGATCGAGCAGGCGTGGGGGAGAAAGGGCCGGGCGACGCGCGCAGCCGGCCAGGCCCTTAGTCCTCCCCCTTCAGAATCGCCAGCACGTGGGCCTCGATCTCGGCCTGCAATGACGGGAGGGCCGTCTGCAGGGCCGGGGTGAGGTCCTCCGAGAAGGTCATGTTCTCCTCGATCTCGACCGCGACGATGTGGCACTCCTCGTCAGCCGGGAGGTGTGTGCCCATCTGACGGCCGAGGGCCATCGAGGTGGCGAAGTTGGCGTCGTGAACATTGCGCAGGTTCATCGTCTCGCGGAGCGCGGTGGCGTCGAAGGCGTACCACGTGCCCGGCAGACCGTCGATCGTCTTGATGGAATCGATTGCGATCAGCCGGTCGTAGCCCGTCATCAGGCCCATCAGGTTGAGACCGCCGACGCAGCACTCCTCGATCACGTCGACGTCCGGCAGGTCGCCGAGGCGCTCCTTGAACCACGTGGCCAGCATGATGCCCACGGCGTCGTCCGAGAGGATGGGATTGCCCATTCCGATGATGAGGGTGCGCCGGCGGGGCCCGGAGGCACCGCCGGCGCACCCGCTTGTCTCGTTGTCTCGCACGTGTTGTTCCGCGTTCAGCAACAACGCCGGAACTCCCGGTAGCGCTCGCCGCCCTTGAAGATCGTGACCTGCAGCGGCATCTCGCCGGGCATGCTGTGGGTGGCGCAGCTGTAGCAGGGATCGAAGGCGCGAAAGGCCATCTCGACCATGTTGAGGATGCCTTGGTCAGGCTCCTTGCCCGGCTGGATGAGTGTCTGCGCGACCTTCTTGGTGACCATCTGGATGGGCGCGTTGTTGTTCGTCGTGCCGACGATCAGATTGGCGCTCGTGCAGATCGCATTCTCGTCGCAGGTGTAGTGATGCGTCAGCGTGCCGCGCATGGCCTCGACGATGCCGAAGCCCTCGCCCGTGATCTGCTGGGGGATCACGCGGAACTGGTCGCTCGTGATCTCCGGATCGGCGCAGTACCGCTTGAGCATCTCGGCGTTCTGGACCATCTCGACGAGGCGCGCCCAGTGGTTGCCGAGCAAGAGCTTGGACGGGTGGCCGATCACCGAGCACATCTCCTCGAAGGCCTCCTGCGCCTTTGGCGTCGCCATCCGATCGGCGACATTGAGCCGGGCCAGCGGCGTCGCGCAGTAGAGGCTCGAGTCGATGCCTTCGACGTAGCCCTTCCAGCCGCGCTGCTTGAGGTACGGGAACTTGAGGTAGCTCCAGGGCTCGAC
This sequence comes from uncultured Thermoleophilia bacterium, assembly GCA_964533575.1. Taxonomy (GTDB): domain Bacteria; phylum Actinomycetota; class Thermoleophilia; order UBA2241; family UBA2241; genus CAIXSE01. Next base: position 5,376 of record CAZHMG010000025.1, on the reverse strand, counting down.
ATGCTCCGCCACATAGTCCGCGTACTCGTGGGCCTCGTAGCGGCAGATCTCGGCGCCCTCGAAGTCGACGACGCGCACCTGGCCGTCGTAGAAATTGGGGGCGTTGTTCTCGTCGACGAGGCCCATGTTGTGCACGTCGAGGGTATAGGGGCCGTTGACGATGATGTCGACGTAGGCTTCGTTGGCGAGCACGACGTCGCGGAAGAGCTGCAGGGAGAACTGCGTGAAGTCGTAGAGCTCGTCGACCCAGGGCTCGATCTGCTCGAGCTCGTCAGGCTTGAGGCCCTTGGCGACGCCGCCCGGGAGGCACCAGATGTCCTGGTTGTTGCGCCCGCCGATGATGCGCTGTATCTCCTGCGCTTTGCCGCGGGCGCCGATGACGGCGCCGCCGATCTCGAGCCCGACCTTGTGGACGACGCCGAGGATGTTGCGGACGGCCGGGTCGGCGTCGGGCCCCATCACGAAGTCCGGCGCGGCCAGCGCGTAGAAGTGCGCAATGTGGCTGTGGATGAAGTGCGCGTGGTAGTACATGTCGCGCAGCTTGTGGGCGAGCGGCGCGACTTCGCCGCCGAAGCAGCCGTCGACGGCCTTGGCGCTCGCCATGTGGTGGCTCGCCGGGCACACGCCGCAGATGCGGGTCACGATGCGCGGCAGTTCTTCGATCGGCCGGCCCACCACGAAGCGCTCGAAGCCACGCAGCTCGGGAATCTGGAAGAAGGTGTCTGTGACGGCCCCGGCGTCGTCGAGGAAGATCTCGATCTTGCCGTGGCCTTCCAGGCGCGTGATCGGGTCGATGCTGATCTTCCTGCTCATTGGCCATGGCTCCTTTGCAGCAGCGAGGTCGCGACGCTGTAGCGATTGGCGAAGCTCGTGAAGTCGGGCAGCGTCTCGAGGATCGCGTCGATCTCGTCCGCATCCTTGCTGTCGATGATCGACGACACGGCGCTGATGAGCTTGGCGCCCTGGTCAACCACGCCGGGCGCGGGGCCGTAGCAGCCCCGGCAGGGGATGCCGCTCTTGGGGCAGCGGACGCCGCAGCCGGAGCGCGTCGCGATGCCGGCGCAGAAGATGCCCTGCTCCATCAGGCAGACGTCTGGATCCTGCATGATCTCCCAGGGCCGGTAGAAGCGCTTGATCTTCTTCTCTTGATTGCGGGTGCGAGGACAGTCGTCGCAGAGCGCCCGCTCGTAGGCGCCGACGACCGCCCCCTTGGGCGGGGCCGGCGCTTGCCCTGTGAGCGCCTGTACCAGGGCGACGATGGCCGCCTTGCACTGGCTCGGCACCGGCGGGCAGCCGGGCACGTAGTAGTCGACGTCGATGATCTGGTTGAGCGCGTAGACACGCTCGTAGAACCTCGGCAGCTCGAGCGCGTGACCGTTGGCCGTACTCTCCGGCAGAGGAACGGTGCGGTTCCCGGGCTCGATCGAGGGATTCGCCACGAAGAGCGTCTCGAAGATCTCGTCGCGGCTCGTGAGATTGGCGAGGCTGGGAATGCCGCCCATGTAGGCGCAGGAGCCGTAGGCGACGAAGATCTTGCTCTTCTGGCGCAGCAGCTTGGCGATGTGCTCGTTCTCGGAGTTGCGAACGGCGCCGTTCATGATGGCCACGTCGAGCTCGCCGTCCTCCATCGCCTCGACGTCCTTGTACTTGCCGTCGGCGGCGATGGGCCACAGCCTCACGTCACAGAGGGCGTCCACGTCCAGAATGAACTCGTTCGTATCGAGGACCGAGACGTCGCAGCCTCCGCAGGCTGCACCCCAGTAGATGGCTATCTGCAGCTTCTCAGGCACGTCTCACCTCTCCGCCATGTCGAGGGCGAGCCCTGATTTCACCGGGCTCGGCCCGAGGGCCCGCACCTGCTCCGTCATCTCGTTGACGATGTCGGCGAACAGGTGGCCCTCGCTGGCGCTCACCCATTCGAGACGTACGCGCTCCTTCTCGATGCCGTAGTCCTCGAGCAGCTTCTTGAGCAGAGGGTAGCGGCGCATCGTCTTGTAGTTGCCCTCGGAGTAGTGGCAGTCGCCCGGATGACAGCCGGCGATCAGCACGCCGTCCGCTCCCTCGGCCAGCGCCTTGAGCACGAAGGTCGGATCGATGCGCGCCGAACACATCACGCGGATGATGCGCAGGTTGGCGGCATAGTGGACGCGGCTCGTGCCGGCCAGGTCGGCCCCGGTGTAGGAACACCAGTTGCACAGAAAGCCGACGATTTTCGGTTCGAACGTCATCCGAGTACCCCCTCGATCTGGGCGAAGATCTGCTCGTCGGTGAATCCCCTGGCCTTGATGGCGCTGGAAGGGCAGGCGGCCACACAGGCGCCGCACGCCTTGCAGAGGGCGCTGATCACGTTACTCTTGTGCGTGGCGGCGTCGTACTCGATGGCGACGTACGGGCAGAGTGCGTTGCAGATGCGGCAGCCCGAGCACTTGTCGGCGTCGATTTCCGAGAACATCGCGTCGATCTCGAGTGTCCCGCGGGCGATGCGGGCCATGATGCGGGCTGCCGCGGCACGAGCCTGGGCGACGGAGTCCGGGATGTCCTTGGGAGCCTGGCAGGCTCCGGCGATATAGATGCCGTCGGTGGTGGTGGCCACCGGATCGAGCTTCGGGTGGCTCTCGATGAACCAGCCGTCCTTGTCGACACTGATGTTGACGAGGCGCGCGAGGTCGCGACAGTCGTCGCGCGCCTCCATCCCCACCATGAGGACCACCAGATCGGCGGGGATCTCTATGGTCTCGCCGGACAGCGTCTCGTTCACCTCGATGAGCATGTCGCAGTCGTCGCCGGCGGACGCCTTGCGGATCACCGGGCCGTCGTTCTTGTCGTACATGAGAAAGAGGGTGTTGGCTTCGGACGTGCGGCGGTAGAGGTCCTCGTGGCCCTTCCCGAAGGCGTGCATGTCGACGTAGACGTCGCTGATGTACGCGCCGGGCACGGACGACTTGATCTCGTGCGCGTACTTGAGCGCCGCCATGCAACAGACGCGCGAGCAGTAGGAGTTGTACTCGAGGCTGCGACTGCCGACGCAGTGGATGAGGGCGACGTACTGCGGAGCCTTGCCCTCCTTGGTTTCGACGCGGCCTTCGCGCAGCATGCGCTCGAGCTCGAGGGACGTGATGACGTTGGGCAGCGTGCCGTACCCGTAGTTCGTGATGCGCGATGCGTCGAACGTCTTGTAGCCGGTGGCCACGACGATGCTCCCGACCTTGACCGTCTGCGGCTCGGAGGACCCGTCTTTCGCCGGGCCGACCAGCGCTTCGAAGTTTCCGACGAAGCCGTTGAGCTCCTGCAATTGCGACTGCAGGAGCACATCGATCTGCGGATGCGTCATCACGCGCGTCACCCGCTCGTCGATGATGTCGCGGGCCGAGTCGAGGTATGGAGCGGTCAGGTCGATGTGAGCGACCTGACCGCCGAGATGATCCTGCCGCTCGACGAGGTAGACGCGGCCTCCCGCCTCGGCGAGGTCGAGGGCGGCGGTCATACCGGCGATGCCGCCGCCGATGACGAGGCAGTTCGGGTTCATGTCGACGGACATCTTCTCGAGCGCCTCCTGCCAGACGACGCGGTCGACGGCTCCTGTGACGAGGTCCTTCGCCTTGGCCGTCGCCTCGACCCGGTCGTCGTGCACCCAGGCGCACTGCTCACGGATGTTGGCGATCTCGAGGAAGTACGGGTTCATGCCGGCCTGCTGCACGGCCTTGCGGAAGGTCAGCTCGTGCATGTGCGGGCTGCAGGCCGCGACGACGACACGATCGAGGTCATGCTCCTTGATGTCGGCGATGATCATCTCCTGCCCCGGATTGGAGCACATGTACTTGTACGAGCGGGAGACGGCGACGCCGGGCATCTCGCCGGCTTCGCCGGCCACCCCGTCGCAGTCGACCATCTTGGCGATGTTGCTGCCGCACTGGCAGACGTAGACGCCGATGCGGTGCTGCTCTTGCTCGTGTTGTTGTCTGTCGCTCATGCCGCCGCCCCTCAGCTCACCGGAGCGGTCAGGGGTTCGGCGGTCTTCTCGGTCTGGGGCACGCGTGCCGGCAGGGCCTCGGCGCGCAGTTCGGCGAAGTACATGGCCAGCGGGCGGTAGGCCATGTGCGACCACTTGCTGAACGGCACTTCGAGGCCCAGCATCGGGACCACGGCCATCATGTGCACGATGTAAGCGATGTTCGCAGCCGCGTCGTTGCCGGTGCGGTGCAGGGTGAACTGCAGGATGCCGGTGCTGGCCACGATGGCCAGCAGGATGAGGAAGATCCAGTCCGTCTCGTGTGAATGGCGGTGCAGGGCGTCCACCTTCTTGATGCGTCCGCGGAGGGCGAGGAAGGTCGTGAGCAGGAGGCCGACGGTGGCGGCCAGGCCGAAGCCGTGCACGCGCCAGTCGATCTCCGGCCCCGCCGCCATGTTCCCCAGGAAGAACATGATCAGAATGAGCATCGTCAGGTAGCTCAGCATCAGGACGATGTGCAGCATCCACGGACGCTTCTCGTCGCACTGGCTCAGGCGCCGCTGCGTGATGAAGTGGAACGGCATGAGCCACGCTTTCTTGATGTAGTCGCCGGCGCCGAGCTTCAGCCGTTCGTCGCGTCCCACCGTGAACCACCACATGCGCCCGCAGTTGATGAGGAGCATGGAGAGCAGGAAGCCGGCCAGGATCCAGTCGAAGACGTGCACCTGTGTGGCCGGCAGGAAGGCGTTCGCTCCGCTGTAGACGTTGATGTCGCCGGTGTTGAAGCCCCAGAGAGCGAAGCCGATGCCGGTGATGATGGCGACGATGATGATCGCGAACAGCTCGATCTTCCAGTTGCGGTAGAAGGCGCGCGAGATGCCGGTGAAGTCGTAGCGCGCGGTGAGCCAGCGGCGCAGGCTCATCATGGTCTCGCCCGGCTCGGCGCCCCGTGGGCACTGCGCCGAGCACTCGCCGCAGTAGTAGCAGAGCCAGGGCTGGAGATCGCTCTCGAGCTTCTTCTCCAGCCCCATCTGCAGGGAGCGCATGGCGCGCCGCGGGATGATGTACGGCTCCTTCGAGAAGGGGCAGGCCGCCGAGCAGTTGCCGCAGTGATAACACTTGCTGACGTCCTGGGCGCCGTAGGCCTCCAGTTCCTCGATGAGCTTTGGGTTGACTCGTATGGCCATCCAGGAACCTCCTCAGACCCTGATCAAGTGCGCGGCCCGCGCTTCGATGTCGTGCAGCGACAGGTCGGCGACGTCGCTGACGCCGCGCCCGACGGCGATGCTCTTGAGGACGCCTGCCGCCACGGCTGAGGCCTGGGCAACGGTGTCCGGGATGTCTTTCGGCCCCTGGCCGACGCCGGCGACGAAGATGCCGCCCCGCTCGGTGTCGGTGGGGTCGGAGTTGTTGTCGAGCTCGCTGAA
>CAZHMG010000024.1:0-29637 GCA_964533575.1 uncultured Thermoleophilia bacterium | reverse complement strand
CTTCGAAGGGACGGGCAGACGCAGGAGCTCCGGCTTTGGTGAGCGCGTTGAACAGGGTCGACTTGCCGGCGTTCGTGTAGCCGGCGAGGGCGATCAGGGGCACCGCCGCCTGCAGACGGCGGGCCCGCTGCGTACGGCGCGCGCTGGCCATCTGGTCGATCCGCCGGCGAAGCGCCTGGATGCGCTTCCGCACCACCCGTCTGTCGACCTCGAGCTTGGTTTCGCCCGGACCGCGCATATCGACGCCCGCTCCCAGCCGGGAGAGGATCAGACCCTTGCCCCGCATACGCGTCAGCTCGTACTCGAGCTGCGCGAGATGCACCTGCAGGGTACCTTCGAGAGAGTGGGCGTGCTTGCTGAACACGGTGAGAATGAGTTCAGTGCGATCGAGGACATCGACTTCGACGGCATCCAGGATCGCTGCGACCTGTGCGGGCGTGAGGTCGTCCTCGCATACGACCACCGTCGCGTTCGTGGCCTTGACGGCTTCCTTCAGGTCGACGAGCTTTCCCTTGCCCAGATACGATTGCGCGTGTGGCCGCTCCTTGCGCTGGACGACATCGCCGACCCAATCCATGTCTGCCGAGCGGAGCAACTCCTTGATCTCGGCGAGCGGCTCTTCTTCCCTGTTCGCAACCGAACCGGTCGGCAAGACAGCGAAGACGACGGCGCGCGGCCGGGTCGCCGTCGCTTCCGTCTCGACTGCGCGGCCGCCGGCGCTCATACCAGCCTTCCCGGAGTGTGGCGAGTCCCTACAGTCGTACGCGCTCCTTGATACGGCTGACCGCCTCATGAAGACGGTCATCAGGAACGGTCAGCGAAAGGCGAACATATCCTTCACCGGAAGCGCCGTAGGCGGCGCCGGGCGTGACGACAACGTCGGCTTGGTCGAGCATATGCTCAGCGAAGCCTGCAGAGGTGTATCCGGCGGGGACGGCGACCCAGAGGTAGATGGTGCCCTTTGGAGCGTTCACCGTCAGTCCCAGACTCCGTAGGGCGTTGACCAAGGCATCACGGCGCCGCTGGTACACCGCGCACATGTCGCGAACGCACTGCTGGGAAGACGTCAGGGCGGCGGCTGCGGCACGTTGCACGGCGCCGAACATGCCGGAATCCATGTTGGTCTTGAGGCGCCAGTACGCGTCGACGACGTCTTTGTTGCCCACGACGGCGCCGGTGCGCCAGCCGGTCATGTTGTAGCTCTTTGAGAGGCTGAACATCTCGACCCCGACGTCCTTCGCGCCCCGTGTCTGCAGGAAGCTCGGCGCGGCATACCCGTCGTAGGTGATGTCGCCGTAGGCGTTGTCGTGCACCACGATCAGGTTGTGCGCAGAGGCGAAGGCCACGAGCCGCGTGAAGAAGTCGTCCTCGATGACGGCGCCCGTCGGGTTGTTCGGGTAGCAGACGTAGATCATCCGCGCCTTGGCCAAAACGCTTGCAGGAACTGCCTCGAGATCGGGCTGAAAGCCGAGCTCCGGCACCAGCGGCAGCGGAACGGGCACGCCCCCCGCCAGAAGCGGGGCGGTCGTGTACACGGGATACCCCGGATCCGATGCCAAGGCGATGTCGCCGGGATTGAGGAGTGCGACACAGATGTGAGCGATGCCCTCCTTGGCGCCAAGCAGCGGGACGATCTCGGTCGCGACGTCGAGCTGGACCCCGAATCGCTTTTCATAGAACCCGGCCACCGCCTCGCGGAAGCAAAGTTCACCCCGATTGCTGGGGTACTGGTGCGTGGCCGGATCTTCGGCCCCCGCCTTCAAGGCCTCGATGATATGCGGGGGTGTGGGCATGTCGGGGTCGCCGATGCCCAGGCTGATGACGTCGATGCCCACTGCCTGCCGTTCGGCGATGCGACGCTCGATGTCGGCGAACAGATACGGCGGCAGACTCTGAACGCGTTCGGAGAACCTCATCGCCGTCTCACTCCAGGTGCGCGAGAAACTCGGACGACAGATCGCCGTGATAGATCTCTTCGGCCGGTCCCGTCATGAACACGCGCCAGTCGGCCCGAACCTCCACGACGAGCTTGCCACCTGGAAGCTCAACGGTCACCGGCGAGACGCACTGGCCTGTGCGCACCAGCGCGACCGCTGTCGCGGTAGCGCCTGTGCCGCAGGCCCTCGTCTCCCCCACGCCCCGTTCCCAGACGCGAACCTTGGCCTCGTGCTCATGAACGACCTTGACGAATTCGACATTCGTCCGGCGCGGGAAGAACTCGTGCGTCTCGATGACCGGCCCGACTTCGTGCAGGGGCACGAGCTCAAGCGGCCAGGGGGACTGGATCACGGCATGTGGATTGCCCACGTCGACGAACGTGAAGACGAAGCTGCGACCAGCGGCGTGCAGCGAGGCCTCGACTGCGTCGCCCTCTATGCCGACCAGCTTCTCGCCGCCGAACCGCGCCACCCCCATATCGACAGTGACTGTATAGCCCTCGCCGAGTCGCGGCTTGATTGGGCCTGCCGCCGTATCAAGCACCACGTCGTCTCCGGTGATGCTTCCTTCCATCTTCAGCTTACGCGCGACCATACGGACGCCGTTCCCGCACATCTCAGCGTCGCTGCCGTCAGGGTTGTAGATGCGCAGGGCAAACCTGTTCTCGCCCGCTCGAGCGCCGATGACGAGGATGCCGTCGCTGCCGATCCCCAGGTTTCGGTCGCATAGGAGACGTACTCTCTCTGGTGTAAGTTCGAACGGAAGCTCTTCCTCGTGGAAGATTATGTAGTTGTTGCCCAGCCCCTGCCACTTCGAAAAACGGACCCTGCCGAGACCCTGCCACGTTTGTTGCACGCGTCACGCCCCCTGACGATAGCCCTCGCGCTGAGCGAGCATCTTACCATGGCGCCCCTCGATGATGGACAGAATAGCCTCCGCCGTCTCCTCCGGCGCGACGCCGGAGGGCACTGAGGCGGGCTCGGGCAGCTTCCGCATCCACGTGAGCTGACGCCGCACGAGCGCACGCGTCCGCCGTTTCATGCTCGTCCCGGCCTCAGCGAGTGTGGATGTTGCTTCCATACAGGCGACGAGCTCCTTCACGCCGATCGCCTGCATGACAGTGCGCGCGAAGGGACCTGCCCGCAACGCGCTGGCCACTTCTTCGAGTGCACCGTTCGCCAGCATCCAGTCGACGCGTTCGTCGACACGCCGCCCGAGCGCCTCTCTGCCCTCGGCAGGCTCAAGCGCGATCAATCGGTGCGCATACCGTTCGCCTTTCTGCCAGAGCCTGTTCGAGTCGTCCGCCGAGAGTGGGCGGCCAGTGACACGCACAGCCTCGAGCGCCCTCACGATGCGCCGGGGATTGGCGAGATCGATTCCTGCCCATGTGGCCTCATCCAGCCGCCGCAGTTCGTCCAGCACGTCGTTGGGATCCAGCGCCCAGCGTTCCTCGAGCGCGCGCCGCAGCGCGGGATCCGGCGGAGCCCAGAAATCGAGATCGCCGAGGGCGGCTCTGAGGTACAGGCCGGAGCCGCCCTCCACGACCACCGGGCGGCCCGCGGCCAGCAATCCGTCGATGGCGGCGTGGGCGGCTCGCGCGTACTCAGCCACCGTATAGTCGGCCTGCGGCGGGACGAAGCCGACCAGGTGATGGCGGGCCCGTGCCCGCTGCCTCGCATCGGGCTGATTCGTGAGGATGGGAAGGCCCGCGTACACCTGCATCGAATCGGCGACGACGATCTCGGCGCCGAGACGATCCGCGAGCGCGATCGCCACCTCGGATTTGCCGAGCGCGGTCGCCCCGAAGAGGGCGACCACGGGAGGTTCAGCCATCGACCGCGTCGTCACACGAAGCCGCGTTCTCTTCGCCCTCCCTGATCCGCGCCAGTACGGAGTCGGCCGACTCGCCCTCGTGACAGCGCGTGACGCAGAACCGCTCGAGGTCACACGGCTCTCCTGCTTGAATACCGGCCTTCTGTTGGGCGATCTGCACCTGAATGCCGGGCGTATCGATGCCGTGCAGATCCGGCAGCAATACACCTCGTCGGTGGCCGCTGCTCACGATGACGCCATACTGGGATGGATCGAGCTCTGCGAACGAACAGGCCTGGCTGGAGCTCAGGACGTCGACGCTGCAGCTGAGGCTGTCGAGCTCATGGACTTGGACCGGAGCGAAGCGGGGGTCGTTGAAGGCCGAGGAACGCGCATTGCGCGCGATCTCGCGGCCGAGGTCAGATTCGGCCGGCGCCAGCGTGCCCACGCATCCGCGCAGTCCTCCACGCGTCTTCAGGGTCACGAAGCAGGCAGCCTCCAAGGCGAAGAGCGGGTGGTCGGGAGCCCGGAGGACGCGCTGGCCGCGGACCACAAGGTTCACGCACGAGCGTGCGTAATCCGCGGGGCCGAGGGCGGGAGGGACCCAGTCCTGCTCCTCACTCATGCCTGCGTCCCGAAACGGCGTGTGTCCGGCGCGCCGAACACGGCCACCATGTATCCCACGCCGAACGGGCCTTCGTAGCTGAGCACGCGCGGATTGACAAGTGCATCGTCTCCGAGGAAGCCGCCGAGTGCGATGAAGCTGCGGAGCCCGCACTCCGCGGCGCCCTCAATGAGCGAAGGATCAATACGACCCAGTCCGGCAAAATCGCCATGACTGAGCAGCCGCTCGATCTCCTCATCAAAGAGTGTGCCTCGAGGGTCGTAGCCGGCCGGCGCCGTACGCGTCAGGGCATGCGACAGGTCGCCGGACGCGACGAACACGGTATCCCGCCCGAGCTCTTCGGCGCACCGGCGCACGAGTTGCCCAAGGAGCCGGTGCTCAGCATACGGGCTCACGATCGAAAGCGACACGATCTGCCGCACCTTCATGAAGCTGAGCGGCACCATGACGCCCCAATCGAGCGTGTCGTCGTCATCGGGGGCCAAGCCCAATTCCCGGTAATCGCCCGCCAGGGCCAAAAGGAGTTCGGCGAACGGCTGATCGTTATCGTAGCTGAACGCTGCCTCAGGGCAGCGGAAGCGGCCGAAATCACCGCTGAGGCGAGGCGATGTCTTGACGACGTGCGTGTCGCTGTACCCGCCCGTGTGTGGGGAGATCACGACCGCCGTCTCCGGCTCTCCCACCAGTTCCCCGAGACGATCCATGGCATCGACGGTCGCCTTCACAGTGGCGAGCGAGGATCCTCCCACGTCCGGGATCAGGAGAGGAGGATGAGGGCAGATGCATCCTTGCATGGCTGGCACCTCCTTGGCGTCAGAGCTTCCCGCGCAGCGTGGTCGATGTCGCTTCGGTTATCTCTGCTGCCACTATAGCACCAGGCTCGGCCTCTCCCGTGGCGTTGACCGTAACGTTCTGGCGGGTGCGCCCGCGCAAACGCAGGCCGTCGCGGCTGGAACCCTCGACGAGTATCTCCACGTGCCTTCCCACCATTCGGGAATGGCTGGCGAGGGCCAGTTCTTGGGTCAGCCCGACGAGGCGCTGCACGCGCTCGCTCTTGACCTCCGCCGGCACCTGCTCCGGCAGCTTCGCCGCGCCGGTGCCTGATCTCGGCGAGTAGAGGAATGTGAAAGCGCCATCGAATTCCGCACGGCAAACCAGATCGAGTGTCGCCTCGAATTCCGACTCGGTCTCGCCGGGGAAACCGGCGATCAGGTCGGTCGTGATACTGACGTCAGGCACCGCTGTACGCAGAGCGCGAACTCTGGCAAGGTATTCCTCCACCGTGTAGCCCCGGTTCATCGCCGCAAGGATCCGGTCTGAACCTGCCTGAGCCGGGAGGTGAACGTGCTCGCACAAAGAGGGAAGCTCCGCCAGGGCTCGCACGAGCTCGTATGACAGATCCACAGGATGAGATGTCATGAAGCGCACGCGTTCAAGCCCCTGAATCTCATCCAGCCCGGTGAGCAGGGCGACGAAGTCGGGGGCACCCACTAATCCGCTACGGTGCAGATCAAGGCCGTACGCATTGACGTTCTGACCCAGCAGAGTGACCTCCCGCACGCCGTCGGCGACGAGTTCGGTCACCTCAGCGATGATGGCCGGCAGGTCGCGGCTGCGCTCCGGCCCCCGGACGTACGGCACGATGCAGTACGAGCAGAAGTTGGTGCACCCGGACATTATCTGCACCCATGCCTGGAAGGGGCGTTCTCGTCGTCCTGGCAGATCGCCGCTGAAATGCGGGCCATCCGCGAAGTAGCCGATGGGAACAGAATCCTCGTGGACGGCCGTCAGCAGGTCCCGAAGGCGATGAAGGTTCTGAGGGCCGATGGCGGCGTCGACGCAAGGAAACCGGCGAAAGAAGTCCTCCTGCTCTGCCTGCGGCAGGCAGCCAGTCACAATGACGACGCGATGTGGATCGTGCCGCTTGAGCCGTGCGGCATCGCCTAGATGACCGGACAAGCGATCGTCGGCGCTCTGCCGCACGGTGCACGTGTTGTACACGAGCACGTCGGCGTCCTCAGGCGCCGCAACCTGCTCGAGGCCGTCTTCCTCGAGCAGCGCGCGAATGCGCTCCGCGTCGTGCGCGTTCATCTGGCACCCGAATGACCGGAGGTAGTACGTGCGCACGTCGCGCCGATCGTTACTTGGCGATGTCCACGGCGCGGCTCTCGCGGATCACCGTCACGCGGATCTGGCCAGGATAGTCGAGCTGATCCTCTATGTCTCTCGCGATCTCGCGCGCCAACAAGGCAGTCGCATCGTCGTCGATCTCCATGGGCTTGACCATGACGCGGACCTCACGTCCCGCCTGCATCGCGTAGCACTTCTCCACGCCCCTCTTGCTCTCGGCGATGCGCTCCAGGGACTCGAGCCGCTTGACGTAGTTCTCGAGTGATTCGCGGCGCGCGCCGGGGCGTGCGGCCGAGATCGCGTCCGCGGCCTGTACGAGGACAGCCTCGATGGTCTGCGGCTCGACGTCACGGTGATGAGAGAGGATGGCGTGCTGCACGCTCTCCGATTCGCGGTACCGCTTTGCCAGTTGCTGGGAGATGACGGCGTGTGAGCCGTCCACCTCGTGGTCAACGGCCTTGCCGATGTCGTGCAGCAGGCCCGCCCGCTTCGCTATCTTGACGTTCGCGCCGAGTTCGGCAGCCATCATTCCGGCGAGGTGCGCCACCTCGATCGAGTGATTGAGAACGTTCTGCCCGTAGCTGGTGCGGTACTTGAGCCGGCCGATCACCTTGACCAACTCCGGCGCCAGGCCGTGAACATTCGTGTCGAAGCAGGCCTGCTCGCCCGCCTCTTCCATCGCCGCTTCGACCTCAGCCTTCGCCTGCTCATGCATCTCCTCGATGCGGGCCGGGTGGATACGGCCATCAGCGATGAGCTTGGTGAGCGTGAGACGTGCCGTTTCACGGCGCACCCCATCGAAGCCCGAGAGGACGACCGCTTCGGGGGTGTCGTCAATTATGAAGTCGATTCCCGTCGTATTCTCGAGGGTGCGGATGTTGCGACCCTCGCGTCCGATGATCCGGCCCTTCATGTCGTCTGACGGCAGATGCACCACGGAAACCGTCGTCTCAGCCACGTGACTGGCGGCCGTACGCTGAATGCTCAGAGAGAGGATGTTGCGGGCACGCCTGTCTGCCTCGCGGCGAGCGTCTTCCTCGATGATTCGCACGAGCTTGGCCATGTCGTGACGCGCCTCATCCTCGGTCTGCGACAGGATGAGCTCTCTCGCCTGAGCGCTGGTGAGCCCCGAGATTGTCTCCAGCCGCGATACGGCTTCGTCGTGTGCCGCCTTGACCGCGTCGGCCATCTCGGCGCTCGCGGCTTCCCGATCATGCAGCGACTGCTCCCGCCGGTCCTGATCGATGGCCCTGCCGTCCAGCTGCTCCTCGCGCTGAAGCAGACGCTGTTCGACCTTGTTGACCTCTTCGCGGCGATCACGCAACTCGGCCTCAACCTCGTTGCGAATCCTGTGAGTTTCTTCTTTGGCTTCGAGGCGGGCTTCCTTGATGAGAGAGTCGGCCTCGCGCTTTGCATCGCGGACGAGGACTTCGGCCTCCCGCTCGGCTGCGGCAAGCTTACCTCCTGCAAGGAAGCGCCGCGTGAGGTACCCGATCACGCCGCCTGCCAACAACGCAACTACTATCAGAAGCACAGTTCCTAGAGTCATCGTTCAATCCCTTCGCGGCACGAAAAAGGCCGGGCACACGCCCGGCCGGTGTCATGCTCGCTTGGCGAAGCAGAAGAGTCTTACTCTCGGCTGTTCAGCGTCCAGGGGTCAGACCAACGCGGGACTACCGAAACCTCCTGAGTCGTCCATGATCAATCCCCTGTCCGAGTTAGCAGTCGGTCGACGCAATGAGCGTCGGAGCATCGCCAGAGCGAGTTGAGATCCTGAGCACATACGCGGGTCGCGTAGTCTTTGATACTAGGGGATTGAGAGGAGCGAAGTCAATTCAGGAATGCTCACGGGCGGGACGGTATCGGACGCATTCGCAGCCCCTTCAGGGTCACTCAGACGGCGCGTCGACGCCCCAGGCGCGCACGGCTGAGTATGCGACCTCGCTCGCGAACCCCCTGCGAAGCAGGAGCTGGTACGCGCGCCGTCGGGCGTCTTGATAGGGCGGCTGCAGCGCTCCCTTTGCAGCGAGCAAGCGCAGTGCCCGCTCAAGCTCTTCGTCAGCTTCGGATGCATCGCCGCCGAGGGCTAACGCGATCGTTTCGACATCAACGCCGAGCGCTTCAAGACCGCGGCGGATGCGAACCGCACCCCAGCCCTGAAGAGAGCGCTTGTCGGCCACATAGCGCCGGGCGAAGTCCACGTCGTCCAACAGGCCCGCACTCGCGAACTGCTCGACCACAGCGGCCACGACCAGATCGCGGTGCCCCTTTGCTGCAAGGCGCGTCTCAATCTCGCGGCGACTACGCGCTCGCTGCGCGAGGAGCCGGTAAGCATCCTTCTGCGCACGCTCCGTGTCCGCGGCGTCGCGGATGTCCCGCACTTCCCCTTCGCTCAGCTCGCGACCTCGGCGTAGCTGCCAACGCGTCGCCAGCCCCTCGCTGAGAGTGCAGCAGTAGACACCGTCGATGATGACCTCAACGGCTCGGCCTCGCGCAGCCTTGAGCGCTGTGACCGTGCCCACGACGCCCCCTACAGAACCTCCCCCGTGACTGCATCGACCCCAGCCGGAGCCGCTTCTGCGGTGCTGGAGAGAGACGCCGCTACGGGCAGACCCGACGCGACGGGCAGTCCCGCCCGGTGCCTGATCTCCGCTTCTATGGCATCGGCGATGTCCGGATTCTCCCGGAGGAATATACGGGCATTGGCGCGACCCTGGCCGAGGCGATCATCGTTGTAGCTGTAGAAGGCTCCGCTCTTCGCCACGACGTCGTGCGCAACTCCGAGGTCAAGCAGCGTCCCCTCACGTGAGATGCCCTGCCCGTACATGATGTCGAACTCCGCCAGCTTGAACGGCGGAGCCACTTTGTTCTTCGCCACCTTGACGCGGACGCGGTTGCCAACCGCCTCGGTACCGTCCTTGAGCGTCTCAATGCGGCGAATGTCCAGCCGGATAGTGGCGTAGAACTTCAGCGCCTTGCCGCCTGTGGTCGTCTCCGGATTACCGAACATGACACCGATCTTCTCGCGCAGCTGATTGGTGAAGCAGCAGATGGTCCCAGAGCGGTTCAGCGTTCCGGCCAGCTTGCGCAACGCCTGGCTCATGAGACGCGCCTGAAGTCCGACGAAGCTGTCGCCCATCTCCCCCTCGATCTCAGCCTTGGGCGTGAGGGCCGCGACTGAGTCGATCGCAACGATGTCGAGGGCGCCGCTTCGTACGAGCATCTCGGCGATCTCCAAGGCCTGCTCACCGTAGTCCGGCTGAGAAACCAGCAGATTGTCTGTGTCGACCCCGATCGCTCGCGCATAGACCGGGTCCATGGCGTGCTCGGCATCGATGAACGCGGCTTGGCCGCCGAGCCGCTGCGCTTGAGCGATGAGATGATAGACGAGGGTAGTCTTGCCGGCGGATTCGGGTCCATAGATCTCAACGATGCGCCCGCGGGGAATGCCTCCGACGCCAAGCGCGATGTCGAGCGCCAGAGAGCCAGTGGGCACGCACTGGAGCTCATTGTTGACTGCGTGATCGCCAAGGCGCATGAGGCTGCCCTTGCCGAACTGTCGCTCGATCTGGGTAAGAGCTGCCTCGAGTGCTTTGTCTTTGTCCAAGATAGTGCTCCTCTCTCGCTCAGGAGGCGGGAAACACCGCAAGGGACGTGTGCACGGCGCCGGCGCTCTCCAGGAAGCTACTATACAGGGCCATCCGGACGACACAAAACCTCGGGATGGTGACATTTTGCAGGGGAAAAGGTTGACCGGGACGGCGATAGCGAGCCACGGTCACGTGCGGCAGCCACGGCCGTTTCTCAGGCTGCATGAAGCCCGCCTCCACAAGCGTCATGCTGACGCGTGCCTGCAGCGAGCGCAACTCACCACCAACATCCCGCAGCGCGATCGCAACCACATGACGGCGACCCTTCTCGGGCAGGAACACGACGTCTTCCGCCTCGACCTCACTGGCCGCCCAGGAGATGCTCCTCAGCACTTCAACGATGCCCGGCACGACGGCCACATCGGTATCGCCGAGGAAGCTCAGGGTGAGATGCGGCGCGTGGTTGGCGCGCAGCTGCGGGCGCGGAGTGATTTCGCGGCGCTGCCAATCCGTCACGGCCCGGAGCGCGTCACCGGGAAGATCGCAGGCCACGAACAGGCGCATCGGCCGCTGCTCCCGGGACTCAGGTCCTTTCCTGCTCACCGATGTACTCGCGCAGGAGATGAAGAGCTCGTGTGACGCTGAGCGCGCGAACGCTGTCTCGATCGCCGTGGAACTGTTCGCGCACGACGCGTGTGCCGTTCGGACCGCTGCAACCGATGAAGACCAGCCCGACCGGCTTGTCCGGGGTACCGCCGCCGGGCCCGGCGACGCCGGTCACGCTCATCCCGTACGTGGAGCGGCAGACCGAACGCACCCCGGCCGACATCTGCGCGGCGACTTCGGCAGAGACGGCGCCATGCACGTCGAGGTCGGCCGGCGAGACGCCGAGGAGCGCCGTCTTCACCTCGTTGGCGTAGCTGATGACGCCGCCCTGGAAGTAGGTCGAACTGCCGTTGCGGCTCGTGATCCTGCCGCCCAGCAGACCCCCGGTGCAGGACTCGGCCACGGCGACTGACTCGCCCCGTCCGATGAGCCAATCGGCGACGACCTCGTCCACTGTGCGTCCGTCGCTGCTGTACACCGTCACCGCCTCCTTCAGCGCCGCAACGACGGTCTCTGCCTGCCTAAGTGCCTTCGGCGCGTGCGGGTAGCGGAGTTTGACCGTCACCTCTCCCCCGCCGATGGTGATGCCGGTCTCCAGCAGATCGTGGGGCACGGTTGCGAGCGCGGCGGCGACCGGGGGCTCCCCACTGCCCACGATCCGAAGCACACGCGTTCTCACCGCGGGGAAGAAGTCGTCCCGCACCAGGCCTTCGACGACGTGGGACCACATCGCGCGAAATTCGGCGGGAACACCGGGGAATGCATAGATACGGGTGCCTTCGCAGACGCCGCTCATGCCAGGCGCCACGCCGGCCGGCGGCAGCGGCTCCATCCCTCGAGGCAGGAAAGCCTGCCGGCGAGCCTGCGGCATGAGTTCCCTGACGGTTGTCTGTCGCCGCTCGGCCACGGCGCGGAGACTATCCTCGAGCATCGCCAGCGCAACCGCGTCCTCCTCCAGCTCCACGCCGAGAACCACTGCCAGACACTCAGCCGTCAAATCGTCATGGGTCGTCCCCAGGCCGCCTCCGACGATCAGCAGGTCGGGACGGCTCGCCAGCGCGGAACGCAGCGCCGTCGTCAGGAGCTCCTTGTCGTCGGCAACCGTCATGCAGCTCGTCACCTTGACTCCGCGAGCGCTCAGGTCATCGCAGACCAAGGTGCCGTTCGCATCTCGGATTCGACCGTCCAGGAGTTCGTTGCCACTGAGGACAACGGCTGCGTGACGCAGGCCGCACATCAGCGAGGCGTGGTGCTGGTGCCGGGCATCCGGATCAGCCCGCGCGCGTTGCGGAAGTAGTTGATGCCGCTCGCCAATGTGACGAGCACGACCAGTATGGCGAGGATCCATTCGACCACCGGCTCCAGACTGACCGGGATATGCAGGACGCCGGCAATGTCGGCGGTCGGCAGCAGCACGTACAGGATGTACCCGATCTGGAGGACCGTCTTCAGTTTGCCGTAGCGGTCGGCTGGAATGGAAACGCCCTGCGATAGGCCGATGCTCCGAAGAACACTGACGGCGACCTCCCGGCCGATGATCACCATGGCGACCCAGGCGGCGATGCGGTCCTGGGCGACCAGCGCAATGAGTGCCGCGGCGATGAGGAGCTTGTCCGCCAGGGGGTCGAGGAACTGGCCGAGGGTGGTGATCGACTGCCGTTTGCGGGCGATGTAGCCGTCCAGTTTGTCGCTGGCGGCCGCCACGGTGAACACCAGTGCGGCGCCGATGTCGGCATAGGGCTCAGGAAGGCCGGAGAGCAGAACGACGAGAAACACGGGGATGAGCAGGATGCGTGCGATGGTGATCGCGTTGGCGAGATTCCACTGACTGCTCACGGCAGGATGCTCCCGGCGACGGCCTCCAGATCATAACCGGCCACACCCGCAACCATACACCGCACGACGTCGCCGCGCCGCGTTCGTCTCCCTGTGAGGAGGACGCGGCCATCGATATCCGGGGCTTGGAGAGCACAGCGGCCCAGGGCCGTGCCATCAGACCTTGCCGTGCCGCGCTCGACGAGCACGTCCAGGGGCCGGCCCTCCAGAGTCCGCCAATAGCCGGCGGCCACGCCGTCTATCACGCTCCCCAGTCGCGCCGCCCGCTCCAGCGCCACCTCCGGGGCAACCTGGCGGGGCATCGCGGCAGCCGCGGTTCCCTCTTGGCAATCGAAGGGGAACACGCCTGCGGCGGCCAGACCGGCGGCCGAGACGAAGTCGAGCAGCTCGTCGAACTCCTCCTCCGTCTCGCCCGGAAAACCGGCGATGAACGTTGAGCGTATCGCCACTCCGGGGAGCACCGCGCGGACCTTGTCGAGCAGTCGCAGGAAGTGCTCGCCGTCGCCTGCCCGCCTCATGCGCCGCAACACGGCCCCGGAGCCGTGCTGCAATGGGACGTCGACATACGGCACGGCATAGCGGGCGATGGCTTCGAGCACCTTGTCGTCGAGTCCCTCCGGCTGCAGGTAGAGCAGGCGCAGCCACAGCGGGGCGGGCTCCAGGACGGCAAGCTCTCCAAGAAGCCGCTCGAGCCCTCCCCACCCCGGCTGCGCCCATCGAGAAGTGTCCTGTCCGACGAGGATCAATTCTCGCGCCCCCGAACGAAGGGCGTCTCGCGCGCCGTCGAGGATCATCTTCGGGTTCACCGTCTCGTAGTCGCCCTTGATGATCGGGATCGCACAGAAAGCGCACGCGCGGTCGCAGCCGTCGGAGATCTTGACGAACGAGTGGACGGCGCTACGACGAGGAGCGGCTGCTGTTCCCCGGCCAGAGGACAGCGGAAGGGCATGCTCGAGCAGGGAGAGGAGAGGTTCCGTGTCCAGGCCGCACCAGAGATCGACCTCGGGGATCTGGGCTTGCAGTTCGTCGCGGTAACGCTCGACCAGGCATCCCACCGCCGCGACCAGCGCCCCCCGCTCATGCGCGAACTCCGCGGCGTCGAGTATGGCCGCGATGGACTCCTCCTTGGCCGCGTCGATGAATCCGCAGGTGTTGATGATGACGACCCCAGCGCGACTCGCGGGCGTCTCAACGTGCCCCGCGTCACGAAGGCGGCGAGTCAGAACGTCTGAGTCAGCCTCGTTCTTGGGACACCCGAGAGTCTGGATGAAGAAGCCGGCGGCCGTCAGGGCCTCAGCGGTAATTGACGAACTGGAGAGGAATACCCCAGTCCTGATCGCGTAGGGCTGCCTGAACGTCCTGGAGCTCGTCCTTGCTGGTCGAGGCGATCCGGAGCGTGTCGCCCTGGATCTGCACCTTGACCTTCTTGAAGTCCTGGCGCAGGAACTTGTTGATCGCCTTGGCCTTGTCCTCCGCGATGCCCTGAGCGACTGTGACACGCTGGCGGACCGTTCCTCCCAGGGCGTCCTCGACCTTGCCGTACTGAAGGGCTTTGATCGGCACCTTGCGACGGACCAGTTTCTCCTCGAGAAGATCGACGACCTGCCTGAGCTTGCCCTGGTCGTCCGAGACGAGCGTCAGCGTCTCGCCCTCGAGGCTCACGGAACTGACGCTCTTCTTGAAGTCGTAGCGAGTGCTGATCTCCTTCTGCGCCATGTTCACGGCATTGCGGACTTCATCCATGTCGGCTCGCGACACCACGTCGAATGTCATTTCCTTGGCCATCTCACTCCTGCCTCTCGAGCTTGCCGTCCTCGACCAGGTAGTCGATCGGACCGGGTTCCGTGATCTTGGCAATGCGCTGTCCTTCGATGCGCAGCCTCACCGTGGCGGGACTTCCGAGACGCAGCCAGAGGACGTCGGCGACGAAGACCTTGGTCTTACCCTTCTTGACCATGTCCGAGAAAAGCACGTCGCCCGTTGATCCGTTCTTGCGCACCTCGACCCAGGACTCGTCCAGTGCGGTGATGCGAAGTTCGCCGTCGACGACCTCCGGAGCTGAGGGCGAGGGCTTGGCAGACGGTTTGGCGGAAGCAGCGGCGCTCGCCGACGGGCTGGCGATGCCGAGCGGCTCCGGCTGCGTCACGGGCGGATCCTGATCGCCGTCACTCAGACCGAGCACGTAGATCACTCCGAGCGCGAGCAGGCAGACCACCGCAACGAACAGGACAGTGTTGCGGCCGCGATGGCTGCGCGGCGGACCGATGATGGAGGAGCCACCAAACGGTTCCGGCGGCTCACTGCTGCGAAGACCGCGCGAACGGTACTCTCCGACGATGACCTCGGGATCGAGTCCGAGGTACGCCGAGTACGTACGCAGGAAACCCATGACGTACGTCGATCCCGGCAGGACGTCGAACTCCTCGTTCTCCATGGCCTGGAGGTACTTGACACGGATCTTCGTGTCCTCCTCGACCTGCTGAAGGGTGAGTTTGCGGCGCACGCGCGCCTCACGCAGGGTGTTGCCGATTTCAAACACAGCGGATGAGCATCTCCGTCGCCTCGTCCCGGGTGTTGGCTGATCGGAACGTAGAGTCTAGTCAGCGGCTGAAGTGATGACAAATCGTGCGGGGCAACATGGGCAAAATCAGCTCTGGTCTTGCCCGGGCACGTCGCCGTCCGGCTGCTCGGACTCGGTGACATCACCCCTGACCCTCGCCAGGACAGCAGGCAAGTCGTCCTCCCCGATCAGGACCGCGCGGGCCTTGCTGCCGTCGTAGCCGGAGATGATCCCCATCTCTTCCATGATGTCGA
The DNA here is from genome assembly GCA_964533575.1 of uncultured Thermoleophilia bacterium. Taxonomy (GTDB): domain Bacteria; phylum Actinomycetota; class Thermoleophilia; order UBA2241; family UBA2241; genus CAIXSE01. The sequence continues at coordinate 14,286 of CAZHMG010000024.1, read as the reverse complement.
TGAGGCGGCCGGCGCGGGCATAGCCGACACGCAGGCGCCGCTGAAGCAGGGCGACGGACGCCGCGCCCGTGAGGACGACGGTCTTGACCGCCTCGCCGAGAAGCTCGTCGCCATCCGCAGCAGCCGCTTGCTGGTCGGCTCCGGCGGCTGCGGGGCTCTCAAGCAGATCCTCCCGGAAGTCCGGCTTCGCCTGGCGTTTCCAGTGCTCGGTGATCAGCCGCATTTCGTGGGCGGTGATGAGCGCTCCCTGGACGCGCAACAGGCGATTGCTGCCCATGGGGCTGAACAGCATGTCGCCCATGCCGAGCAGGCTCTCCGCCCCACCCTGGTCGAGAATGATGCGCGAGTCCGTCTGCGAGCTCACCGCGAAGGCGATACGCGACGGGATGTTGGTCTTGATCATGCCCGTGACGACATCCACGGAGGGTCTCTGAGTCGCCACAACGAGATGGATGCCGCAGCTGCGGCCGAGCTGGCCGAGGCGAATGATCGATTCTTCGACCTCGGACGGCGCCACCATCATGAGATCAGCCAGCTCGTCGATGATCACCATGATGTAGGGCATCGGCTCTTCACCCACGCGCGCCAGCTTCTTGTTCAGGGCGCGCACGTCCTGACAGCCGTGCCGCGAGAGCACGTCGTAGCGGCGATCCATCTCGCGGCAGATGTTGTCGAGCACGTATGTCGCCTGCTTCATGTTCGTGACGACTGGCGCCAGCAGATGCGGGATGCCGTCGAAATTCGAAAGCTCGACCTTCTTGGGGTCGATCATGATCATCCGCACCTGATCCGGCGTGGCTCGGAGCATGATCGAACTGATGAGCGCGTTGAGACATCCGCTCTTGCCCGACCCCGTAGTCCCGGCCACGAGCAGGTGCACCATCTTGACCAGATCGGCGAAGACGGCCTTCCCGGTTACATCCTTGCCGAGCCAGAAGGACATCGGAGAAGCCTGCGGCGGGAACGGGTTGTGGATGTCGCCCAGCGAGACGTAGTTCGCCTGCACGTTCGGCACCTCGACGCCCACCGCGGTCTTGCCGGGGATCGGCGCCTGGACGCGCACGTCGGTGGCAGCGAGCGCGTACGCGATGTCGTCCTTGAGGCCGGCGACGCGGCTGACCTTGATGCCGGGAGCAAGCTGCAGCTCGTAACGGGTGACGCGCGGACCGGAAACCGTGCCTATGATGTGGGCCTGAACACCGAAGTGTCCCAGCGTCTCGACGAGACGCTGGGACACGGCGCTGATCGTCTCGGGGGCCTCGCCCTTGCCCTCGCCGATGCGCTGCAGCAGGGCGGCCTCGGGCAGAATCCATTCGCGGCGCTCGATACCGGTGAAGGCGAGCGCGGCCTCTTCCCCACCCGGTCCTTCGACCGCCGCCTCGGCCAGCGACAACTGAACGGTCGCCTTTTCCTCGTCGCCGTGCTCGGGCTCTTCACCGGCTGTCGGCGCTCCGCCGGGCAGGATGCCGCCCTCTCCGAAGATGTCCGGCGCCTCCTGGGCGCCGTCGACCAGATGGGACGGCGCATAACCGTAGCCGGACGGCGGAGGGTACTCGTATTCAGCCACGGGAACGCCGTCGTCCGGTGACAACAGGGCCGTGTCGGCGTACTCGGCCGGATCGAAGACCCCGGCATCGGCGACAGCCGGGCGGTGCGTCGTCGCCTCGCGTCTTCTGGCTCCCAGCGTCTCGGCTTGGTCTCGGGCGACGCGGCTCGCGGCTGCGACACCATGACGTGAACGCGCCGCCCATTGCCGCAGCGACGACCCGGTAGCCAGGAGGACGCCGGCCAGGAGCAGCGCGACGATCAGGATCTCCACGCCGATGAGCCCGATGGTCTCGCCGAGGCCGGCCCAGAGAAGCTCGCCGGTCACGCCGCCGTGGCTCCTCATGTAGGCGTCCCGGAACAACCGCTCCGGCCGCTCCCCAGCGAAGACCCCGAACGCATCGGCGGCAGCCGCCATCAGGAAGGCGGCGGCGAGCAGCGACAGACCCCAGAGAAGACCGGCCTTGGGCCTTCGTTCCGGGGTGGCCAGCAAAACGTATGCGGCGAAGCACAGCACCAGCGGCAGGGCGTACGCGAAGAGGCCCACGATCCACAGGGAGGCCGAGCCGAGCCAGCGCCCGAGGGAGCCGCCGTCCCAGCCCAGATAGAGCACGAAGGCGAGGAAGATGGCCACCGCAACGATGACGATGCCGAGCAATTCCCGACCGTGGCGCCCTCCGGCGCCAGACCGGCCAGACGTTGCCCGAGCAGGCGTGCCCCGGCCTCCAGCCGTGCCGGTGGTACGTTTGCGGACGTGCTTTGACCTGGCGGTCGCCATACTCGAAGTATTCAACGGTCCTGCCTGAATCCCTCGCGCAGACGGGGCGGAGGCGAAGGTCAGACTTCGACGACGATCGGGAGGATCAGGGGACGGCGACGGGTCCGCGCGTACACCAACTCCGCGAGTCGCTCCTTGACGTCGTCCTGGATGAGCCGGCGGCCCGTGACGTGCGCCTCCCCGATCTCTCCCAGCAGCTCGTCCAGCGCCACCCGGCACTCCTCCAGCATGTCCTTCTGGCGCTCGTCGTTGTGGAGAAAACCACGGGCGACGAGCTCCGGAGAGGCGACGCTGTGGCCGGTCTGCGCGTCGACGGTCACCACTGCGATCAGGAAGCCGTCCCCCGCGAGCTGCTGCCGGTCGCGAAGGACGATGCCGTCCTCACCGCCGAGCTCGAACCCGTCGACGAAGACGACGCCCGTGGGAACCTTGCCGGCGAGCTCCGCGTTGTCCGATGTGATCTGGAGTACGTCCCCGTTCTCGAGGATGAAGATGTCCTCGTCCTCCATGCCGCCCTCACGCGCGAGTGCCGCGTGCAGATGCTGGTGCCGGTACTCGCCGTGGACCGGCACGAAGTACTGCGGGCGCACGAGATTGAGCATCATCCGGAGATCCTCGCGCGCCGCGTGACCACTCACGTGCACGCCGGTCTCCTCGCCGTAGACCACCGTGGCGCCGACCTTGAGCAGGCGGTTGATCGTCTGCATGACGCTGACCTCGTTGCCTGGAATGGCCTTGGCGGAGATCACGACGGTGTCGCCCTCGTGCAGGCCGACCTGCGGGTGATCATCGAAGGCCATGCGGCGGAGGGCTGACAGCGGTTCTCCCTGGCTTCCGGTCGAAAGGATCAGGATCTCCTCCGGCCGGTAGTTGTCGATCTCCGACAGCTTGATCATGGCGCCGTCGGGGACGTCCAGGTACCCGAGCGTCCGGGCGATGTTCACGTTTTTCTGCATCGAGCGTCCTGAGACGGCGAACTTGCGGCCATGCAGATGGCCGATCGTGATCGCCTGCTGGACGCGATGGATGTGAGAGGCGAAGCTGGCCACGATGACGCGACCCTCGGCCTCCGCGAAGATCTGATGAAACGCCTGGCCGACCATGGCTTCGGAGCCGGTGGAACCGGCCGTTTCGACGTTGGTTGAGTCGCCGAGCAGCGCCAGCACGCCCTCTTGTCCGAGTTGGGCGAAACGATTGACGTCGGTGACACGCCCGTCGATCGGGGTGTGATCGAAACGGTAGTCGCCGGTGAACAGGACCGAACCGAAGCTGGTCCCGAGGACGATGGCGAGGGCGTCGGGAACACTGTGGCTGACTGCGGCAAACGATACGTCGAAGGGGCCCAACTCGAAACGTGAGCTGTCGCTCACCTCGTGGAGCTCAGCCGTCCTGAGCAAGCCGTGCTCGTCGAGCTTCGACTTGATGAGGGCCAGGGTGAAGCGGCTGGCGTACACCGGCCGGCTGAGCTGTTTGAGAACGAAGGGAAGGCCACCGAAGTGGTCTTCGTGCCCGTGCGTGATGACGTAGCCGAGCACGTCCTGCTGGCGCTCGAGGAGCCAGCGGACGTCGGGAATCATGAGATCGATGCCCAGCATGTCATCGCGGGGAAACTCGACGCCGCAGTCGATGACGACGATCTTGCCGTCGTGTTCGACGGCCGTCATGTTCTTGCCGATCTCGCCGAGTCCGCCGAGCGGGATGATTCTGACTGTGTCCTTGGTCACCATCGCCTCACATCAGCAGGTGGAGGCGGCGCAGTTCCGCCGCCACCGTTTCTGTCTCTTCGGGTGTGGCGGGCACGAGCGGGAGGCGGAGGCCTCCGACCTCGTGCCCGAGAAGATTCATCGCCGTCTTGACGGGGATCGGGTTCGCGGTGATGAACAGCGTCTCGAAGAGGGACTGCAGTTTGTCGTCAACAGCAGCCGCGCCTGCCTCGTCGCCGGCGGCCAGAAGGCGGGCCATCGCTGCGAGCTGAGGGCCCACAACGTGACTCGCGACACAGATGCCGCCCCATCCGCCCATGCGCAGCACGTCCAGCAGCATGTCGTCGTTGCCCGCGTAGACGCCCATGTCGCACAGTTCCCGCAGACGGCGCGTCTCCGACAAGTCCGGGTTCGCCTGCTTGACGGCGACGATGTTCGGTATCGTGTAGAGCGTCGCAAGGGCTTCGGGAGACAGGTTGACTCCACACCGGCTTGGGATGTTGTAGATGATAATCGGCAGCGACGTGGCTTCCGCGACCGCCCGAAAATGCTCGATGAGCCCTCGTTCCGGAGGTTTGTTGTAGTACGGCGTGACGACGAGCGCCGCGTGCACGCCCTCCCGCTCCGCCCGCTGCGTCAGCCGGATGCTGTGCGCCGTGTCGTTGGAGCCTGTACCGGCGATGACGTGGCAGCGGTCGCCGACAGCCTCGAGCACCGTGCCCGTCATGGCTACCTTCTCGTCGTCGGTCAGCGTCGGTGACTCGCCGGTCGTTCCGGCGACCACGACGCCGTCTGAGCCATGCATGATGAGGAACCGCGCGAGGTCGCCGAGCCGGCGATGGTCCACGCTCAGATCGGCGGCGAACGGCGTGACCATCGCGGTGAGAATGGTCCCAAGGCTAGCGGTCATCGTTCTTCCCCCTCCGGCAGTCCCGGCATCATGGACGAGCGTCTAGTTTAGGAGGTTCTCAAGGCCGATGACAGTCCCCGTGATGCTGTTGACCTGGCGCATGGCCAGCAGGACACCACTCATGAACGAGTGGCGCGAGAACGAGTCGTGCCGCAATGTGAGTAACTCGTCGTCGCCGCCGAAGAGGACCTCCTGATGGGCCACCAGACCCGGGAGCCGCACACTGTGGATGTGCACGCCGTCGGCAGCCACTCCACGCGCCGGCGAGGGGTGAGGGTCGTCGCCGGCTTGGTCGGACAAGCCCATCAGGCGTGCCGTTCGCAGGCTCGTGCCTGACGGCGCGTCGATCTTGGCCGCCCCGTGCATCTCGATGATCTCGGCATGTCCGAAGTGCTTCGCCGCCTGCTGGGCGAACTGCATCAGCAATACGGCGCCGAGCGCGAAGTTCGGCACGATGAGAAGGCCGGCGCCCTTGGCCGCGGCGATCGCGCCGAGCTCGGACACCTGCTCGTCGCTCAAGCCGGTGGCGCCCACGACTGTGGGGACGCCGGCCTCGAGCAGCGTGGCGGCGTTCTCGTGGACGGTCGCGGGCACGCTGAACTCAAGCGCCGCGGCCGGGCTGCTCCCGGCGAGCGCCGCGGAAACACTCGAAAACCATGGCGCGCCCCGGTCCCCTTCGCCGCTACGGGGATCGACGAGGGCCACGATGCGAAAATCATCCTGCGCGGCGAGCGTCGCCGCGCTGAGACTGCCCATCTTGCCCCCCGCACCGCTGACGAGGACGTCGATCACCGTTCCTCCCAGGCGAACCCCCGGGTGACGGCCCGGAAGGGGTCTGCCTTCGGGCCGATACCCGTCGTCGACCACTTCTTTGGGTCGTAGTAGCGCCGGATGGCCTGCCTCACGTCGTCCGTGCTGACCGCCTCGATGCGCGCGAGCACCTCGTCCACCGAGAGGACGGGGAGCTCCATGATGACGGTACGCCCGAGTGAATACATGCGGCTCGAGGGGCTCTCCATGCTCAGCACGAGCTGACCCTTGAGGTGATTCTTGGCGCGCCGCACGGCGTTGTCGTCGACGTCGCCCTCGAGGTCGGACAAAACGGTGAGGATGACCTCCATCGCTTCTCCAAGGGCCTCCTCACGCGACCCGAAGTAGATGGCAGTCAGCCCCGCGTCCGAGTACTGCGACGTGTACGAGTACACAGAGTACGCCAGACCGCGTTTCTCCCTGACCTCCTGGAAGAGCTGAGAACTCCAGGACGCGCCCAGGATCTGGTCGACGACGAAGACGGCGAAGCGGTCTTCGTCGCTGCGACGGGGGCCAGGACCGCCGAGACAGACATGGTACTGCTCGGTGTCCTTGGGAGCGAAGTTGGCGACGTGTCGAAACCCGGGTGCGCTCAGCTCTGGCCGGGGCACAAGGACGCCGGGCTCGGGACGAAAATGCGCCGACGCGAGTTCGCAGAGGTGATCGTGATCCACGCGCCCGCAGGCCGAGATCACAACGCCCGGGTTCACGTAGTGCGTCTCGTGATATGAGCGAACGGCAGCGTGATCGAGACGCTCAAGAGTGTCGCTACGGCCGATGATGGGCCGTCCCAGCGGGTGGCCGCCGAAGACGACCTCGGCCAATTCATCGTGGATCAGCTCGTTCGGCGAGTCCTCGTACATCGCCACCTCTTCGAGCACGACCTCGCGTTCATGGTCGAGGTCGGTGAAGCACGGGCGAGCGACCATCTCGGCCATGACCTCGAAAGCCGTGTCGAGGTCTTCATCGAGGAAGCGGGCGTTGACGAGGGTGTTTTCCTTGGAGGTCGCTGCGTTCGGCTCTCCCCCGATATCGTCGAAGATACGGGCGATGTCGAGGGCACTGTATCGGGACGAGCCCTTGAACAGCAGGTGCTCGATGAAGTGCGAGACGCCCGCCTGCTCGACGGGTTCCTGCCGCGAGCCGGCGGCGATCCAGATACCGAGGGCCACCGAGCGCACGGCATCCATGCGCTCGGTGGCCACCCGCAGGCCGTTGTCCAGCGTGGTGAGGCGGTGACCCTCCTCGAGATTCATCCTGTGTCCTGGCTCACTCGGCGTCAGGACCCTTCAGCAGCGACAGCCCGATCCGGTTGCTCGCCTTGTCGATCTCGACGACCTCAACCGTGACGACATCGCCGCGCTTGACAACGTCCTCGACCGACTTGACCCGTTCGCCCTTCTTGCCCAGGCGGGAGATGTGGACGAGCCCATCAGTGCCCTTCTTGAGCCCGACAAACGCACCGAAGTCAGTGGTCTTGACGACTCGTCCCGTGAAGACGTCGCCGACCTCGACCTCCTTGGTCATCCCCTGGATGCGCTGGATGACGCCTTCTGCCGCCTCCTGGTCAGGAGCGCAGATGAAGATCGTCCCGTCTTCCTGGATGTCAATATCGGCGCCGAACTCGTCTGTCATGCCGCGGATGGTCTCGCCGCCCTTGCCGATGATGAGCCCGATCTGGTCCGGGTTGATCTGGATGCTGAAGATGCGCGGCGCCCACTGGGACAACTCGCTGCGCGGCTCTGGAAGCGTCTCTCGCATGCGCTCGAGGATGAAGAGCCGCGCGACCCGCGCCTGCTCGAGGGCCTCAGCCAGAATGCCGAAGGTGACGCCGCTGATCTTGATGTCCATCTGCAGCGCCGTGATGCCCTTCGCCGTGCCGGCGACCTTGAAGTCCATGTCGCCGAGGTGGTCCTCGACCCCTGCGATGTCGGTGAGGATCGTGTAGTCGTCACCCTCCATGATGAGACCCATCGCGATACCGGCCACCGGCGCCGAGATCTGCACGCCGGCGTCCATCAGCGACAGCGTGGAGCCGCAGACGCTCGCCATGGATGAGGAGCCGTTGCTCTCGAGGATCTCGGAAACGATGCGTGTCGTGTAGGGAAAGTCGGCCTCGCTCGGCAGCACGGGCAGCAGTGCCCGCTCGGCGAGCGCGCCGTGCCCGATGTCACGGCGCTTGGGGCCGCGCATGAAGCCCGTCTCCCCCACTGAGTACGGTGGGAAGTTGTAGTGGTGGATGTAGCGCTTCTTGTCTTCGATTCCCAGGCCGTCAATGCGCTGGAACTCCCCGGTGCCGCCCAGCGTCAGCAGGGTCATCGCCTGCGTCTGGCCGCGGGTGAACAGCGCGCTCCCGTGGGTGCGCGGGATCAGGCCAACCTCGCACGAGATGGCTCTGATCTCGTCGTTCGCGCGTCCGTCAGGACGACGCTTCTGGACGGCGATGCGATCGCGAATGATGTCCTTCTCGAGCTTGGCCAGCGCCCGGCGGACGTTCGTCACGCGCTCCGGCGCTGACTCTTCGTCGAGGAGCGCCTCGATGGCCGTCCGCTTGACCTCACTGGTCGCATTCTGCCGCTCGTGCTTCTCCACCAGCTGCGTAGCCGTGTCCAGAGCGGCGCCATACCCATTGCGGACCTCTTCGAGGATGGCCTCGTCGACAATCAGGTCGGGCACGTCCCACTTGGCTTTGCCGCACTGGCGCTGCAGCTCGAGCTGCACGTCAATGAGCTTCTTGATCTCGTCGTGCGCGACCTGAAGGGCCTCGACGACAATGCTCTCGGGAACCTCCTTGGCGCCCGCTTCGACCATCACGATGGCGTCTCTCGTGCCGGTCACGACGAGATCAAGCTCCGACTCCTCGTCGATCTGCACGAGCGTCGGATTGACGACGAACTCGTCCTCGATGCGACCGATGCGGACCGAACCGACGGGTCCGTTGAAGGGAATCTCGCTGAGCGTGAGCGCCGCGGAGGCGCCGATCGTCGCGAGGATGTCGTGCGCGTTCTCGAGGTCCACGGAGAGCGTGGTGGCCACGACGTGGACCTCGTTCATGAAGCCCTTTTTGAACAGCGGCCTGATTGGCCTGTCGATCTGCCGCGCGGCAAGGATCGCCTTCTCGCTCGGCCGCGATTCGCGCTTGATGAAGCCGCCCGGGATCTTTCCGGCGGCATAGTGCCGCTCCTCGACGTCCACCGTGAGGGGGAAGAAGTCCTGCCCTTCGCGAGCCTCTTCGCGTCCTACCGCCGTGACGAGGACGACAGTATCGCCGCAGCGTACGAGCACGGCGCCGCTGGCCTGCTTGGCCAACCGCCCGGTTTCGAGTGTGATGGTCTTTCCGCCGATTTCAACTTCGACTGTGTTCATTTGTTCCTTCGTCTCTTTCCCGGCGCCTCATTGCGCGCGGGACCTTCGCCCGTTTGTGCCGGGGCATCAAACGGAACAGGCGGCATATGGCCGCCTGCCGACATTACTTGCGGAGCTCGAGCTCCTTGATGAGGGCCCGGTAACGCTCGAGGTCGCGAGCCTGGAGGTAGTTGAGCAGGCGGCGCCGGTGGCCGACCATCTTGAGCAGGCCGCGTCGGCTGTGATGGTCCTTCTTGTGGGTCTTGAGGTGTTCGGTGAGACTCGAGATGCGCGCCGTGAGCAGTGCGATCTGGACCTCGGGAGAACCGGTGTCGCCATCGTGCTGGGCGTGCTTGGTGATGATCGTTTCTTTGTCTTCTCTGGTGAATGCCATGTGAATCACCTCCCTTGCAGGAGTATCCGGGAACCCAGTAGCGGGTAGGCGACCCGCAACCGAGTAGGCGGTCGGGCGCTAGGGTAGCACAGGGGGAGGCAGGGACAAACCACAGCGCCGTGGGGGGCTAGGACACCGCGGCCGCGGCAAGCCCAACGGCGGCGAATGCATCGTCCGGAAGCGTGCCGGCGACGGCAATGTCGTGACGCATCGCGGCCACCAGATCACTCACTGAATGGAAGCCGCGTTCGTCGCGGACTTTGTGCAGAAACTCGAGCCGCACCTCCCGCCCGTACAGGTCACCGGCGAAACCGAGCAGGTGAGCCTCGACGTTCACGGCCGGAACGGTCTCCTGGGCCCCGTGAAAGGTCGGGTTGAGCCCGATGTTGACGGCGGCGCGGTACCAGACACCATCCGCGAGTGCCCTGGCAACGTACACTCCACGCCCGGGACGCATGATGTGTGACGACACGCTCAGGTTGGCTGTGGGCACGCCGAGCGCCATGCCGCGGCCCTCGCCATGGACGACATGGCCACTCACGGAGGGCGGCCGCCCAAGCAGTTCGCGAACCGCTTCTATGAGGCCGGCGCGAAGCAGGCTACGGATGCGGGTCGAGCTGATCGTCTCGCCGCCTTCGGTCCGCAGACGGAGCTCAACCGTGTCATATCCGTGCCGGATGCCGCAGGCGCGGAGAGCCGCGACGTCGCCGGCGCCGCCGGCGCCGAACCTGAAATTCTCGCCCACGACCACAACGCGGGCCATCAGTGCGCCGGCCAGCACCTCGACACAGAATTCCTCCACACCGAGGGCGGCAAAGGCCGCGTCGAACGGTAGCAGCAGGAGCTCGTCGGGCTTCAGTTCGGCGATCAGACGAATGCGCTCGTCCAGCGAAGTGAGCAACTGCGGGGCGTGCTGGGGGTTGAGCACAGAGAGCGGATGACGATCGAACGTCAGCACCGTGCTCGTGAGATCCCGCTCCCGGGCAAGACCGATCGCGCGCTCGATGGTGGTGCGGTGTCCGTTGTGCACGCCGTCGAACGTGCCGATGGCCAGCGCCCGCGGGCGGGCGGCGAGGCCGGCGAAACCGTTGAAGATCGTCGTCACAGCTTCACGAGCAGCTTGAGGGCGTGGCCCTCCTCTGCCGGACCGTAGATGGCGATGAGTTCGCCGCGATACGTCACGCGGACCGGCTCCTGCGGCCCACCCGGCAAGCGAGCGCCGTTGCGAACCGCGGTCACCTGTGCGGCGGAGAGCTGAACGGCGGGCATGAACTGGAGGGCGGCGGTCGGCGATACGAGGCCGGGAATGCGATCGTCGCTCGGTTGCCGGTCGTCGACCGCCTCCTCGAACTCGGCCAGCGGGACAGCGCCGATCAGGCGCAGCTCACCGATCGCCGTACGTGAAAGCTCCTCGAGATGAGCTCCGGCGCCGACCGCCTCGCCCAGATCGGTGGCCAATTGGCGCACATAGGTGCCCTTAGAGCAGGCGATCCGGCAGCGCATGGATTGATCAGTCTCGTCGAAGGAGAGTACTTCAATGGCGTTGATCTCCACTTCTTTCACAGGAGTCTCGACGACCTCGCCTCGATGGGCCTTCTTGTACAGGCGCTCGCCCTCGACCTTGACGGCCGACGTCATGGGAACCTGCTGCATGATCGTGCCGAGGAACTGTGGCAAAGCGGATTCGACGGCGTCGCGAGTCGTCGTCGCGTCGCTGGGCCTGAGCTCACCGGTGAGGTCGCCGGTGTCCGAGCGTACCCCGAACCTCACCGTGCACACGTACTCCTTGGGCAAATCGACGAAGAAGCGGGCAAGCTTGGTCGCCCTGCCGACGAGCACCACGAGCAAGCCCGTAGCGAAAGGGTCCAAGGTGCCGGCATGGCCCACCTTCTTGACTGCAGGACGCACCTTGCGCCGCACGCGGGCGACCACGTCATGCGACGTGAGCCCGACCGGCTTGTCGATCAGCAGGACGCCGTCGACAGGCGCCTTGCGAGTTCGGAACTCAGCCACGTCGCCACCTCCTTCGGACTGTCGTCGCTCGAGAATCCGGCCGCCAGACGGTGTCCGCCGCCGCCGCGAAGGGCCGCGACCTCACTCACGTCCAGATCGTCAGATCGCAGGCTGACGCGGACACGAGCTCCCCGCGTCTGTTCCCTGACCAGGGCCGCCACCTCGATACCGGCAACGGCGCGCAGGGTCTCGACGATGCCCTCCGTCTCATCCTCCTGAGCGCCGGTCACCGCGTAGTCGTCGAGTCCGATGGTCGTGATCATCAGCCGGCCGTGCGCCAAGGTCTGGGCGGCAGTGACGGCTCGCGCCCAAAGCCGCAGGGCGGCCTGAGACCGCTGCTCGTACAACAGCTCATAGACCCTCGTCACATCTACGCCCAGAGTGGTGAGCCAGGCGGCGCACTCGAAGGTGTGCCCGCTCGTGTTCTGATGACGAAAGTGGCCAGAATCAAAGGACAATCCTGCGTAGAGCGCGGTCGCGGCGGACAGCGAAGGGGTCAGCCCCAGGCTCCCCGCGACATCACAGACCACCTCGGACGTGCTGCTGGCGTTCGGCCTGAGCAGATCCACGTCCCCGAAGCGTGTGTTGTCGTGGTGATGGTCGATGTTCACGATACGTCCGCGCCATCCCTCGACAGGAAGGGCGATACGCTCACGCGTGCTGCAATCGAGCGCGTACAGGGGCACGTCGCCGTCCGGCAGCGTGCGGAGTACGGCGTCATGGGGGAGGAAGCAGTCACCGAGCGGAAGGACGACGTCTTCAGCGACGTGCACCCGCGCCGGGACGCCCAGCTGCAGGAAAACATCGAGCATCCCGGCCGCGGCGCCGATGGCGTCCGTGTCCGGCTTCTCGTGCACGGTCAGCGCGGCGCGCGGCTCCGTGCGCATCATCCGGCCCAGGGAAGCGAGGTCGGCCTCGAGGGCCCTCATTGCGGCCGACCCTGCGACTCGTCCGTCTCGCCCTCCGGAACAGGCTCGCCGTCGTCCGGCTCCGGTGGCTCTTCGCCCCCGACGAGGATCTCCGGCGCCTCGCTGCCCAACACGGCCTCCTCGCTCGCCAGGAGGCGCGCTATGTGCATGGCGTTGTCCAGCGTCTCGTCGTAGATGAACTGCAGCTGTGGCGTGCGCTTCATTCGCAGAGATTCACCCAGCCGCGACTGCAGATACCCGCGCGAGTTGTCGAGCGCTCGCAGGGTTGCAGAGCGCTCGGCTTGGCTCCCCAGAACGCTGACGTACACCTTCGCCTGGCGCAGGTCGGGAGTCGCGTCGACCCCGGTGATCGTCACGAAACCGACGCGCGGATCCTTGAGGCCCTCGGCGGCTATGACCGTGGAGAGGGTCTCCTTGATCGCCTCGTTGACCTTCAGTCGTCGCAATCCCACAGGGCACCCACCGGATCGACTGATTTGAGCAGGACGCGAGACACCTCGAACTCCTGGCCGTGGAGGTACCGATCCACCTCGTCCAGCCGCTCGGCGCCGTGCCGCTGCGAGGACGCGGCGAGCACGACAAGCACCTGCGCGTGCTGACGCGCATCCTGCAGCCCTACCTCGCTGAACGACACGCGATACCGTGAGTGAAGCGCGTCGCGCAGCGAGGCCAAGGGCGCGCGTTTGTCTTTGAGCGACCGGCTGGCCGGAAAGTACAACTCCGCGAGCAGAACACCGATTCCGGCGTCACACGTCACGGGCGACTTCCCTCGTCTCGTAGGCCTCGAGGACGTCCCCTTCCTTGAGGTCGTTGAAGTTGTCGACGAGGATGCCGCACTCGAAGCCCTCCTGGACCTCGCGCGCGTCCTCCTTGAAGCGCTTCAGCGAGGCGATCTTGCTGTCATGCACGACGACGTCGCTGCGCAGCACGCGAACCTGCGCGCCGCGGGTGATCGTCCCATGAATGACCATACAGCCCGCGATCGTGCCGATCTTCGAGGCCTTGAAGATCGTACGTACTTCGGCTTGGCCGAGAACGACTTCGGCATACGTCGGCTTGAGCATGCCGACAAGCGCGGCGGTGATGTCTTCCGTGACCTTGTAGATGACACGGTAGGTGCGAATGTCGACGCCCTCGGTCTCGGCCAAAGACGACGCGGCCGGGCTCGGACGAACGTTGAAACCGATGATGATCGCCGAAGAAGCGCTGGCCAGCATGACGTCGTTCTCGTTGATGCCGCCGGCTCCCGAATGGATGATTCGAACCTTGACCTCGGGGTGCTGGATCTTGAGCAGGGCGTCGCTGAGGGCCTCGATGCTGCCTTGGACGTCCGCCTTGACGACCAAGTTTAGATCGAGAACCTTGCCGGCGGCGATGCGTGCGAAGACGTCGTCGAGCGTCAGGGCGTGCTGACGAGCGATCGCCTCCGACCTGAGACGGTTCGCGCGCCGCTGGGCCAGTGAACGGGCCAGGCGTTCGTCCTTGACCACACGGCAGAACTCACCAGCCGTCGGCAGATCATCGAAGCCGACGATCTCGACGGGCGTGGACGGGCCAGCCTTCTTGACCGGCTCTCCCTTGAAGTCGCGCATGGCGCGAACGCGGCCGCTCGCCTCGCCGGCCACGATGGCGTCCCCCACATTGATCGTGCCGCGGTTGATGAGCATTGTCGCCGCCACACCGCGGCCCGGATCGACGCGCGACTCGAGGATGTAGCCGCCCGCCGGAGCGTCGGCATTGGCCTTGAGGTCCGCCCCTTCGGCGACCCGGAGCACAATGGCCAGGAAGGTGTTCGGGCCCGTGGCCCTCTTGGCCGAATCCCCTGACAACACCCGTTCCCCGCCCGCCCCCCCACGGGG
>CAZHMG010000023.1:0-30741 GCA_964533575.1 uncultured Thermoleophilia bacterium | reverse complement strand
TCAGCCACTACATGCGCAAGGAGACGGCTCTCCTGATCGCGCTTCTGGCGCTGGCCGTCGGTTTTTTCGGAGGGGTATTTTTCGGCGTTTACAAATCCGGGCCGAGTGTGGCTGGGGCGCCGGCGGGAATGCCGGCCGGGGCGGACTCGTGTCCGGGAGGGTACATCTTGAAGGGCGGCGTCGTTTGCGCTTCATCACCGAAATCATAGGTGAAGCTGCCCTTGGTCAACGAGGGGCATGCGCTCGGCTCGACGGCGACCACGCGCGTATTGGCGTTGCCGTTGAGATTCTCGCGCATGAACGGGAAAGCGATGCCGCCAAGGCTGGACCCGCCGCCGGCACACCCAATGACGACGTCGGGATAGGCCTCTGCGTCCTGACACTGCAGGATGGCCTCCTCGCCAATGACGGTCTGATGCAGGAGCACGTGATTGACCACGCTGCCCAGGGCGTACTTCGAGCCGGGATGCGTGACGGCATCCTCAACGGCCTCGCTGATGGCGATACCGAGGCTGCCCAGCGAATCCGGATCCTCGGCAAGGACGGCGCGACCAGCATTCGTCCGGTCACTGGGGCTGGGGATCACGTCCGCGCCCCACAGTTGCATCATGCTTCGGCGGTAGGGCTTCTGGTGGTAACTCACCTTGACCATATAGACGAAGCACTCCAGGCCGAAGTGGTGGCATGCCATGCTGAGAGCGCTGCCCCACTGCCCCGCGCCTGTTTCCGTGGCGAGGCGCTGCGTGCCGTCCATCTTGTTGTAGTACGCCTGGGCGACAGCCGTATTGCTCTTGTGCGAACCGGCCGGGCTGACGCCCTCGTGCTTATAGAAGATCTTCGCCGGCGTATCCAGCGCCTTCTCGAGCCCGGTCGCCCGGATGAGCGGGCTCGGCCGCCACACCCTGTAGATCTCGCGTACCTCGTCCGGAATCTCGATGTATCGCTCGGCCGAAACCTCTTGCGCAATGATGCTGGGGGAGAAGATGGGCGCCAAGTCGTCCGGGCCGGCAGGCTGCAGTGTGCCGGGGTGCAGTGGCGGCGCAGGCGGTTCGGGCAGGTCGGGTACGATGTTGTACCAGCGGGTCGGGATCCTCTCCTCGTCGAGCAGGAACTTTTTCCTCGTCATGACGCCTCCTCTGCAAGAACAGACAGCGTAGCGTTTGCGTGATTCGCGCTCTCACGCGGGCACGGAGAGCTGAATGAAAAGCTGTGTCGGGGGTGCGGGTCGTGCCCGCGCGAGATGTCGAGTGTGGGCGCGCTACGCGCGCCAGAGCCAGCGACGCCAGAGGCGCGGGGAACGGCGGCTGTTGGCGTCAGGGCTCGGCATCGTGGGCGGCATTCTACCACGAGCCGTCGTCACAACCGCAAGGCCTCGCACACAGCTTCATCCGACGGAATGTACTCCAGTTCCGGATGGCGGTAGATACGAGCGTCCTTCGAGCGGTGGAATGATCTCGCGCAGCGGGTAGGGCGAGCCGGGGAACGCGAACAGGAAGCCTTGTCCGTGGCCGACACCCAGCGCACGGAGAACGTCGAGCTGTGCGTACGTCTCGATACCCTCGGCGACGAGCCGGATCTGGGCGTCCTGACAGAAATCGCGCAGCGTCCCGACGAGCCGCTGCCGCACGACGGACTCCTCGATCGTGCGCGTCAGGCTCATATCCAACTTGATGAAGTCCGACTCCACCTCGACCATCTTCTGCAGGCCCGAGTAGCCGGCTCCCGCGTCGTCGATAGCGATCAGGAATCCCTCGCCTCTGATGCGTCGCAGAACCTCGCGCATATGCTCGAAGTCCTCGATGATCGCGTTCTCGGTTATCTCAATGACCGTCTTCGACCTCAGCGCCTCCGGCGTCCCGGCGATGAACTCACGAATGTACTCATGGCTGCGAGCGTGGAAGAAGAGGCTGATGGGTTCCGTGTTGATGAAGCGGAGGTACCGTGCTGGTAGCTCGCAACCATGTCTGGCGGCTGTCATGCGACACACGCGATCGAGGTCGGCTACACGCCCTTGCTGCCGGGCGACCTCGAAGAGGACTTCCGGGGCATGAAGCTCTGTGTGCTCCGGACCGCGGGCGAGCAGTTCGTACCCGATCACCTCGTAGCCGTCGAGCCTCAGGATCGGCTGAAAGACGCATGAGATTTCCTGGCCCTCCAGGACACGGTCGAACTCCTGCCGGAGCCTGTGCTGCGCCTCATCGCGTTCCCGGTCGAGGCTGGCGACGGCGGAGTCGACAGCCTCGAGCAAGGCCCGGCGGAAGCGCACCTTGGGCGATTGCGTCAATCTCGCGTGCCCGACGAACAGCCCCAGCTTGGCGAACAGCGCGCTCTCGAGTTCCTCTTCCAAACCTTCAACAAGCTGCTGCTCGAGCCGGCGCTTCACCGCGAAGACATGGTCTTCCGTCAGGGTGCCGTTGTCGCGTGAGGGTGAGAGCAGGATCAGGAAGCCGTTGCCCATGGTGGCGACGGATATGAGGTCATCCTCACGAAGCAGTGATCCACGGGCCCCGATGAGTCGCCGGGCGACTGTTCTGAAGACATCGTCGACGACCTCGAAGCCCTGCGTCTGCTCAAGCGCCCCGATGCCCTCCAGGGTCACGTAGAGCATTCCGAGGTGCGCGTTCTGGACAAACCTGCGCTGCACCTCCGCCTGCACCTGTGCCGGCGTCGGCAGCAGCGTGATGTCGTCGTAGAACACGAGCGCGTCCCGCAGCAGATCACGGACCAGCCTGGTCAAGTGCTCGGGACGGAGCGGCTTCGTGATGCGCCCGGAGGCCACGGCGCCTCTGACGGCTATGGCATCATGCAGTTCCTGCCGTGTGCCCAGCAGCACCACCGGGATGTCTTTGCTGTGGCCGAATTGCAGCTCGCGACATACTTGGCGCCCGCCCATGTCCGGCATCCCCACGTCGAGCAGAATCAGGTGTGGGTGACGGCTGTGCGCCAACTCGAGGCCGACTCTGGCGGAAGAAGCGACGATGCACTCGTACCCCTCAGCCTCCAAAGCGGCGCCAACGATCCGGGCCAGTTCGGCATCATCGTCGATAACGAGGATTCGTGTTCTCTCGCCACTCATACGTTTCCTTGCCGTACTCCTGACGGCGGATTGGCTCAAACGCGAATCCAAGCGTGTTTTCGGGGACGATAGACTATACGGAGTCCGCATCCGAAATCCTACGGGAGCAAGCATGAAGGGCCACGGTCCCGCCGATTCAAGCAACACGCCACGATATGCCGGCACATCCACCTTCTTGCGCTTGCCGCATACATTGCACCTCGACGGCGTCGACGTCGCGATCGTCGGCCTGCCCTTCGACTCAGGGGGCGGACTCCGATCTGGAGCGCGGTTTGCCCCCAAAGCGATTCGTGAGGGATCACTCACTCTGCGTCCCTACTACAGCCCGTCGCAGCGGGTGGACGTGTTCGAGCGACTCTCCGTGATCGACTACGGCGACGCTCCCGTCGTCACCGGCTTCATCGACCGCTCGTTCGAACGGATGCAGGAGACGCTTCAGAAACTGCATGCCGCCGCTGTCGTCCCCATCGGCTTCGGCGGCGATCACAGCGTCCTGCTGCCGGAACTGCGAGCGGCAGCGCACGCACACGGACCACTTGGCCTGGTTCTCTTCGCGGCGCACACCGACACGGATGAGGAAGACCCCGACGAGCGGTACACACAGTCGACGGTGGTGCGGCACGCCTTCGAAGAGAACCTGATCGATCCGCGCAGATCAACCCTTCTCGGTATGCGCGGCGGCCTGTATCACGCCCGTGAGCTCGACGAGGACCGGGAGAGAGGGTTCGAGGTCGTCCCATGGGACGACCTGGTGCAGATGGGAACCGGCGTGGTGGCGGCCGCCGTCGATCGTGCGGTAGGCAAGAGCTTCCTCAGCTTCACGATCGATTTCGTCGATCCGTCCTTCGCTCCCGGTACCGGGCGGCCCGAGTGCGGTGGGCCAAGCTCAATGCAGGCGCTTGCCCTGCTTCGGGCCTGCCGAGGGCTGGATCTCGCTGGCGCCGACATCGTCGAGGTCATCCCGGAATTGGACTCTTCTCACTTGACGGCCATGCTGGGAGCGACCGTGGCATGGGAACTGCTGGCGCTGATTGCGGCGAGCAGGCCAGAGGCGGCTCACCAAGGACCCCCCGGCTTCTCAGGACGGTGAACGGCGCTCGGCGTAATGACGCCGTACGAAGGCCAGAACCACGCCGACGACGAAGCCGGCCAGCGCACCAGCTGCAACGTTGAGAGCCAAATCAGGGCCGCTGCGAGAGGATGGAGCTGTCGCCTCATTGAGGAGACTCGGCATCTCGACTTGGCGTGCGGTGAGCAGGAGAAGCTGCGTCTTCTGGATCGCTGACTGCAGGGCCTGCTGTTCAGTGGCGGCGGCTTGGACGACGGCGAGATAGGGCGCCGTCGCGCTCTCGTCGGCGCCGCCGCTCCTCCGGGAAAGCTCGCGAAGGGCCGCCTGAGCCGCCCGGCTATTCTCGACGGAGTTCTCGAACGCGGCTTCGTCCTCCACCAGTTGCTCCTCGAGCAGCACAATCTTCTCCTCCACTCCCTGAGAGATCTCCTCGAGGAGGATCGTGGCGAGGGCATTCGCCGAGGCGGCGGCGCGCTTCTTGTTCTCATCCTTCACGTCAATGACAACAATATTGACGACGGAGCTGGAATTCCTGATGGCCGTCGGCACCTCGACGGTGACTTGGGCGCGTAACGCCTCATCTGTCAAGTCCGCGCCAGCACGCCGCGCCGCCTCTCTGAGAACCGAATCACTGGCAAGCAGCTGCGTGGCCGCCCTCGCGTTCGAGTTCAATCCCGCCATGGGATTGCCGTTCGCGTCCGTGGTCTGGCCGATGTAGACGGAGGCGGTGGCCTTGTATTCCTCGGGCATGAGCCACGTGACGATTGCCGCCGTGAGGGCGCCAAGCAGCACACATCCGAGAATGATCCACCAACTGCGCACCAGGGTCATGAACCACGAGCCGATATCGAGAACGTCATCTTCGTCTGCCAACACGTCCTCCTGGCGCATTCGCTGCCACATACTATCGCAGACCATTCAGCGCACTTCATGTGCCGACGGGTCAGTCTGCTCGAGCCACCGTTGACGGCCCCGTTCGCTCAAGACGCTCGAGTATCTCGAGATAGCGCCCGGCGAGCCGGCGCCGGTCGAAGTGTTCAAGGACATAATGACGGCCATTGGCACCCAGCCGCGCCGCTTCATCCGCGTCGTCGGCGAGACGCACGACGGCGGCGGCGAGTTCGTCGCCATTGCCGGGCTCGAACGCGATACCGCAGTCCGCCTCCCGCAGCATCGCGAGGGCTGCCCCCTCGAAACCGAGCAGGATGGGCTTTGCCATCGCAGCATCCTCAAAGAACTTGGACGGGAGTGTCGTGCCAAACAGGGGCTGCTTTCGGAAGTGGACCAGACAGGCATCGCTGCTCGCCAGGTATGCCGGCAGCTTCGGGCGCGGGACGAGCCCGGTGAACACGACGGCATCGAGGCCGCGAGCTGCCGCCTCGGCTTGAAGCGCCTGACGAACGGCGCCGTCGCCCACGAGCAGGAATGCCACGTCCGAACGGCCTTGTTCCTTCAGTCGCTGTGCCGCAGTCAGAACAACGTCGAGACCACTGGCCATGCCGATCGTTCCCGCGAAGATCACTATGAATTTGCCTGTCAGCCCGAGGCGGCGCAGAAGCTCAGGATCGGCCGGCCGGGGCGTGAACAGTTCGCTGTCCACGCCGTTCGTCACGATGTCGATCTTTTCCGGGGGAACACCCTTGGCGATCATGTTCTGCCGGTATCCGGCGCCCACCGTGACAATATGATCGGCCCGCCCGTACAGCCACCGCTCCAGATGCCCGAGCGCCTTCACGAGCATATGGCCCTCGCTCAGGGCCCCGACGGCCGTGATGGAGTCGGGCCAGATGTCCCGCACCTCGAGAACAAACGGCGCCTTCTGCGCGCGGCTCACAGGCACTCCCGCCCATCCCGCGAAGAACTGGGGCGACGTTGCCACAACGACATCCGCCCGAGGCCGCAGGCCCATCCCGAACAGCGTGGCTGTGAACATGAACGAGAGATAGTTGAGGCCGCGCCGCACACGCCCCCGGTTGGCGGCGAGATAGGTCCAGACCCTGACTGTGCGGACCCCATCGATCCATTCGACCTGCCGCCAGCGATTCTCATAGCCATCGAAGGCGACTCCAGCCGGTACATTGGGCACTCCGGTGATGACGGTGACGTGATGTCCGAGCCGCGACCACTCACGAGCGATGGCGTGCACCCGCGCGGCAGGCGCGTTGTTCTCCGGTACGAAGTAGTGGCTCAGGAACAGGATGTGCACGTGCCCGCCTCCGCGGTCACTCGTCCCAGAAAACCTGGTCGTAGTACCGCACGGAGCGGCGAGACGTGCGAACTCTCGACTGGGCGAGTGCGATGGCGTCCCCGTCCAGCTCGCCCAGTACGTGCTTGATCCCCAGGTACGGAATGATGAAGTCCTCCTGATAGACGAAGGTGGATACCCGCGGATTGATCTCCAGGAGGCGCCCCCCGATCCACTGCACACTCTGGAAGTAGTCGAGGTCCAGACGGCGCACCACCTTCCGTGTCAATTCGACAAGGTCTGGGCGGTCTATGGTCTTGAATGCCATGGCGAGGCCTGTCAGGAACTCTTCCCGCGTCCTGACCTGGTGCAGCACCACCTCGCCCTTGCACGCGAAGAGGTCGACCGTGATCTCCGGGGCGTCTATGTATTCCATGAGCATGAGCCGAGGGAATGGCTCAGCCCCGCGGAAGAGGTCTTCGAAGTCCTGAAGCGTCATGTACCTGTTGACCGGACGCTGGCAGAGAAGTTCATGGACGCGATCGACCTCGGAGGACAGGATTCGGAAGCCCCGCGAGCCCTTGGAAACCGGCGGCTTGAAGCAGACTGGAACGTTCGGATAGCCGAGGTGACGTGCGCCGTCGATGAATTCGTCGAGACTCGTGGGCATGATCAGCTCTGGCTGCGGTACCGGGATGTCCTTGCAGACGTTGTGCATGAGCGCCTTGTCACCGGCGATCCTCATTCCTTCCAGGCCGTCAGCGAGAACGCGGGTGCCCAGCGCCTCGAACTTGTCTCGATGCGCTGCCACAGTCTCGATCTCATGCGACGATTGCACAAAGAGCAGGTCGGGACGGACCTCCTCGACAACGGCTGCCAGCGAAGAGATGTAGTCCGGAGACGAGCCGGGCGGTACGAGGGTGAAACCGTCGCACAGAAAGCGTCCGATCGCATCCCGTCGCATGTCGACGCCGTGGATCCTGATCTGGCGTTCGCCGTTGGCCTTGAGCATACGGATGAGTGTGCTGGCGCCGGGACAACCGACGGCCGTGAGAACAATCGAGAGCGGCGGGAGCGTCATGATGCGATGCGGCGCGACGACGGCGCTAGAGTATCCACCTGTAGACTTCGAAGACCTCGGCGAACTCGCGACCGATGTTGATACCTCGCGTCAGTGCGACGTTGCGGATGTAGTCCTCTCGAATGTAGTTGCGGTGACCCTGACTGGCGTAGCAGGCCAAGGCCTCCACCTTCTTCTCCACGTGCCGCTCCTCGAGCCGCACGTAGGCTTGGTGAGAGAAGTTGAGATTGTTCCAAGGAATCTCGTAGGCCATGACGGTCGTTCGCTTGAACGCCCTCAGCCCTTCCTCCGCTATCGTCTTGTGGTCCTGATGAAGATCAATGAGCGCGGGCATCAGAACACAGTCCGGATTAACCTCGCGCTGCAGGACGATCATTTCTTCGAGGATGTCCTGACGCACTGTCGGGAATGTCCGGACCTCGAAGTCATAGACCCTCAGGTCCTGCTCAGGGATGCCCAGGGCCGCCATTGCGGCTCGCACCTCGTGCTTGAGGACATCTCTGGGGAAACCATCGGGGACACTCTTGGCGGCGGTGCTGAAGGCCGCGTACGTGACCTTGATGCCGCTCTCGATGAGCCGAGCCATCGTTCCGCCACAACCGAACTCGCCGTCATCGGTGTGTGGGGCGAGAACGAGGACGTTGCTGAAATGCCTGATGCTCACACGTACGGGTCACCCCCTGGACGGCTGAGCGCGACACGAAGGTCCGCGCCCATCGAGGTACCAGTCTACCAAATCGTGACAGAACGCCCGCCGCGAGCGGCTCCTCCAGCGGCTCCATCCAGCTTGCCGGTACCCTGAAGCGTGAGACGGAGAGGATCCCTTCATCTGCTCGTCGTGCCCGTGTGCGCCTCGACGTCCGTCCTCAACAAAGGCCGCAGCGCCGGGCCAGGCGTTCTCGCCGTGATCTCGCGCTCTGCAAGGCGAGAGCGCGAGATCACGGCGAGACCAAGCCCGTACAGGATCCACAGAGGCGCGAAACCGGCTGAACTGCTGGGTCCCAGCGCGCCGATCGTGAATCCGAGCAGGGCCAACAGGGTCCCGCTGGCGAGATATCGCAGCAGGAGATCAGGGTCATGGCGGGCAATGGGCCAGAGCTCTATGAGCAGCGCAAGGAAGAGGGCGAAGTGCAGGCCGAATCCCACTAACCCGCCATTCACGTATGTCTCGAGCCACCAATTGTGAAGATTGGAGATGCCCAAGGCTTCGACTCCGGAGGAAACGATCCTCTCCGCCTGTCCAGGTCCCGCACCGAGGAGGAAGGTGGTGCCTGCTATCTCGAGACCCCGGCTGGTCAAGTCAGTCCTGATGGCACCGGAACCGGTACCTGACTGGGCTTGGGAGAGTAATGCCTCCAGTCTGAATTGGCGGAGCATCGCATTGTCGGAATTGTTGAACAGGAGGAGTCCTGCACCCGCCGCCAAACCAACGACGATCACCGTTCCCAGGATCTTCCCAGCCCGTGAGGAGAGGCGAGAGCCGACATTCGCGAAGAGCGCCACAGCGCCGAGAGAGGAAACGGCGATGGCGACAAGGCTCGACCGCGAGCCAGTGCGCACGAAGACGGCCGAGCCGAGCACGATCAGAAGCAGACTGAGAACGATCCACCGACGGCGCCGTGCAAAGAAGAGGGCACAGAGCAGGAACGGCCAACAGAGCGCCAGGTACGTGGCGAGATCGTTCTGGTTATGGAACACGCTGGTGACCGCATATGTCCCCGAAGCGAGCGACGAGGCATATCGGGACATCGGCAGACGCACGCCAAGTCCAGCCTCGAGGAGCGCAAACCCCACGATGAAGCCGTAGCCAACGGCCAATGTGATGCTCAAGGCGACGAGTGCGCGACGACTGACTCCGCATACAGCAGCTGCAGCAGTCGCCGCCATCATCGTGGCGACGACGGCGAGATAGCCAAAGCCGTCAGACTTGTCGCCTGCCCACAGAAGGCCGACGGCCAGCCAAGCGAACCAGAGAACGAGAGGCATCGAAACGTCGGCGGCGGCGAATCTCAGCGGCCGCGCTTTGACGATGAGATACGACAGACCGACGACCCCAACGAAGAGGAGACCAATCCGGTAGAGGAACAACTGCGGGACGGACGGTGGAGCGAAAGAGGGGCCAAGGAGGGCGAGGAACGGGAGGCAGACCACAGAAGCCTTCAGCAGCGAGTCGACCGGCACTCGAGCGATCCGTCGCCAGTGAAGAAGCAGCATGGCTGCCGCGACAAAGGCTGCCAGCGAGACAAGGCCGACGGCCGGACGCAGCACCAACCCGAGAGCGAAGGCGAGGGTACATGCGGCCCCAATCGACAGGAGGGCGATGTCGTACCGTTGAGAACGGGGCCGCTGTCGAGGCCCTGCGCCGCGGGAAGATGTGCGGCTCAGGATGCACCTCGCGGGAAATGAGAGACACCAACGCTGGCCACACCCAGAGAGGCTGTTCTCCCCAAACGGAGAGACGGTTGCCCCGGCGAGGCGATCTCTGACCCGTCGTTACCCGTTTCGGCGGGACTCTCGATTGCTTTCGCGGTACTGTTCAACAGCTCACTCATCAGTTCGAGTCATTCCGATGCGGCCTCCAGCTGTGCATGGCGAGTGCGACGATCATGCCGAGGACGAACCCGAGGAGCGCGCCGACTGCACCATTGACGGACTCACGAGGTCTGCTGGGTTGGCTTGGTGCGACCGCTTGATACACGATTGAAGGGCGTTCGACCTGCGTTGCCGCGACGAGAAGGAGCTCGACCTTCTGGTTGGCCGCCTGAAGCGCCTGCTGTTCACTGGAGGCCGCCTGCATGGTGGCCACATAGGATGCTACTGCCGCGCTGTTGTCAGTGGCGTCGTCGGCAAGAAGGGCGCGCAGCCCGCGCTTCGCGGCTTGGCTGCGCGCTGTCGATGCTTTGAGCGCGGCATTAGTGATCGCCAGTTGGTCTTCAAGGACCGCGATCCTGTCGGCGCTGTCCTCGGAGATGCGCTCGACGAACACCTCGGCGAGTGCATTGGCTGCTGCTGCCGCTCGCCGTGCGTCTGCGTCTGTCACGGAGATGGCGATCAGCCCGCCCGTTTCGGCTGTGATCTCCTCACTGAGCACTTCCGCAGTCATACCCATTCCGGTTCGTGCCGCCGCCTCACGCACAACCTCGTTGCTGGCCAGAATCTCGCTTGCCGATCGCGACTGAGACATGATGCCGAGGATCTGAGCCCCGTTGGCGTTGGTCGTCTGCCCGGCATAGACCCCGGAGGTTGCCGTGAATTCGTCAGGCATGAGGGCCGCGCTCGCTGCTCCCATGAGCGCGCCCAGCACGGTGAGGCCGAAGACAATCCACCAGGAGCGAAGGAGCGTCGCATGCCATGTCCTGGTCCGGCCCGCACCGTGTCTCGACTCGCCTTTGTCCGCCTGAGACATCACGTTCGTATGGTATCCCAGGTCGGAGCTGCCCCTCGAACCCCTGTGATATCATGCGGCCAACCGCGCCGGGGCGGTCGCCAGCTCCTTTTCCCTGCCCTTGAGTGAGCCGGACCCCTCACTGAGTCACAAGGAGTGCTGTTGGCGGACCGAGCAAAGCAGGGGCTGTTCCGACGTGGCCTCGGGCTGTTCGGCATGCTGTCGGTGCGTCGCAGCAGGATAGTCCTGCTCATCGCGCTGGCCGTCACGCTCGCGATTCTCGAGGGCATCGGTGTGGGCCTCCTCAATCCGGTGCTTCAGTACGTCGAGTACGGCACGACCGACCCCTCCGGCATCTTCGGCGAGCTGCTCCTCGGGTTCATCAACGCGCTGGGACTTCCCGTGAATCTCCTCACGCTGCTGGTCTTCGCCTTCGTCCCCGTCCTGCTCCGCCAGGTGTTCTATCTCGCCTACGCCTACTCCGCCGCGCGCGTGCAGCAGTCGGCTGCCACGAGGATGCGGGTGGACGGATTCTCGGCTCTGGCCAACGGCGATCTGGCCTTCATCGTCAATGAAGGCTTGGGGAATCTGGTGAGCACCCTGACTGCCCAGGTCCAGCGCGGCAGCCAGGCGTTGTTCGTCTTCCTGCAGCAGCTCTCGACCGGATTGGTCATTGTGATGTACGTGATCGTCCTCATCGCGCTCGACTGGCGTCTCGCGTTAATGGCCATCATCGCCATCGGGCTGATCTCGCGGCTCGTCAAAGGGGCCGTGACCAGATCACGTGCGCTCGGCGGGGAGATGATGCGTCGAAACAACGAGACTTACTCGATGCTCGGCGAGCGCATCATCGCCGTCCGACTCATCAAGATGTTGGGCCAGGAGCGGGCCGAGAAACGGAAGGTCAAAGACGTCGTCGGCCATCTGGCCCAAGCCCAAGTGCGCATCGCGCTCTTCAGCGGTGTTATCGAGGTGACGATCGACCCCCTCCTGATGCTCACCGTATTCGCGACCATCTATGCCGGCGTCGAGTACTTCGATGCATCCCTCTCCACCCTCGGCCTCTTCCTCTTCATCCTGCTCCGCCTCAACCAGAAAGCCAAGGACTTCAACGGGCAGCGCCAATCGCTGTCCGCGCAGATCGACAGCTTGATGGCCGTGCGCGATGTGGTGCAGCGGGCCGAGGCTTCCCGTCAGATCAAGGGAGGAAAGACCGAGTTCGAGGGCATCGAGCACGAAATCCGATTCGAGAATGTGGGCTTCACGTACGGCAGCGACTCGGAAGAACTGGTTCTCAAAGGGGTCGATCTGGTGATCCCCGGCAGCTCGCAAACGGCCATCGTGGGCCGGTCGGGAGCCGGCAAGTCCACGCTGGTCGATCTCATTCCCCGATTGAGGGACGCCACGAGCGGCCGGATACTCTTCGACGGCACACCCGTACAGGAGTTTGAACTCCGCTCCTTGCGGCGTCAGATCGGCTTCATGACGCAAGATGCCATCCTGTTCGACGACACCATTTACCAAAATCTCATCTATGGCCTGGATCGAACGCCGACCGCCGAGGAGGTCGAGCTGGCTCTCGAGTCGGGCTACTGTTCGCAGTTCGTCTATGACCTGCCGGAGGGACTCGAAACGAAGGTGGGTGACAGGGGGCTGCGCCTCTCCGGTGGTCAAAGACAGCGACTCGCACTGGCCCGCGTCTTCCTGCAGGATCCCGGCATTCTGATTCTTGACGAGCCGACCAGCGCGCTCGACTCGGAGTCGGAAGAGTACATTCAGAAGGCTTTGGCATCGATACGCCACCGCAAGACCCTGATCGTTATTGCGCATCGGCTTTCCACGGTGCAGCATTCGGATCAGATTGTGGTGCTGGATCGCGGAGTCATCGTGGAACACGGCGCCCATGACGAACTGCTCGCTGCCGAAGGCGCATATCATCGCCTGTTCGACCTGCAGATCTATCGCTGAGCGGGATACGTTGCTCGAGCTCATGGAGGGGACCTGAACGCAGAACGTTTCATCTTGCGCCTTGTGGACCATTGCGGAGACCTCGATCTTTTCCGAGCCGCGCTCGCCGATCGCGAGCTCCCGGAGAGAGGGCCGCGAAGCTGGCTGCTGGACAGAGCGAGCCTCCTTCACACCGTCTTCATCGGATCGCAGAGGCGCTCAGCGAGGATGGCCGCCTCGCCGTCCTCCCGCGCGGTCTTCTACGACACGAGTGCGACCAAGGAATCGGTGCGTCAGATCAGAGCCGCGTTCGCCCAGGCCCACTTTGGCGATGAGGTCGACTTCCTGCTGGCCAATCGGCTCAAGGGGAGAGGCAGGAGCCGGCAGATGACGCCACACGAGCGGCGCTTGGCCCGGGCCTGGCGCCGCCGAGCCCGCTTGGCCGCACTCGCCACCCTGGCCGATCCTCACGACCGATATCGCTGGTGGGGTCATGTCTTTGCGACCATCAACTCGTTCGCCCAAGCCGTCGACCAGTACGACCGCGTCTTCATCACGAACCCGTTCGATCGTCGAAGCTACTTGATCGCGACGTTCATCTCCCGGCATACGGCTGCGGAAGTCATGCTGGTCTTCCAGAGTATGCCGCTCTACGGCAACCAACGCCGGCTCCACATTCCCGTCACCGCCGTGGTCACTTCCAAGGTCAACGTGCCGGAAGCGGAGTACTTCCGCAACCAGGGCGAGTTCAAGGCAGCAAGGATTCTTTACCGCTCGGGCGAGTACGTCGCGGAACGGAGCATGCTCGTGCCCGCGTCCCCCATCTATGACATCGGCTTCTTCGCTTCAGGAGACTGGGCGCGGGAGGGCGGGACGATCTGGGCTCGCGACGTGAACAAGGTGCGAGCCGGGGTCTATCGCGGTAACGTCTACGAGCGTCACTCACAAATGGTCGTGGAAACGCTCGTCAGGTACGCACACTCACACGGCCGTACACTGCGGATCTACATGCACCCGTATGAACGAAAACTCCTCCACGAGCATGGCATTGAGCCCCCCTACCGCGGGCTTGCGGACGGCGAAACCGTCACGATAGACGATCGTCCCGGCCATTCACGGGGCGCACATTATGAGGCGGACGTCGCAGTCGCGTTGCGCTCGAGCACCATCTGGGAGCGGATTGACCTCGGCCTTGACCGTTCTCTCATGTACGTCTTCGAGGACCGCTCCCTTGGCAACACGCTGCCTGAATCGCTGGGCGAGTACCAGCGCAATCTCTTCGCCTCCATGGACGAGCTGCACGCCAAACTCGATGATCTCTTCTCGGTCCGGGGAACACAGGCGGCTGCCGTGCGGCCAACGCCAGTGAAGGGTCCGCGATGATCGCTCTCCTCTCGGGCGCCAAGAAGAACATCGGCGACTTCATCATCACCGATCGAGCGCGCGCCCTTCTTGAGCGCGTGGTTGGAGACGAGATCCATTGGATGCCGAACTGGGAGACGCTCGACGGAAGAGAAGACGAGGTCGCCTCGGCCCGCGCCGTCGTCGTCGCCGGAGGCCCCGGGTATCGTCCGGGGATGTACGGTCGCGTCTATCCTTTGTTCAGCGATCCTCAAACACTGGCGCGACTCGGAGTCCAGGTCCGCTTCCTTGGGCTCGGCTGGAAGGGAGAGCCTGGGGATTCCTTTGACCTTGCACACTACCGGTTCTCCACGCGCACTCTTGGCCTTGTGCGCTCATTGGAGGACAGAGCCAGGTTCTCGGCGCGTGACCACCTTTCCGCCGAAGTCCTGAGACGCAACGAGATCGACTGTGTCATGACGGGTTGCCCGGTATGGTACGACCTCGACAGCCTGGGAACGCCGCTTCGAGTCCCAACCAATGTGCGACGTCTCGTCTTCACCCCGCCGGAGCAATCGATGTTCCATGAGCAGAGCCGCCGGCTCTTGAGGGAGCTCCGTGGCCTGCTGCCCGATGCCGAGATCGTGGTCTCGTTCCACCGAGGCATAGAAGCGGACGAGCACACGGGGAAAGACGCAGCCGAGAAGCTCAAGGATTATGCATCTTTCGCGCGTGGCCTCGGCTGCCGCATCGAGGACGTTTCTTATGATCTGTCACGTATTGCGTTCTACGACGAGTCGGATCTGCACGTCGGCTACCGCCTTCACGGTCACTTGTACTTCGTGTCCAAGCGGCGACCGAGCATTCTGCTGGAGGAGGACGGTCGAGGTCGTGGCGCCACCGAGGCTCTTGGATCTCCCGGCGTACGCGCATGGGATCTCACGTGGTCGAGCAGACTGACTCGCGCCCTTTCGTCACCAAAGGCTGGGCGCTTGCTGTCCCAGCGGTACCCCGTGAAGCAGGCCCGTCATGGCGCCGTCGGAGAGACGCTCGCCATCCTTCGCGAGGAGCTGAAGACCGGCTTTCCGCGCTCGGCCGCCGTGCCTGCCCGGATCGACGCGACATGGCCGCTGATGGAAGCCTTCCTGCGCACGATCTAGCCGGCCGCTCCTCGCCAGTCAGCAGTCAGCCATCAGCTCATGGACTACTCGAGCCCGTCAGAAGCAATGAGTTCGTCCGCGCAGAAGGAGCGATTCGTGCGCCTGCCGACGATTGAGTCGACCTCCAGAGGCGAGATGCCGGTGCCTGGGCGCTTCGCGTCTATATCGCCCTCGGTGACAACGTGACCTGCAGGCAGGGGCCGCGCGGCGACCAGACTGCGTCGAGCGTACGTGCGCGCCGCTTTCTCCGACTCCGACATCTCCACGTACGTCGCGGTCTGCCGCCAGGCGTCGCGACAATTGCGAACCAGCCTGCTCAGCCCCGCTTGATCGACCGCGTGATAGTGATCGTCCTCGGGCAAGAACTTGTTGAGCGTGTAGTGCTTCTCGATGATTCTCGCGCCGTAGGCAACCGCGATCGGGCAGGCAAGTTCGCTGTCCTGAGGCTGAGTGTGATCTGAGTAGCCGACCACCAGATCAGGGAACTCATCTCGCAGAGCGGTAACGCGACGAAGGTTGGCGTCCGCCACCGCCGTCGGATAGCTGAGAGTGCAATGCAGCAGGGCCAGCGAACATCCGCTGGATCGAATCTCGTCGACCGTGCGCTTGATCTCTTCCATGGTCGAGGCACCGGTGGACAGCAGCATGGGCTTGCCGAACTCCGCGATCACGCGCAGCAGAGGAAGGTCCGTGATATCGGCGGAGGCGATCTTGAAGGCAGACATGCCCAAGTCGTTCAGCATGCGAGCGGCATCCGGATCAAAAGGAGTTGACAGCAACAGGAGGCCGAGGTCGGCGGCGAACGTGAAGAGTTCGCGATAAGCGTCCTTCGTCAGCCGAGCGCGACCGGCGAATATCTGATACTGCGTACGCCCGGTCTCGTCGCTCCAATACGTCGGCGCCCAGCGCGCGGCCAAGCGTGCCGCATCGTAGGTCTGAAACTTGATGGCGTCCGCGCCTGCGATCCGCGCCTGACGAAGGTACTCCTTGGCCAGCTCAAGGCTGTTGTAGTGATGGACACCCGCCTCCGCCATGATGAAGGGCTCATGAGCGTCGTCGATCGTGGCTGGACCTATGTGCAGGGCAGTTCGCTCCACCTCTACTCCTTACCTCGGCGGCGGCACTCGGCGGCGGCCAGTACATCCTCGACGATGCGACGATTGGACCTGTCACGCACGGCTGACAGCATCCGCGCGCGCATCGACTCGCGCAGCCGGGTGTCTCCGAGGAGTACCGTCAGATGCTTTGCCAGGGCAGACGGTGTGATGTGCTCCCCCAGTCCGAGATTGGTCACGCCGAACGGACTCGAGGCGTGCGTGTGCATCAGCTCACGCATGTTCTGACAAAGCGCGATCGTCGGGATTCCCTGGGTCATGAGCTCCGTGACCGTTCGCCCCGCGCTCGTGATCGCCAAGTCGCAGTCCCGCATGAGAACGGCCAGATCGCTGACAGCCCTCAGCACCTTTCCGCACACCCCGAACTCCGCCAGATCAACGTCGCCATGCGGATACCCGGGGCCCAGTACGACCGTGACCTCACCCTGAAATCCGATTTCCGCAATCGCCTCAAGCGCCTTCCGCGTCAGGCACTGAGGGTCTGCGCCGCCGAAGGAGACCAATATCCTGGAGACACTCGCCCGCATCGCCGGCAGAGGTCCGATACGCTCGAACTGCGGTCCGAGAATCGCGTACCGGACTCCGTACCAATGATTCTCGGCGGCGTAGAAGTCCGTATACAGATCGTTGATGACTATATCTGCCATTTGTGCCCCAGGGCCGAGGTTCTCGATTGTCACGAGGAAGGGGGCACGTGATCGTACATCCTCCATATACGAGATATCCGTATCCAGCATGTCGACAACGACGATGTCCGGTTCGATGACCTCGAGAAGACGCAAAAAATCGCGGTCTTCTTCGATTCCTTCCACGGCGACATCATGCTGGCGCAGGAACTCCGCACCCAGCGAATGTGCCTCGTCTGTCCGCACCGCCACACGAACATCATGGTCGTGCAGCTCGAGGAACAACGCCAAGGCCCGGTACACATGACCCATGCCAAGGGTCAAACCGGCGTCCGCCCTGATGACGATTCGTCGCCTGCTGGCATAGAACTCCGCGACGGCCCAATCCGCATAGGTGTCGATATCGAGACCCTCTATCGGGTCGAGTTCGATGAGGGCGATGGGATCGATGATTCGCGTCCCTCGTTGGACGATGTCAGACAGTCGAGCGCCGATCACGCCGCCCGTCTCTGCCCACGTCGGGGGCAGCCACTGACGATTCACGCGCTCGGCGAACAGTGGCTGAGGTTCGCCCTGTTCGTCCCTCCCCCATCGCAAGCCGCGGTCGTCCTTCACCGAGATGACGCTTCTGGCTCCTTCCGCAAGGCAGGCTACGGCCGCTCGTATCGAGGCGGCCCTGACGAAGGGACTGGTCGGCTGAACCGTGAGCAGCACGTCGCCTGGACTTGCTCCTCTGCCAAGAGCCCATTCGGCGACGGCGACCGCCACGTCGTCAAGAGTCGCACGGTCGTCCGCCAGCTCTGCCGATCGCTCGTGCACAATGGCCCAATCTTCGACAGCACGGCAGATCGAAGAGTCGTCGGTAGAAACAATGAGCCGCTCGCGAGGTACGAGCCGACCTGCCTCTTCAAGGACGTGAAGAAGTAGAGGGCGGCCGGCGAGGAGCCTCAGGTTCTTGCCACGTATGCCCTTCGAGCCGCCACGCGCCGGCACGAGGATCCAGACATTGGCCAGACTGTCAGAATCTGCCACCACTGCCTCCCCGCCTACAGCCGGTGCAGGCACATTCACGGCGAACGAAGGTCATCATAGCGTAGAGCGGCTTGGCGGGGGACCCCGTCTCGATCCCACTGGCCAATCGTTCCGAAGAAGGTCAACCTCCCACCCGAAGCCCGGAGCAGAGCGCATCATAGAACTCGACCAAATCGCCGGCGACGGCCTCCCATGAGTAGGTCAGTTCGACCGCACCGCGCCCCCGCTCGCCCATGGTCCGAATCTCCTGTCGGCTGGCGAGCAGATGTCGAACAGCTCCGAGGTGACCCTCGACACCGGGAGGCACGGCGATGCCGCACGCCTCGCGACGGACGAGGTCACCGCGTCCCGGCATGTCGCTCACGAGCACAGCCCTGCCCATCGCCATCCCCTCGAGCAGTTTGGTGGGGATGGTGGGGTGCCGGTACTGCCTGTCGGGTAGCGAGGGCACCCAGACTACGTCCGCCGCCGCCAAGTAGTGCGGCAACTCAGGTGGCGGGATGCGTCCGAGGATTCGAACGCGATCCTCGAGGCCTGCGGCGAGCCGCGCCCGCACCTCGATCTCGAGTGCGGGGTCGTTGAACGTGCCGCCGAGGTAGAGCACAGCGTCCTTGGCATCCAACTGCTCCATCACGTCCAGCATCATCGTGCAGCCCCGAGCACGCGAAAGACTGCCGACGTACATGAGCTTCAGACGCGAATCGGCAGCCAACTGGATCACCGGCTGCACAGGGGCAAAGCGCCCGATCCGAGGGTAGTTGGGCAAGACCAGGCGCAGGGAAGGGCAGCTGTCCAGCGCGGCAAGCTGCTCCGGAGTGACGACCACCGCTCCGTCCGCGAGCGCGGCGAGCCTTCGCTGCGCGACCGCAGTGACGCCGGAGGCCAGGGGCCGCACAGGCGCCGGAATATACGGCTTTCCCGCCACAGCCTCGGGGACGTACTCGTGCATGTCGTACACGAGGCGCGGGACACGGCTCTTGAGTACGGGGAACAGCGTGAGCAACTCCGGATCGTGGATGTGCACGACATGAGGACGAAGGACGCGCAGTGCTTGGACGATCCCGGCCACGTTCAGGAAACGCGTTCGTCTGCTCCGCAGAGGCAGCGGCACGCGCAGCACACCGCTCCCGTCGAGACCGCCATCTGCGCCCGGCGAGAGGTAGGCCACCGCATACCCGGCATCCGCGAGAGCATGGCACTCGCGCTCGTAAATGCGCGGGTCATCAGGCTTGTGGACGACCGACATGTGCAGGATACGAACCGAAGCCCTGAAGGATGATGATCGGCGCGCCGAAGGAGGTACGGCGCGGCGCGTCCGAATCTGACGGGTGTCAGGCCCATCCATGGCTTCGCGCCAGCGCGCCACGATCTCTCCGGCCGAGCCGACTCGAGCTCCCTGCGCGAGGAGCTGGTCCAGCAGACGCCAGTAGACGCCGTCATACCCCCGTGAGATGCGGCGATCGAAACGGTTGTTGTGCCAGAGCACGCTCGCCGCGCCTCCGCTGCGAGCGGCCCTCTGGAGCACGGCCAGAGCGGCACGTTCCGCGTCCACAGCGGGAAGGCCGCGATAGTGAGCCTGCTGCAGGGTGCCGTCCATGACCGCAAGGGGAAGCTCGACGATATCGAGCGGCCGTTCTTCGTCGAGCGAGTAAGGGCGGAAGGGGAAGGAGCAGGCACAACGGTAGCCCTCGCGTTCTGCGAAGGCGAGACTCGTATCGTACGCGAAACCAGCCTTTTCGAGCATCGGCAGGGTCTCGTGATAGAGACAGCGAAGGTAGTGATAGCGCATTCCTTCCACCTGCCCGCCGCTCGCCCTCTGCAGCCTGCTCCGATCGGCGCAAAGGGCCTCGAAACCGGTCCTGTCGCTATCGTTGCCGTGCAAGCCCACCTCACGCCGACCCTCGCGCAACGTGCGTAGGGCAGCCGGAAGGAGCTTCTGGTACTTGTGCGGCTGATTGCCGTCGGTGGCATGCGTATGACGGGCGATGATGAAGAACGTGGAAGTGACGCCACGAGCATCTTCGCCACTCAGTATCTGCGGGAACGTCCAGTAGGGATCGGAGCCTCGCGGCAAATGCCGCGCAAGCCAGTCGACGAAGTCGCCCACCTCGCGGTACACGCCCTCTGGATCCCTCGTGAGGAGTGAACGCAGCGTACGGTATGCAGCGGCAGCAAAGCCACGCGGCGTCCAGCGCCAGAGGTTGTCCAGATCGTGTGTGAGCGCCAGCGCGAACGGCGTGCCCATCCCGTCGCCGGCAGGGCCGTTCCCGTTGCCATCGGCCCACATCCAGCCGGGCGGCGGCAGCGGCGGCTCATCCAGTTGCTGCAGGCGCGGCGCGACCACGCCGCGAAGCACCTCCACATACCTGTCAACGGCAGGTCTGGAAATGTCGAGTTCGGAATTGGCGGCGAAGATGCTGGCGGAGTAGGGAAGGCGTCCATAGGAGTCCCTTTCGTCGCTCGTGCGCTCGTCCCAGCAGGAGAGCAGCGCGAACGCGGAGGCGACGAGATCGAACGCGACGGCGAAGTGTTCGTGGTTGTCGCATGCGAAAGCTCCGACGACATCACCATCGCCTCCGCTGATGATGCTGTAGGAGCCCCGCGGCAAGGGCTCTCCGGCTGCCAGGAGGTTCATCGCGGCACAGCTGCAGGGTAGTGTCGGCACGCCAGGCACGGGCGACGATGCGTACGCAAAGCATGGCTCGGGGGCATGCTCCGGCTGATCGATCAGGACCGCGCGGCAGCCCAGTTGTGCCAGCAGCGTATCCAGCACCCACGCTGCGCGCGGGACGAAGCCCGCAGGCGCTGCGACGATCACACTGAGTTCGCGCAGGCTCACAGTGACGCCTTCGCCCGTGTGCGCCGCAGCAGGCGCTGCTCCCATTTCATACCAGGGTCAGACCTCGCCTCGCGAGCGGGACTGCCGCGTCGCCACCTGCTTGACGACGGCAGCCGCGTTCAACAGGCCGGGCAATGGGTCATGCACTGAATGCAAGCCGTCGACGCGCGTTCCGCGGAGCGTGCGCACATAGTCGCACGCGTCGCGCTGACGTCTCGCAATCTCGAGAAGCGCCAATGGTATGTCCTTGTTCGCGACGATCCATTTGACGCCATCCCGCTGCCGTGGAGCAACGTAGGGACGGCCGATGACGTCGCCGTACGCAACCAGCGACAGGTTCACGCCACAGGCGGCGGCGAGGCTGTGCCACTTCCAGTGGCGCGCGTTCACTTCCATGAGGCAGTACTTGCCGCTGCGCGGGTCACGCTTGAACTCGACCTGGCTCACCCCGTGGAACCTCAGCTCCTGCAGCAGCCGCAAGCCAGCTGCCGCCAGCTCGGGCATCCATCGGCTGACGCCTGCGAGACAGCTGCCGCCAGCGTGCGGGTACTGCCGGAGTTTATGACCTGTGAACACCGCCAGAGGTCGCGAGCCCTCGTCCAGATAGGATCCCACCGTGTATAGCTCGTCCTCACCGCCGGGGATGCGTTCCTGAAGCATGAGCGTGCCGAGATCGTCGACCTTGTCGTAAACCCGTCGCAAGTCGTCGGGTGTCTGCACGTCGAGGATATGGCGGTGGAAGCGCCGCTTGAAGGCAAGCGACTCGACTGGCTTGAGGATCGCGGGGAAGGCCACATCGTCCGCGGCGGACTCCAATTCCGCCGCCGAATCGACGAAGACAGTCCTAGGCGTGTCCACACCAGCTCGCCAGGCCGCCTCCATCTGCTCGCGCTTGTCGTGCACCCGGCTCATGACGTCCCATCGGGAGAAGGGAACGATGTACCAGCGAGCGAGCCGCTCGGCGTGACGGGACAACGGCCAGATGTACTCATCATGACTCGGGAAGAGGACGACCCGATCCGGCAACCGAGACCCGAGCTCCTCAAGGTAGACGAGGAATCCCTCCTCGCTCTGGAGCGGATCAGGGCACCGAAGTCCCAGCGCGTACTTCGACCGAAGACCGATGGACGCCGGGTCAGGGTCGAGAGCGAGCATCGGGACGCCGTGCACGCCGAGGTCGCGGATAATGCCCAAGCCACAGGCGTAGCTGACCTGAAGCACGGCGGCCGGCGGCCGCACAGCCGCCGTCGTGATGAATCGTTCAAGCTTCATTGGCCCGTCCGCCTGGATTGTCCACCCGTCCGTGTCACGAAGCTCCGAGCTTGGCGCGCGGTCAGAAGCAGCCCCGGAACGGGATCCTTGATCGAGTAGAGGCCGTCCACCCTTACACCCCGGTACGAGCGGAGCCACGGCGCAAGCCGCTCTTCACCATGCCGCCATCGGGAAAGGGCGTCTCTGACGTCGGTCAACGACACAACCCATTTCCGGCCGTCGGTTTGCCGGCGAGCCACATATGGATCGCCGATGGCGTCCTGATAGGCGTTCAGTGACAAGTTGACGCCGCAGGCCGAGGCGAGGCTGTGCCACATCCAGTGGCGGCCATTGATCTCCATGAGGCGGTACTTGCCGTCTCGCCGATCGCGTTTGAACTCCACTTGACTCACCCCGTGATACCCGAGCTCTCTGAGGAGTCGGAGGCCGGCTTCCGCCACCTCCGGCACCCACCGACTCACCGCCATGCTCACATGGCCGAAACGGGGCGGATGCTGCCGCAGCTTGTGTCCGGTGAACTGCGCCAAAGGACGGGATTGAGCATCCAAGTACGTGCCGAGCGTGTGAAGTTCCTCGTCGCCGCCTGGCACGATGTCCTGCATCATGAGCGGACCGCAATCGCGGACCTCGTCATAGACACGCAGGAGATCGTCCTGCGAGGCGACCTCAAGAACGTGCCGGCGGAAGCGGGTCTTGAAGGCCAGCGACTCAACCGGCTTGAGAATCGCCGGAAAGCCCACCTCTTCGACCCCCCGCTCGAGGTCCGTATCGCTCTCAAGGAACACGGTCCTCGGCGTATCCACGCCCACACGCTGCGCCGTCTCGATCTGGTCCCGCTTGTCGTGAACCCGACGCATCGTCTCCCATCGGGAGAAGGGGACGATATACCAGCGCTCAAGTTCTTGGGCACGACGCGATATGGGCCAGACGTATTGATCATGGGTCGGGAAGAGCACGCAACGCTGTGGAAGACCACTCCCCACCCTGATCAGGTAATTGATGAAGCCGTCTTCGTCCATTTGGGGATCCGGGCAGACGAGTGGCGCCGCGAGCCGGCTGCGAAGACCAATGGCGCGAGGGTTGGCGTCCACGGCGAACAAAGGCACGCCGGCGGGAGCAAGATCGCGCATGATGTCGAGCCCGCTCGCCCAAGAGACCTGAAGCACCATCGCCGGCGGACGTGCGACTGCGGCCGCCAGCACATCAGACACCCGCACGATCATCCTCTCCTGCCGCACCAAGAAGCCGCCGGTAGACCTCTCTGGTCAAGTGCGCGTTTCGCGCCCAATCAAGTCCCAACACAGCCTGCCTTCCGGCGGCGCCGATCGTCGCCGCCGCAGAGTTGTCATTGAGCAACTGCTCGAGCGTCGCCGTGAGCGCCGCTTCGTCGCCGGGCGGGACGAGACACCCGCTGACACCATCGGTGACGAAATCCTCTGGTCCTTCGCCTTTGCCCGCGATCACAGGGGTGCCCTGTGCCATCGCTTCCGTGTAGACGAGGCCGAACGCCTCGTCCCGACTGGGCAACGCGAAGACATCGCTCCGTGCCATGAGCGAGAGGACGCGCGCATGGGGCAAACGGCCCAGGAAATGCACGACATCGGCTACGCCGTGTGCCGCTGCCTGCGCTTCGAGTGCGCGGCGCAAAGGACCATCTCCGACGATCGCGAGATGCACGCGTGGTCTTCGCCGTCGCAGCCGAGCCATCGCAGCGATGAGGCAGTCGACATGCTTGCGTTCGATGAGGTACCCGACCGTGAGTACGAGCAGCTCGCCCGGCAGGTAGTCGTTCGCCGGCTCTACGGCCTGATGCAGGCCTGTGGTGCCGTTGAGCACCACGCTGAGCCGCTCCGGCGCCACGGTCCCGGTCAGCAGCCCGGCGACGGCGCTCGAGTTCGCCATGACGGCATCGGCGGCGGCCAGCACTTCCTTCGCTCGTCGCTCGATCGCGCCGCCAAGGCGGAAGTGCTGATAGACGTCCGCCCCATGCACGGTGACCACGAAAGGTACGCCCAGCTCCCGGGCAAGGCGCTGCGCAAGGGCTCCGTCCGGCAGCGCCTGATGGGCGTGGATGAGGTCGTAACGGCCGTGGCGCAGTGACGGAAGTCGTCTGACGCAGCAGTAGGCGATGTCGCCCAGCCGGTCAAAGAGCAGCCGTCGGGGCAGCTGCGGCACACGCGGGTAATCGGCGACAACCCGG
Organism: uncultured Thermoleophilia bacterium; assembly: GCA_964533575.1. GTDB lineage: Bacteria > Actinomycetota > Thermoleophilia > UBA2241 > UBA2241 > CAIXSE01. The sequence goes on along the minus strand of CAZHMG010000023.1, from coordinate 6,413 downwards.
TCGCGCACGGCCTGACGGGGCTTCTCGCCACGCCGGCGCTGTCGAGGGTCGTGCCAGAGGATGCGGGGCGCCCACGGCGTGGGCGACAGCACACGCGAATCCACGCCGAGCTCGCGAAGTGCGAGGATCTGTTCGTGCACGAACAAGTGGCGGTCAACGCCTGGCGACGGGTACAGATGCGAGACGACGAGTACTCTCACGACCAGTCTCCAGACGTGTCTGACGCTCCACACGCCAGTGCGTTCTCGAAGGCCCTCTGTTCCACGGGCCAAGCCTTCTCCGAAGCCTGCGTAGGTCTGGCGGTGTCGGGTGAGGCTGGCACGGAATCGGAACCGGCCGAGCTGATTGCGTGAGAGCCGGTGGCGCCGACGAGAAAGGCCACGAGCCATGGTCCGAAGCCATGGTCGGCCGAGACCGCGCAGCCTCGTGGTCCCAAGTGCCGACTCATGTACGCATCCTACCATCGCCGCCGGCGATCGCGCGCGCTCTGCGCAGAGCGACGGCTGGCGAGCCATCAGCAATCCTCTGAAGCAGTGCGGCCAGCTGGGCGGTAATGTGTGTCATGTCGTACCGCTGGAGGGCAACGCCGTCCGCCGCCGGCGCCGTTCCGCCTCTCACGGTCCGGACGAAGTCCGCCAACGGGAGCGCCATATCGTCGTCCGGCAGCACGCATGTACCGCCTCCGACTTCCCGAAAAAGCATCCGCCCGGCCGAGCCGGCCGGCGAGATGGCGAAGATTGGTCGATCGGCGGCAAGGTACTCGAAGACCTTGCTTGACATGGACTCTGGTCGACGCCCGTTCACCAGCAGCAGGGCGTCGGCCGCCCGCTGGTAGCCGAGAGCACGGCGATGCGGGACGAACGGCTCGACGCGCACACGCGAGCCAACGCCGAGGCGCCGGGCTTCCGGCAGAACGCGGCTCTCGTCGACGCCTATGAACAGGGCACGCACATCGGCGGGCAGCCCGCCCAATGCCGCGAGAAAGCGGCTCACCTGCTGCTCGCGCCCGTACAGGCGTCCGGTATGAACGATCCAAAAACCAGGGCCAAGGGTCACATCTTCAAGCGGCTCACTAGGATCGTAGCCGTTCGGCAGGACCGCAACCCGGTCCCCAAGCCATGGGTGCCGCTGGACGAGATCATCGATGATCGGCTGGTTGACGGCCGTGACGACGGAAACGTGACGCATAGCCCGCGCCTCCAGCCTGCGATGCGCATCACTGTGAGCCCTGGTGGGATACGTCCGGAATTGATATGTCGCCCAAGGGTCGCGGTAGTCCGCGACCCACGGCAGACCGCTCAACCGCGCCAGCATGGCGGCGACGAGATGTACGCTCGGGCGCGGTGAGCTGGAGAAGATCGCCTCGAAAGACTCATCCTGCAACAGCCGATGTCCCTCACGAACGGCCGGCGGTACCCACATCGCGTATGGATCCGGCACGCTGATCCACCTGTTGACTCGTGTGCTGCGGGGACCGCCGCCCAAGAGTCGTCGCGGCATCGGTACTGGCGTCCGGATCACTTGCACGTCGTCGGGCTGAGTCGTCTCGCCCGCCGTCCGAGGGGCGAGAACACTCGGCGTCCACCCGTAGCCAGGCAAGTGCCGCACGAAACGCACCACTCGCGTCGTGCCCGCGCTCACCATAGGAGGGTAGGGATTAGCCACGAGCAGGACCTTGCGCTCGTCTGTCCTGTCTGCGCGTCTCGTCCTCTCCCGATCGCGTTCGATGTCCATCTTCGAGCTTACGTCGAAGTCCTGTCCCTCCACGAACCCCTCCTTCAAGCAGAAGTAGATCGTCCCAGCGCGGATCAGACAACCAGCCATACCAGCCCGTTTCGCGACAGCGCTACAGGCCGGCGATGCGTCAGTGACGCAAAGCGCTCAGATCCTTAGGAACGAGCTCGGCGTGGGCGACATTCGCGGCCAGCTGCTCTGCAGCCGGAGGTGACGACCCGCGCCGGCGCGCCCGGGTGAGCACTTCACCCACCTTCAGACCCGCTGCATGGAACTCTATGAGCGGCTGCGGCAGAAGATCGTGCGCTGTGACGTCGCCGGCGGCGGGCCAGTAACGCAGGCCAGCCGCCGCCAAGGCGCGCCGGTCCAGCTCGCCGCTGAGATTGACGACGGCGAGATGAGGCGCGCGCCCGGCCAATTCGGCGACGTCGAGTCCCAATGCGGGGCCGATCATACGGAGCCCAGGTTGTGCCGCGCTGAGCACCAGCGCGTCGAGTTCCGGGAGGAGAGCATGCACCGCGTCGTCGCCCAGATCGTCGGCGACCTTCTCGGCGTCGCAGAGGGCGAGCTTCCCCGCGCTGTCCGGAGACGCAGCGAGCACGCGCGCGCCTGACCCCGCCAAGCCCTTGGCGGCAGTGGCGAACGCCGTCCCCTCGCCCGCGATCAGCAGGGTCGCCTCATTGACCGCAACGCCCAAGGCCAGCAGGCCCCACAACGCCGCCATAGGCATGAAGCGGTGAAGATTCAGGGCCTCCTCGTCCAGTCCCGCCACCGCTATGCTCATGCGGCGGCAGGCGGCAACGTCCACGTCCTTTGCCTGCCATGTCGCGACGCCGCTCATGAGGGTGACTACCGCTGTCTCGCCGACGCTGCGTAGAGCAGTCTCGTCAATGGGCCTTGTGCCAGGCAGACTTGTAACGATATCAATGGCCGCGAGCGGCGCCTGAAGGCGGCTGGAGAGGAGGTGGATCCGATCGCTCACCAGAGCGGCGGCCGCCAGCCGCAGCGTCTCCTGCTCTGCATCGCGACGAGCGGCATCGGCCGTATCCCGTGTCACGGCAAACACCTCCGCTCCGGCAAGAGCGGCGATCACGGGCGTCGCACATCGTACACCTACGCCTGCTTCAGTGAGCACGCGCAGCCCGCTGAGATCGAGATGATGGCGTGCGATCGCGCGACTGATGAGCCGGAGCATGTGAGGACCGTTCACGTGGTCCTCGAGCGCGCGCTTGGTATGCGTCATGGATTCATCCTATCGCGTGGACCTCTGGATGAGACATCCGGCGAGCCTCGGCTCTCATCAACGGTGCCGGCGAGCGGGTTCGTGGCAGCACAGTGATCATCCAGTCTCCTGGTCGCCAGTGCAGCGGCTGACGCTCGGGCCAGGAGACTTCCATATGGTCGTGGCGTCGTCGTCTTCCCCGGATCGGGGAATGGAGCGGCAGGATCGAAGTGCAGCAAAACTGCGAGGCAGGCCTGATGGGAGAGGCGGAAGCGTATGTCGTCCGCCTGCCGCGTGCAGTCGAGCAGCAAGGCGCAACACCGCGGGCATCGACTCGACGGCGCCAAGCAAACGGAGACTTGGCTCGGCTCGAAGCCGCGGCCTAGAACTGCAGGTACAGGAAGGCGCTCGGCTTGCTCATCGCGAGCAGTGACGCGCCGAACAGAAGCCCCAGCAGGATGGCATAGCGGAGTTTCGGTGCCGGCTTGAGCTGCCATGTGTTCGGCATGACGTTCACCCAGATCAGCCCGCCCGCGATCATGACGGCGAGCGCCGGCGCCAACCCGCCGGCCCCACCCGCCCAGATCCCGTTGAAGCCGACCATCGCGGACAGTATGTTGAGCGCGGAGTCGACAGACTCCGCCCGGAAGAAGACCCAGGCAACGACCGCGCAGAGGAAGGTCAGCAGCCGGTTCAGCCATGTCCATTTTGGTGTCAAACCGTTCTTGCGCGCAACGGAATGGACAGACTGGTAAGTCGCCCAGAGAAGCCCCCAGATGACAAAGGTCCAGGCGGGGCCGTGCCAGAGACCTCCGAGCAAGAACGTGATGAAGAGGTTGCGCACCGTCAACCATTGACCGCCTCGCGAGCCTCCCAGCGGAATGAACAGATAGTCGCGCAGCCAGCTCGAGAGCGTCATGTGCCAGCGACGCCAGAAGTCGGAGGGATTCACGGCCTTGTACGGCGAGTTGAAGTTCTGGGGAAAGCGGAGCCCGATCATGAAAGCGATGCCGACGGCCATATCAGAGTATCCCGAGAAGTCGAAGTAGAGCTGAAGCGTGTAGCCAAGGGCAGCCCCCCAGCTTGACAGGAGGCCGAGCTGTGCGTCGTGGGCGAACAGCTCGTTGACGTACGGGGCGATCATGTCGGCGAAGAGCAGCTTCTTGGCCAGGCCCATGACGAGGAAGAAGAGGCCGCTGCCGACCAAGGCCCAGCGAAAGCGCTGCTGAACGTGCTCGAGCTGCCGACCCACGTGCTCATAGCGGATGATGGGGCCGGCCGTGATGTACGGGAAGAGCGTAGCCCAGGCGAGATAGTGGATGACGCTTCTGGCCGGTTTGATTGTCCCGCGATACACGTCGACCGCGTACGAGATCCCGGCGAACGTGTAGAACGAGATCCCGATCGGCAGGAACACCCTGAGGGACGGCAGAGGCTCACCGGCGCCGACAAGGCTCAGGAGGCCGTTCATGGAGTCCATGAAGAAGCCGCGATACTTGAAGTAGCTGAGCAGGGCGAGGTTCAAGGTGATGGCGGCGGCCAGAATCGCTTTGCGCCGCCGCGGCTTCCCGGATTGGGCGATGGCACCCCCGGCTACCCAATCCACCAGCGTGGCGGCGAGCATCAGGGGCACGTATCGCCAGTCGAAGAGTCCATAGAAGACGCACGACGTCAGCACGAGGTACGAGAGTCTGGGTAAGCCCCTCGGGACGAGCCAGTAGAGCAGGACTGAGACGGGAAGGAATATGAAGAGGAAGGTGAAGCTGCTGAACAGCACGGTCAGTCCTCACCTTCCTCTCGACATCACTGCGGAATGCCCTCGATCTCTTCGAGAATGAAGTCGATCGCACGGCGGGTGTTGACACCCGTCATGTGCACCCCGTCGTACCACTGCACAGGATCGGCTCCAAACGTTGCGGGGTCGCTTATATCGACCAAGACGAATGAATACTCGGCCCGCAACGATGCAAGATAGCGTCTGACTTCTTCGTGCCGCTCCGTCCAGCCCAGCGGCGCCACCAGCTTACGAAGTTTGGGGTTGATCGGCGTGAGAACGATGACGGGGGTGGTGGCCTGATCATTCATGAAGCGCAGTGTCCGTTCGAAATACGCCTTTGCCTCGGGATCCAGCTCCTTGTACACCGTTCTGTACAGAGAGGTGTAGCGCTCGACTGACACGGGATACCGCTGCTTCCAGTACTTCTCGTTCCAGCTGCCCTCCCTGAGAGTACCGTCAGCCCGGATCGTCTTGCGGAATCTGCTCTCCTTGAGCTTGGCCTCGTCACGGCGGAGGATGAGGCGGGTCGAGTCCTTGGCGGTAGTGAGCGAGAGCATCTCGGTCCTGTTCTCAACGAGCGTGCGAAGCAGCCGGACCCATTCCTCGCCCTCAGCCGGTCCGACATACTTGGCCAAACGTTGCTCATTCGACGTTCTGCCTCCGACGGACACTGGGACAAATCCCTCGACGTCCAGCAGCCAAAGGTAGGCCGGCCTTGCGTCCGGCCAGATCTCGTTCATGAACCGGGTCATCGCCCACATGTCCACGGGGCCGCCAATGCCATTGACGCCGGCATTGAAGGTGGACAAGTCCGTCTGCTTCTTCAGGTACTCAGGCTCGTAGCGCATCGAGCGTGAGCTGCCGAGCACGACGAGCTCAGGCGCCTTCTCGAGCGTCTCAATAGCGTCGGCCTTCACCGTGCGATCCGACGTCGTCATCGTGGGAAGGATGTGCGTACCGACAGATCCGTACGGATCCGCGAATGCATTGAACGCCACGACAGCGCCCGCAATGAGCGCGGCCACGATGAGGAGAACGACGATGAAGGCGATTGCCTTCCTCCCCTGAGCCGTGTCCATCTCGGGTGGGTCGGGAATGGCGCGCTTGCCCATCCCAGACGGCGCGGGCTGCTTCGCGGGCGGTCGCTGCTCGGAAGAGGCATCGCCACGAGTGGAGCTGTCGGTCGGATGGTGTGGGGTCACGGCGGCGACGATTGCTGAGGAAGGGACACGGGAACGGCGCACGGCAAGGCCAGAGAATACCACACGCTCAAGATCTGGCCTCCCGGCGGGTCCTCAGGCCAGGAAAGCCTCGATACCCTCCACGAGACCGCCACAGTCGACCTCGTCCATGCCACTGTTGCCGACGGTCATTCGGTGAAACGTCCCGATTCCACGTCCATTCAGGAAGCAGCGCACCAGCCGGATGCTGCCTCCGTGCGTCACCAGTAGCGCGTTCTCGCCGCCCTGCGCGACGTCGCGCAGGGCGGCGAGCACACGGCGCTGCTGCTCCACGAGGCTCTCGCCTCCGGGAAACCGGAAGGTCTCAGGATGCTCCCGATAGTGCCGCCACTCCTGGGGATCCTCCGCCATGATGTCATGGAAGGTGCGCGCCTCCCAATCGCCCCGGTGAGTCTCCGCGAGCCGTGGATCCACGACGAGACGCACGGCACGGGGAAGT
>CAZHMG010000022.1:0-30999 GCA_964533575.1 uncultured Thermoleophilia bacterium | reverse complement strand
GAAATCTCGCTTCACCCGCGAGTTGCCCCGCCCAGTTGGTGCACGCGTTCCGGCTGCAGCTGGTATGGCGTTCCCAAGCCCACTCGTGCGAAGGTGCGTGCCGGCACGCCCCGTCAGAAGAAGCCGGAGCAGGACGCACAGTTGCGAATCCGCAACTACAACGAGGTCAGCTACGGGTTCGACACCGCCCTCGCGACGGTGGAAGCGAGCCGATGCCTGCAGTGCAAGAAGCCTGATTGTGTCCGCGGCTGCCCTGTCGAAGTCGACATCCCCGGGTTCATCAAATTGGTCACAGAGGGCGAATTCGCCCGCGCTGCGCAGCATATCCGCCAGAAGAACGCCCTCCCCGCCGTCTGCGGCCGCGTCTGTCCGCAGGACGACCAGTGCGAGAAACTCTGCATTCTCGGCAAGAAGGGCGAACCGGTGGCGATCGGCGCCCTCGAGCGCTTCGCCGCGGACTACGAACGCGAGACCGATCAGGTGCGGCTGCCGCGAAGGGCGCACCACAACGACATGCGCATCGCTGTGGTGGGAAGCGGTCCGGCGGGCTTGACGATGGCCGCCGACATGGCCGTCAAGGGGTACGCCGTCACGGTGTTCGAAGCGCTCCACGGTCCGGGCGGCGTGCTTGTCTACGGCATTCCGGAGTTTCGGCTCCCCAAAGCCATCGTCGAGGCCGAGACGGGCAACCTGCGGCGCCTCGGGGTCCGTTTCGAGCTCAACAGCATCGTAGGAAAGCTGTACGGCTTGAGCGAGCTGCTCGACATGAGCTTCGACGCCGTCTACGTGGCCACCGGCGCGGGCTTACCCGGCTTCATGGGTGTGCCCGGCGAGAACCTCTGCAACATCGTGTCGGCCAACGAGTACCTCACCCGCGTCAACCTCATGAAGGCGTATCGCTTTCCCGAGTACGATACGCCGGCGCCCCGAGGCACGCGAGTCGCGGTCGTCGGCGGCGGAAACGTTGCGATGGACTGCGCCCGCACCGCCTTGCGCATGGGGGCCCGTGACGTGACGCTCGTCTACCGCCGTACCCGTAACGAGATGCCGGCGCGCACCGAGGAGGTCGAGCACGCCGAGCAGGAGGGGCTACGCTTCGAGTATCTCACCAGTCCCATAGCCTACGAGGGCGACGACCAAGGGTGGGTCCAGAGCATGCGCTGCGTGCGCATGAAGCTCGCCGAGCCCGATGCGTCAGGTCGCCGCCGTCCCGTGGCTGTGCTCGGCTCGGACTTCTTGATCGCCGTCGACATGGTCATCGTGGCCGTCGGCGCCGGCCCCAACAAGGCGCTGTTCGAGGACGCCGGCGGCCTCGAACGCACTGCGCGCGGCTACATCCGCGCCTACACCGAGGCCGGCCGCACAAGCTTGCCGCGCATCTGGGCGGGCGGCGACATCGTGACAGGCGCGGCCACGGTCATCCTCGCGATGGGCGCGGCCCGCAAGGCGGCCAACGACATGCACGCCTTCCTGAACGGAGGCGGCGACTGGCTGCCCTCTCAGCCTTGATCGCCCTCCGCGCCTCCGCGGCCGGGCCCGCGTCGCGAGTCCGGGCGACGTGACGACTTCTAGCCGCAGGCCTCGGTCTCGGCCGCCAGCACGCGATGCGCGAGCTGCTCGTAGAAGGCGTGGACCCCCTCCTCGACCTCGTCGAAGTGAACTGCCTCGAACTCACAGGTGAGCTCGTCGAGGTCCTTGCGGGTCAGGTAGTGTGAGGCGAGGTCGAAGAACGTGGTCTCCTCAACCTCCATATGGCACCGGTTCACCTCGACGTACTCGCGCAACTGGACGCCCAGATCAGGAACGCGCGCGGTCTGCCCCGCCTTGACGGCGTCAAGCGTACTCTGCATGAGATCGAGCTGGCCCCTGCACCACTCGTGCTCTCCGAGCATCTGCTCCAGCGGCTCATCTTCGCTGGTCATCCCGCGCTTGTGACAGCGGGCGTAGAGCAGGCCCTCTTCCTTCGGGTCGTGAAGGCCGTCACCGAAGAAGCGAAAGAACTCGATGATGTCGCCGACGAGATCGACGTGGCAGCAGCCAGTTCCATCGATGTGCTCGCACTCCTTCTCGGCGGCATCAAGGACTTCGTAGAGCAGGCGATGCTCGCGCTCGAGGATTTCTCTCCAGGTCATTGTTCCTCCTCGCGACAGGATGCGCCGCGCATGGCAGTGCAGTTGGTGACACCATAGTACCGCGAAAGTGCCGCAACCCGGCAGACTCTTCTGCCGAGGGCGGAGCCGAGGTAGGCTGAGACGATCACGGCCAGTCCGCCATGAACGACCACGAAGGACGGTGAGCGTTATGAGGGCCAGACGGGCGCAGGCAGGGGATGTCGTGCTGGCCCTGGATCAGGGCACCAGCAGTTCCAGGGCGCTGGTTGTCAGCGACGCAGGCGCCGTTCTGGCCGTCGCCCAGCAGGCCATCGAGCGGACGTTCCCTGTTCCGGGCTGGGTGGAGCAGGACGCCGAGGCGATGTGGGCCGCCCAGCTCTCGTCAGCCCGCGCTGCTCTGGCCGCTTCCGGCGTGTCCATGGACCAGGTCGCGGCGGTCGGCATCACGAACCAGCGCGAGACGACCATCGTCTGGGACAGGATCACATCGGCGCCCATCGCGCCGGCCATCGTATGGCAGGACCGGCGCACCGCGGCGCAGTGCGACCGGCTCCGCAGCGAAGGCTACGACGCGCTGGTTCGGCGCAAGACCGGCCTCCTCCTGGATCCCTACTTCTCCGCCACCAAGATCGCATGGCTGCTGGACAACGTGGAGGGGGCACGGGAGCGCGCGGAGGCGGGCCGGCTCGCCTTCGGCACGGTCGACACCTGGCTGACCTGGCGTCTCACGGGCGGGCATCTTCATGTCACCGATCCCACAAACGCCTGCCGTACGCTGCTGTACGATATCAACACCGGAGCATGGGACGACGAACTGCTGGCCCTCTTCGACGTCCCGCCCGCCCTGCTCCCCGAGATCCGCGACACGAGCGGCCTGCTGGGACACACGCAGCGCGACCAGCTCGGCGCCGCTCTCCCTCTCGCCGCCCTCGTCGGCGACCAGCAGGGTGCGCTCTACGGTCAGGCCTGCATTCGCCCGGGCATGGCGAAGGCCACCTACGGGACGGGCTGCTTCCTTCTCATGCACACCGGCTCGGCGCCGGCCATCTCACGGCACGGCCTGCTGACGACAGTCGCGGTCCAGCGCGGCGGACGACGCGAGTACGCGCTCGAGGGCAGTGTCTTCATGGCGGGCGCGGCGGTGCAATGGCTCCGCGACGGCCTGAGGCTGTTCGACGACGTCGTCGATCTCGGACCGCTCGCCGAGAGCGTTGATTCGAGCGAGGGAGTCACCTTCGTTCCGGCCCTCGCCGGCCTCGGCGCTCCCCATTGGGACGCCGGCGCGCGGGGTGGCCTCTTCGGCCTCACGGCTGGTTCGACGCGAGCACACATCGCGCGCGCAGCGCTCGAAGGCGTCGCCTGCCAGGTCGTCGATCTGTGTGCCGCCATCGCCGACGACGCAGGGCTGCAGCCGAGCGAGCTGCGGGTCGACGGCGGAGCAGCCGCCAACGACGTGCTCATGCAGATCCAGGCCGACCTCCTTGGTCTGCCCGTCCTGCGCTCAGCCGAGAAGGAGGCGACGGCATTGGGCGCTGCCGCGCTCGCGGGCCAAGGAGTCGGCCTCTGGGACGCCGCGCCGCCATTGCATAGCGCATGGCGCGCCGACCGGCGATTCTCACCTCAGCCCGACGCTGATCGAGACGGGGTGCTGCGCAGATGGCGGGCGGCCGTTGCCGGCGTGAGGGGTTTCGGCTCGACAAGCACGTGAGGACGAAGCCCAGCGGAGGACCGAGCCGCCGGAGCTAACCGGCGAGCCAGCCGCGAAGGCTCGCTTCGACCGCCTCGCGGCCGCTCTCGACACGGCCGTGGAAGCGAATGGAGCGCCGCCGCACCGCTTCGAGCTGCGGCGGCACGAACGCCCCGGGTACGAGCTCGGCGACGCGATCGAGCAACCCGATGTCGTCTTGCGCCCCCGGTACGGGCCGACCTTCAGGGAGGCCGTTCAGCCCACGAACCACGTCGGCGGCGAATTTGCTCCAGTGCGCGGTGCTCACGATGAGAACGGGTGCGTCGCCGTCGCATAGTTCGTCGGCCACCCTCCAAGCCACCGCGGTATGCGGATCCAGCAGGTACCCGTGCTGCCGCTGCACCTCGCCGATGACGCGGAGGCACGTATCGTTGTCGACCCAAGCTCCGGTGAACTCAGCCCTCAGCTTCGCCAAGGTGGTCTCGTCGACGGCGAAACGGCCATCCGCGCGCAGTGCGGCCATCCACTGCCTGATCAGGCCGTCGTCGCCGCACAGGTCGTGCAGGAGGCGCTCGAGATTCGACGAGACCAGGATGTCCATGCTCGGTGATGGCGTCTTGACGAGGCGGCGCGCGCTGATGTCGTAGACGCCGTCCGAGATGAAGTCGGCAAGCACCTTGTTGGCGTTGCTCGCGCACAAGAGGCGGCCGAGCGGCACTCCCATGCGTTTGGCGTAATACGCCGCGAGGATGTTGCCGAAATTGCCCGTGGGCACGCAGACGTCCAGCTGCTCCCCCGCCTTGATCGCCCCGCTCGCGACCATGTCGGCGTAAGCGCTCAGGTAGTACACGATCTGCGGCATGAGGCGACCCCAATTGATCGAGTTCGCCGACGAAAGGGCAAGGTTGTGTTCGATGGCCAGTTCGCGGGCGAACCCGACGTCGTCGAACACCGCCTTGACTGCGTTCTGGCAGGCATCGAAGTCGCCGGCCACACGGAAGACGGTGAGGTTCTCGCCAGGCTGCGTCACCATCTGCAGTTCCTGCAAGGCAGAGACGCCGGCTTCGGGGTAATACACGCAGATGCGGGTGTGAGCGCGATCGGCGAAGCCGTTGAGCGCCGCGACACCGGTGTCTCCCGAGGTCGCCACGAGAATCAGGAAGTCGAGTGACGTCGTGCCGGCGGCATGCGCCTGCTCCAGCGCCTGGCTAAAGAACAGCGGCATACACTGCAGCGCCATGTCCTTGAACGCGAGGGTTGGACCGTGCCAGAGCTCGAGCACATGACGGCCCGGGGAGACCTCTCGCACAGGAGCGATCGAGGGGGAATCGAAATTCCCGCCGTAGGCGAGGGCCGCAATGCCGGCGATCCGTTCATCCGCGATGTCCGGCTCAAAGGCGCGATAGACTGCGGCCGCGCGCTCGTGATACGCGTGATTCCCAAGAGCGACGATCGCGTCCAGCGAGAGCAGCGGCAAGCGCTCCGGGACGAAGAGGCCGCCGCCGGGAGCAATGCCCTCGAGGAGTGCGGCCGTAAACGGCCGCACCTCGTCGATCAGTCCTCGAGTGTCGCGATAGGCGATCATCGGTGGGGATTCTATCCCACCAGCTTCAGCCTTCGCGTAGCACCCTCCCCAGCTGCTCGAGCGAGATGCGTGCTCCGGTCAGGATGCAGGCGACGGTTCTGCCCGACCAGCGTTCTCGCGTCTGCAGATAGGCTGCCACCGGTACGGCGGCAGCGCCCTCGATCATCACGCAATGCTCGCGCATGACAAGGCGCATGGCCGCCTCGATCTCAGCTTCGTCCACGAGCACCCAATCGTCGATGCAGTCACGACAGAGCGGGTACGTGATAGAGCCCGGCTCGACGAGACCCACGGTGCCGTCGGAGAGCGACGGCTGCCACGGCAGATCCAGCAACCCGCCGCCTGCCAGAATGGAAGCGGCGATGATCGGGGAATTGGCAGGCTGACAGCCAATGATCCGTATCGCGGGGTCCGTCTCCTTCAGATAGCTCGCGACGCCGGCGGCGAGACCGCCGCCGCCCACCGGCACGTAGATCGCGTCGACCTCGCCCACTTGTCGCAGCAGCTCCATGGCGACCGTCCCCTGTCCGCCGATCACCTGCAGATCGTTGTATGGGCTCACGAAGACGCGGCCGCTGCTCTCGGCCGCCAGACGAGCTTCGACTTCGATCCCACCGGGATCGCCGCCCTCGACGACGTGCAGGTCCGCGCCGCGGCCGCGCAGAGCGTCCAGCTTCGCGCGGCTTATCTGGTCTGACACCCAGATCTCCACCCGCCCGCCGACCAGGTCCACCGCGTACAGCATGGCCATGGCGTGATTGCCGACGGAGGCTGTGACCAGGCGGGAGGCTGACGCCTCGGCGGGCAGCGAGAGTATCTTGTTGACCGCGCCGCGCGCCTTGAAGGAGCACGTGACCTGCAGGTTCTCCATCTTGAGAAGGACTCCGCCCCCGTCGCCCGGGTCGAGCGCGGGCGACGGTTCGCAGGGCGTCTCGCGCACGTGACCCGCGATACGCGCGGAGGCGAGCTCGACCTCGTGGCGGACGTCCCCGGCGGTCAGCGGCGAGCTCGTCATGCGGATCGCCTCATTGCCTGTCGCCCCGCGGCGACTCCGGCGACTCCGGTTCCGCCGGCGGTTCGGGCTGCAGTTGGCCGGCAGCCTCGGCTTGCGCTACACCGGGCGGCGCATCGGCGTATGGCGGCTGGGGCGAGGCGCCATCATATGATGACGGCTGCCGAGCCGACTGCTCCGGGGCCGACCACGACAGCGGCTCGGGCGACGCCGCCGGGGGTGTCTCCGGCATCGGTCCCAACGGTGTCTCAAGGCCCGGCGACGGTGAGGCCTCGGCTCCCGGCGCCCATGACTGTGCGGCTGGCGGAGCCGGGACGGCGGCCTGAGCCGAAGACGGCTGGTGGTACCGTGTGTCGGCCGCCGACTGCTGCAAGGGCGTCTGGGGCGTTCGCACCAGGAGGGTGTCGACCAGAACGCCCTCATCCCCGGCCTGGAAGTACATGACGGTCACGTACGCGAGCATGTAAGGCGTGAGGAGCAGCGACGCCACCGCGCCGACAAACGGAATGACGCCGAGTACACCGCTCACGACCCCGATCACGATCGTCATGAGGATCAGTGCGAGAAACGTCACCCACCACCCCGTCCTCGCCACCATCGCTCCGCTTCGCCCCAGTGACCCGGCCACACCCTCGCCCCTGTCGACGATGAGCGGCATGACGTAGACCCAGCGGGTGTAGAAGAACAGTGCGGCCGCGACCGCCAGCATCCCGGTGAGAGCCGCCGCGATGGCGAGCAAGGTGGAGGACGCGACCGCCGCCGCGATCGCGAGCACCGCGGGAACCGCGATGATGGCCAGCATCACCAGGCTGATGAGGGCCGTGGCGCCGACGACCGGGCCGAAGAACGAGAAGCCGAGGAACGCGTCCCCGTACCCCATTGCGCGGCCGAGACGGACGCGCCGGATGACGCCGGCCACAAGGCCGGCGTACAGCGGCGCGCTGAGGAGCACCGACACCACGACGACGAGCGCGGTTCCGATACCGAGCAGGGCCCACCCCGCCCCGCTCACACTCGTGACGCCGCCTTCCGCCGAAATGGTGCTGGTCGCGAACGTCATCCCCAGCGTGGCGACGAAGACGATCGTCGCCGCGATCGCCGGAATGATGCCGGCGATCAGCGCCCCGACGACCAGGGGGCCCACGTCCTTCAGGAAGAGGCCCCAGGCCTGACTGAAGAGCTTGCCGATGTCCATCCGCTCCCCCCGTCCGTTCGACGCCTTATCCCTGCGCCCGCTCGATGGCCAAGGTGACGAGATCACCCTCGCCGATCGACTGGAAGTACATGCTGATCAGATAGCCGATGCCGAACGGCACGGCCAGGAGACCGATGATGAGGCCGACGAGCGGAATGCCGTTGAGGATACCGACCACCACGGCGACGACGACCGCGCCGACGAGCCATGCGGCGAACGTCGTGAAGAGGCCGGGAACGCCCGCAAGCCGCCTGCTCTCCGCCATGGCCTGCGAGAGGTTCATCCGGCGGTCGCCGATCAGCGGCAGCGCGTACAGCCAGATCGTCGTGAGGAAGAGGCCCGGGATGATGAGGAGCATGTAGCCGATGCCGATGATGATTCCAAGCACGACGGCGGCGATGGCGAATGAACCGATCTGGTCGAAACTCTGCATGTCGGCGTATTCAGCCGGGCGCTGCTCTCGCACGCGGCGCAGCATCATATGGAAGACGGCGGCGTACATCCAGGCGTAGACGACGATGCCTATGAGTCCGATGAGCACGATTCCGAAGAACGCCGAGCCCCAGGCGAGAGCCGACCAGTTCTCGCTCAGGGCGCTCGCGCTCCCGAACATCACGAGCCCGACGATGAGATTTGCGACGCCGATCACGACCGCGGCGATCACCGCCGTCGCGATCAAGGGTCCGAGGTCGATCCGGAACAGGCCCCACGCGTCCCTGAAACACTTGCCGATATCCATCTCGTCCCTCCACTCTGGCCCTACGAGACCAGTACGACTTCCTGCCAGATGATTTCGCTCTCTCGCGCTGTTACCCTTACTCCAGATGGAGGGACGGTTGAGCTCTCCGCTCCCGTTTTCGCGCCAACTCCCGCAAGGGCTCTCCCAGCATGAGCATCGTAACCTTCAACAACGTCGAGAAGTCCTTTGGCGGACAACGCCTGTTCGTCAAGGCGACGTTCGCCCTTCATGACGGCGACCACGCCGTTCTCGTCGGCCGTAACGGAACCGGCAAGACAACCATCCTACGACTGATCGCCGGGCAGGACCACGCCGACGAAGGCACGATCGCGCGGGCGCGCGGCCGACGCATCTGGCTGCATGATCAGACACCTGAACTCGAGCAGGACCGCAGCGTCCAAGAGTACCTGCTCGAGGCGTTCGGCGAAGCGGTGCAGCTCGAAGCCGCGCTGCGCACCCTCGAGGAGACGCTGTCGGGGCTGGCAGAACACAGCCCGGAGCTGCGTGACGCGATGCGCAGCTACCAGCAGGTGCAGCGCCGCTTCGAGGCGGCGGGCGGCTACGGGTACCGAAGCCGCCTCAGCGGAGTCGTCGAGGGGCTCGGTCTGCCGGACGAAATGCTCGAACGAAACCTGCTCTCGCTGTCCGGGGGCGAGCTGACACGCGTCACGTTGGCTCGCGCCCTGCTGGCCGACGCAGATCTCCTCCTCCTCGACGAACCCACCAACCACCTCGACATCGACTCGGTCGAATGGCTGGAGGGCTTCCTTGCAGCATACCCGCGTGGCTTCGTGCTCGTCACGCACGACCGCCGGCTGCTGGAAAAGGTCGGCCGCCGTGTCCTTGCCGTGGACCACGAGACGGTCAGCCTGCAGGGCGGCGACTTCGCCACGTACCTGCGGGAGAGCGCGGCCCGTCTCGAGCTCATGCAGCGCGAGTATCAGCAGGACGTCGAGAAGATCGACCAGCTGCAGCGCTTCTACGACCGCTTCCATGCCAAGAAGGACAAGGCCAAGCAGGCCAAGGCGAAGCTCACCCAGATCGAGCGCATCCGCCGCGATCTCAAGCCGCCGCCGAAGCTGCGGCGCAGCTTCAAGCTCGGCCTGCCGCAGCCTACGCCGTCTGCCCGCGTCGTGCTCGAGATGAGGACGCCGGCGCTCATTGTCGGTTCCGCCGGCGATACCGGCGACACGCGCACCCTCGTCCGCGGAGTCGACATAGTGATCGAGCGCGGCGAGAAGATCGCCCTCGTGGGTCCGAACGGCTCGGGCAAGACGACTCTTGTCGAGACCATCGCGGGCCTGCGCAGCCTGCCTCGCGGGGCGACGCACCTCGGTCACAACACGAGGGTGGCGTACTACTCGCAGCAGGGCCGTGAGCTCGTCGAGACCCACACGTGCCTGCAGACCGTGCTGCCGCTCGCCGGCAACGACGAACAGCAGGCCCGGGGCCTGCTCGGCCGCTTCCAGTTCGGCCCTGAAGAGGTCGAGAAGCGCGTCGAGATGCTGTCGGGCGGCGAGCGCAGCCGCCTCCGCCTGCTCACCCTCCTCGTCGGCGATGCCAACTTCCTCTTGCTGGACGAGCCCACGAACCACCTCGACATGGGGTCGGTCGAGGCGCTCGCCGATGCACTTGAGGACTACACCGGCACGCTTCTCCTGGTGACGCACGATCGGCACCTGATCGACCGGGTCGCCTCTCGTGTCATTGAGATCCATGACGGCCAGATCTACAGCCACCTCTCCCCCGCGCGCTATTGGGAGACGCGTCACGCCCGGATGCCCGGGTCCAATGCAGACACTCGCCAAGCCTCCCCCCGGACGCCGGACGCCCGCAGCGCCTCCGCCGCGCCGGCAGGCGCCGCCAAAACCCGGCAGCCGCAGCGGACCGCGGAGGAGGCGCGGCGGCAGCGGGCGAGGGTGAGAGCGGCGGAGGCCGCGATCCTCAAGGCCGAGAGACGGCTCGGCGAGATCGACGGCGAGCTTGCCGAGCCCGAGACGTACGCCGACAGGGAGCTGCTCAACAGGCTCCTCGACGAGCGTGTGCGCGTCGAGGAGCGGATGCGCCGGGAGTACGAAGAGTGGGAACGGCTGGTGGACGAGCAGGGATAGCGGTGGGCGCCCGCTCATCGCCGTCGCACGAATTCGTCAGCCGGCTCGACCCATGCGTCGTGGCCGAGTTGCAGGAGCGTCTGCTCGGCTGGTACGCCGAGAATCGCCGCGACCTCCCGTGGCGCCGGACGCGCGACGCCTACGCGATTCTCGTGAGCGAGGTCATGCTGCAGCAGACGCAGGTGAGCCGCGTGCTGCCCCACTACGACGAATGGCTCCGGGCGTTTCCGCGTCTGGAGGATCTCGCCGCGGCGCCCCTTGAGCCGGTGCTGCGTCTTTGGCAAGGGCTCGGCTACAACAACCGGGCGCGGCGTCTGCGTGACTGCGCCGTCATGGCCTGCGAGCGCGGCGGTTCGCCGGCCGGCCTGCCGGCGAACCTCCCGGACCTGCTGCGCTTGCCGGGGATTGGGGACTACACCGCGCGCGCCGTGCTCGTGTTCGCCCACAACGCCGCCGTGGCAGCGGTCGACACGAACGTCCGCCGCGTTCTCACGCACGAGCTTCACCTCTCAGCTGATCTGACTCCGAGGGCGTTGCGGGCAATCGCGGAGGCCGTCCTGCCGGCCGGGCGCAGCCGCGACTGGCACAACGCGCTCATGGACTACGGCGCATTGGTGGTCACCTCACGCGCCAGCGGCCTCCAGCCGGGGAAGACGCAGGGCGTCTTCGTCGGCTCGCGTCGCTGGCAGCGCTCGCGCCTTCTGCGCCTGCTGCTGGAGCTGGGGCCGCTCTCCCGCGAAGATCTCGCTGCGAGGCTTCATCTCGCGCCCGAAGTCGTCGAGGAGCTCCTCACCCTTCTCAGGCGCGACGGCCTCGTCATCGACACGGTGGACGGGGCCAGGATCGCCTGAAGCAGCCGGGGCGCTGCGCAGAGCGCCCGTGCGCCGTCAGGTACGGAACATCGTAAGAAGGAAGGCGAGCTCACCACGCGCCTGGACCGCATGCTTGAGATTGGCCGGCATGTAGAAGAAGCTGTTCGCCCGCGCCTCATAGGGCTCGCCCGCGAGAATCACGGTCCCCTCGCCCTTCAGCACGTGAATCACAGCCGGCACACTGGCTGTGTGTTCGCTCAGTTCCTGGCCCGGCGCAAAACTGAAGTGGATGATCTTGTGATGCTCGTTCTCCACGATCGACTTGCTGACGATGCCCTGATCGGCGACCTGGACCATGGCCTCGAGATCGGCTACGACCGGCTGCAACACTTCCATCTCTCATCCTCCCTGTGGGGACCCTTCCTCGGGCAACATCACCCTTCCCGGGTCGCGACTGTCCGTACCTTGACCCGCATCAGTCCCAGACCGGCGTTTGACTTTCGGCGCCACTGGTCGATACAATTTGTGCAACTTGACACAAACTCGATGAGACGAAAGGAGGCGGGCATCATGCACACCAACGTCATCCGCTCACTGTTCAACTTCTTCGAAGGCACGGGGCGCGTCATCAGTACGCCGTCCGGGGATGCCCGCGGTCACGTCCGCGTGTACGTTGCCGGCAGGGTGCGGAGCGACCGCAACTTCTGAGGCTTGTGCGTCACGCGTCCGTTCTTCCTGAGCGGCGCTTGTTTCAGCCGCTCTTCCTTCAGCTGAAGTCCCCTTTCTTCCGCTGCGTTCTATTGCCCCAATCCGGGGCTAGAGACGCGCGTGCGCTGCTGTGATCATGCCCTGAATCGTCGGTTCAGGGCATGATCACACGCTCGGCTCAGTGTCGAAGCAGGCCGGGTAGACCCGATGCTTCTGCTTGCGGCGCCGATACGTGTTGGCCAACTCGAGGAAGATGCCGACATCGCGCTCGAGGTCTCCCTGCGTGCCGTCGAAGTAGAACGTCCTGATCGGCATGTTCTCCAGGTCCTTCTGCAGCTTCGGGTAGATGGCCTCGGTGACGATCCCGTTCATACACGAGAAGGGGCTGATGTCGATGATGCCGTCAGCCCCCTTGCCGTACATGTACACGGCCTTGCCGCTGCTCAGCACCATCTCGCCCAGAGAACCCGTGTACGGCAGATACGGATAGCTCATCTCGAGCACCTCGGTCACGTCTTCGGGTTCTTCATAGCCAACGAAGTCGGTGCTGAACGGCGCGTAGAGGGTGTGTTCGTCGCGACGCATGATCTTGCTCTTGACGTACCGCACCGCATTGTCCTTGCTGTACTTCTGGCCGTACTCGTGGAACCGGCGGCGCTGCTCGGCGTCCGTGTACCAGACCCACTCGCCGATATCCGCCAGCCAGCACTCGCCGCCGGCCTCTTCAACGGCGCGGATCAGATCGAAGTTCGAGAAGGTGTTCTGCCGGCAGAAGATCTCGCCGACGACGCCGATCAGCGGTCGGGTGCGGTCGTAGCGCGCCGGCACGGCGCGGAAGCGGTCGCGGGCCGACGTCAGGGCGGTCACCATATTGGCGAGGCGCTCCTTGTGGGACACGTCGGTCCTGGCGATTTCAGCCGCGACCTCGTCTATGCACTGCAGGTAGATCTTGTCCGTGCTGCCCTTCCCGAGCTCGTATGGCCGGGTCTTCAGCAGCAGTTTCATCAGGATGTCCTGGGCGATCACGGCCCGCCACGCCGTGCGCACCAGATCCATCGAGTAGTTGCCGATGGACGAGTACCCGTCGTTCGAGCTGATCGAGATGAGCGGCACGTCCGCATAGCCGAGCTCATCGAACTTGCTGCGGATCAGGTGCAGATACTGGCCGAAGCGACACGGACCGTTGGCCGTCGGCATCAGGAATCCGACGTTCTCGTGGCCCTCGTCCTCGATGATCCGCAGGTAGTCGCCCAGCGTAATCTTCTGCGGATAGCACTCATCACCCGAGGTGTAACGGGCGCCCAGTTCGAGCGTGCGCTCGTCCGAATCGCTCGTCGCCCACGTGTCGAGACCGATGGAACGGATGGCCGCGGCCAGCAGCGCGCTGCCGCCGTAGGGCATCTGCGCCAGATAGAGCCGCCGCCCCTCGAGCCCGAAGTCCTTGATCGCCTGCTGGAGCCGCGCGTCGTTCTTCAGGTCAGGACCGGACACTGCCCACCACCTCTTCGGAAGGGCGCCCGGCCTCGCCGTCGCCTTGGGACCACGTGCGGAGGAACCCCTTGCTGTCGAGGTAGGCCTCACAGCGCGTCATCGCGCCGGCGTCGTTCTGGTGCTCGTCGAACTGCAGCGAGAGGAACGGCTTGCCGGAGGCCTCCCGTATGTAGTGCTTGATGTACGAGTCCGGACCGCACTTGAAGTTCGTCAGGTAGATCAGATGCAGTGAATCGTAGTCGTTCACGAAGCGCGCGGCCTGGAGGATCTTGCGGCCGTAGTTCCAGAACATGTTCGGGACGATGTCGTCCAGCTGGATACCGGCGATGGGCAGGAAGTCCAAGGGGATGAGATTCACGCCGTAGAACTTCCGCAGCTTGCGCGGGATATCCATGTTGATGCCCTTGTCGAACATATTGTACGAGCGGCCCAAGAGGACGATGCCCAGCTCGCCGGTCTCCTCGAGCACTTCGAGCGCCTCACGGCCGGCCGTCAGCAACGCGCCGCGGAACTCCTGGTGAGCCGCGTACGCGCTGCCCAGTGCCGCGTCGATCTGGCGTTTGCTCACGCCGAGCTGCGCGGCCATGTCGCTGGTCAGATCGCGCCGCAGCCCCTCTCGCCCGTCGCGGAATCTGACGCGCGGCGAGAGGATCTTGTCATGATGCTCATCGATTCCCGGAGCGGTTCGCACGACGAACGGCAGGGTTTGTCCCCATGGGCACGCGTGCGAGTTGTATTGCATGAACTCGGTCTCTTCGTTCACCTGGTTCGGCAGAAAAACGAAGTCCACGCCCTGATCCAGGAGCCACTGCACGTGACCGTGAACGACCCGGATCGGGAAGCATGGCTCGGCGACTGTGAGGTCGACGCCCGCCTCGCGGATGTGTCTGTCGCTCTCCGGCGAGAGCACGGGGCGCAGACCGAGTTCGGCGAAGAATGTCGCCCAGAACGGCAGTCTGTCGAAGGTGTACATGCTGCGCGCGATGCCCACGGTCCGCGCGGCCTCCGCCGTCTTGGCGACGGCAGCCTCATACGGAGCAAGCAGGCGTTCCTCGCGGAAGGCGACGAGATCGGCGATCACCGGCTTCTTGTCGATCTTGGCAGGCCGGCGGTACCGCTCCGAGCACTTGTCGCCCCAGTACGTCTTCTGGCCTTCGATGGTGAACTGGCGCACGTCGCACGCGTTGGCGCACGCCTTGCAGACGAAGTCGATCACCGTGTAGTCGACCTCTCCGAGGTCCCAGCCGCGGAACGACGTCGGCTTGCCGGTACGCTCGACCCGCTCGCGGGCCAGGAGGGCCATACCGAGCGCGCCGATGACGCCGTTGTGCGGCGGCACGATGATCTCCTTGCCGAGGATCTGGCTGAAGGCGGCCGCGACCGCGTCGTTGTACGCCGTGCCGCCCTGGAAGAAGATCGCGTCGCCGACCGTGCGCTCGCGCACGAGACGGTTGAGGTAGTTGGTGGCGATCGAGAACGCCAGCCCGCCCACGAGGTCCTCGCGCCTGGCGCCGCGCTGCTGGTATGCCATGACGTCGCGCTCCATGAAGACCGTGCAGCGCTCGCCGAGGCGGATGGGAGCGGGGGAGTTCAGCGCCATGCGCGCGAACTCGCCGATGATGTTGATGCCCAGCTTCTCGGCCTGCTCCTCGAGGAAGGAGCCTGTGCCCGCGGCGCAGGCCTCGTTCATGGCGAAGTCGACGACGATACCGTCCTGGAGGCTGATGTACTTGGAGTCCTGGCCTCCGATCTCGAAGATCGTGTCGACCTGGCGACCGATCTTGCGTCCGATGAAGTCGGCTCCGGTCTTGTGCGCCGTGATCTCGTCGGTGATGACGTCGGCTCCGGTGAGCTCGCCGATCAACTCGCGTCCCGAACCCGTGGTGCCCATCCCGAGCAGGTTGATGCGCGCGCCGATCTCGTCGCGTATGTCCAGGAGCGCCTTGCCCACGACTTCGACTGGTCGCGCGTCGGTCTTGGTGTAGATCTCCTTGACGACCCTTCCGTCTCCGTCAACGACGACGAGGTTGGTGGAGACCGAACCGATATCGATGCCCATGTACGCGTCGACGACCTCGTCGCCCTCGAACACGTATGGCTGGGCCATGTCACGGAGGAGCACGACGCGCTCCATCGACAGCGGCTCGGTGACCGGGAAGTCGGCAGCCGGCAGGCGGTCGGCGGCCAGTCCATTGAGGGCCGCATCCCGGACATCGTCGAACTCGGCCTCAATCAATGCGGCGCCGATGGCGCCCATCGACGTGTGGAACTCAGGGACGAAGAGGTCGTCCTCATCGAGCTCGAAGGCCTCGCGCAGGGCTTGCACGGCGCCCTTGTTGGCGGCGACGCCGCCGACGAAGGCGACGGGTGCTTCGATGACCTTGCCCTTGGCGATCGTGCCCTTGAAGTTGCGGATCACCGCGTCGCACAGTCCGCGCAGAACCTCGGGAGGATGGTAGCCCTTCTGCTGCGCGTGGATCATGTCGCTCTTGGCGAAGACGCTGCAGCGGCCGGCGATACTTGCGGCCTTTCCTGCATCGAGGACGATGTCGCCGACGTCCTCGATGTCGTACAGGAGGCGGCTCGCCTGCTGGTCCATGAATGACCCTGTGCCTGCCGCGCAGTCGCCGTTCGTCTGATAGTCGACAATGCCCGCGCAGGCACCCTCCTCGACAGCCTCAAGGCGGATGAACTTAGAGGTCTCCCCGCCCATCTCGAAGACAGTGTGCGCTCCGGGGTGCAGGGCGGTGATGCCGCGCGTGATGGCCTTGAACTCGTTCTCGAAACCAGCGTCGAGAGCTTGGCCGATGAGGCGGCCCCCCGACCCGGTCACCCTGACGCCCGCGACCTTCCCGGACGGAAGCACGGCGAGCAGTTCGTCGACGAGAGCTTTCGTCGCCTCGCCCGGGCCGCCCTTGATGCGCCGGTACCGTGTCACCAGAACCGGACGGTCCTCAAGGAACGTGAGGCCCCCCTCGGGGACGGCGAACAACTCGGGATGATGCGCCAGGAGACCGGCGAAGAGATCAGTGTCGGCGACCCTGCCCACGAGAGCGGCGTTGAGGCTGATGCAGCCGATGTCGAGGCCGAGCGACGTCATGATTCGCTGCTGTGGAGAATGGCTGGTACCTCCATGAGAACCCGCTGTGCCCGATCCATGCACGAACCAGACTACTTGAGTCCTGTTTGCGCGTCAATGACCGGTCAAGTTGCAGCAATTGTACACAGACGCCGCAGCCGACGTCACCCGCGCGCGCGTTTGTTGGCCTTCCGCCGGTCAGCGGAGATCTCTAGCATGAACCGCATGCTCGCCGGCCGGCAGCGCAACGCCAACCGCATCAGTGGGAGCAACAGTGAACGAATCGACCACGCTCACAAACCGCGAGCGACGTGAGAACGTCGCGTTCCTCGTGCAAGCCTTGGCTGCCGCGGGCAGACAGCCTGCCGACGTGCTCAGCGCCGAGGAACGCGAAGTGTTCGCCGCCGCTGAGCCGGACGAGCAGGCAAGACTCTTCTACAAGCTTCTGTGCTACGGCGCTCTGGCGGCGCAGCCGGCCCCCGAATCCGTTGTCGACGCCGACTGGCGGCGCCTCGACACCGCCGGTGTCGTCGACGCGCTCTTCGCCGGCGAGTTCGACCTGCGACGCTATGCCCTCGATCCTCCCGTGTCGCGCAGCGACAGCAAGGGCAAGATCATCGACTTCACCAGGCTGGCCGAAACGCGTGACGCTTGGAGCAGCCTCCTGCCCCAGCCGCCCGATCCGGACGTCACCGTCGACGTGCTGCACGCGGCTTCGGGCGGGGCTCTCAAGTCGCGGGCGTTCTGGGCCGTGCGCGAGATGCGGCGCTACGGGCTCTGGGACGACGAGGCGCTGGATCGCTTCGCTTGCGTGCCTGACGGTCGCGTTCGCAAGCGGTCGGTACGTATGGGCCTCATCGATCTTCCCGAGAAGGCCGACTCGTTCGCGGACATGAAGGCTGTGTCCAGGGCCCTGCACGCCGTCATGAATCTCGGAGACGCCCCCGCAGGCACGTTCGACCTCCCCCTCAGCCTCGCGGCCCAGCGGTGCGAGCTCTGCGATGCGGAGCGCATGGCCAGCTGCCCCATCCCACATTGCCGCTGGAGGCGCGAGAGCGCGACCGGCTGACGGCAGACGGGCAGCCGCCGGCGTTGCGTCGCAGGCGCCGGCGGCCGCCCTCCCACCGATCACAGCTGCCCGAACGCCGTGAAGAGAGAGCCTCGGCACATCGCTCTCATTCGGCCTTCCGCAGCGTCAACGCAACGGCTGAGCCCTGCCTCCGGATGGATGGAGCGTGAGGCAGTGGCTGTCAGGACGAGCGCGTGCGTGAGGCTCGAGTCCGGCCGGTTCGCCTGCGGCTACCGGCCCCTTCTCGAACTCGTCGCCCTCGGCTTCCTCTGGCTCCTCTCCGGCGTTACCGTCGCCCTCCGCGTCCGAGGTGTGCAGACAAGCCCAGACGGGATCGAACACGCGGGCCGACTCGGCCGCATACTCGTCCAGCTCGCCCTGCAACTCCGTGAGCATCACCGCGGCGCCCTCGTGGGTGGGGTGAGCGCCTGTGTCGGCCATGATCTCTCGAGAATGGCGCGGGTTATCGATCCACATGCACGGCATCAGCAGATTGTGGCTGAACGGCTGCCGCCGTCGGATCTCCCTGAAGAACGGCGAGTTGAACGCCTCCATCAGGCTCGTGTCGCGTATGTTGTCGGTCGCGAAATGGGTGAAGATGCACGGCTCGACCCATCCCTCGCTCGTGATGTGCAGGTAGTGGCGTCCCGCGATGCATCCACCCACGTACGGCGCGTCCCCCCAGAAGTCGACCGGGAAGAACGGCTTGGTGTCGCGCAGCCTGTGAATCCCCACGCGAAACTCCTCCCTCATGGCCGGCGTCAGCATGAAGTCCACGTTGGGATCACGGCCGATGGGCATGTAGAGGAAGTGCCATGCCATCAAGGCGCCCTTCTCGATCAGCGGATCGACGAACTCATCGCTGATCAGCATGCGCCAGTTGTATCGCGCCGCGGTCGCGGAGTAGCCGAAGGGCACGCCTGCCTGCCCGAGCCGGTCCATGGCGTCCATGACCTCCTCGTGAAGGCCTGCTCCCCGCCTCTTGTCCGTCTGCTCCCGGGACCCCTCGACGCTGAGCATCGGGGCGATGTTGCCGATCTCGGCGATTCGGGCGATCAGCTCGTCATTGAGGAGCGTGCCGTTCGTGAACACCTGGAAGTACGCGTCCCGGTTCGCGCCCGCAAACTCGACCAAATCGTCGTAGATGAACGGCTCACCCCCCAGAATGATGAACATGTACACACCCATATCGTTGCCCTCGTCGACGATTCGCTGCATCAGATCGGGATCGAGGTCCTTGTCGGATGAGTACGCCGCTGCGTAACAGCCCTCGCAGGCCAGATTGCAGCGCATGGTGGGGCTCATGAGGATGGCGGTAGGGGCGAAGATACCAGTTCGTCTCGTGAGATCCCGGCGCTTCTCGACGCCACGCAGGATGCTGTTCATGACGAAGCACTCGATGAAGCGTTCACGACAGGTGGGGTTGAGTTCGGTGGCAACGCGCTTCGCCATGCCCAAGGAGGGATGATCATGTTCCACCTTCTCGCGAATAGAGCGTACGGTCCCTTTGTGAACTTCCGGAGTGACCCTCTCTGCTATCCGGAATGCTCTCACGATCTTCTTCTTATCGCCGCTGGCCGCCAGCTTCATGATCTCGCCGACGGCGCGCCGCTCGATAGACCCGTAGAGACCGTCCGCAAGACTCATACGTCCTCCTTCCCCATCACGCCCTTGAGCACGTGAGTTCTCAGCCGGCTGACCCTCGCTTCCCCATGAGCAGCCTCTGCCCCGTAATCCAGGCGACAGAGCCATGCCGACATCGACCCTCCAGGGGCACGTACCCGATCGCCGTATCCCCGAATCAGTACGCGAAACCGGTCGAAGTCCGATCACGTCCTGCCGGGCAACACTTCCTCGGCCCGAACCCGCCACGCGCCTCAATACTCAACGGTGAGCGGCCGATAGAGAGTGCGTGCACGTGCGTCCGACGCGTTGAGCCCGCGCAGGGTGGAGGCCCGAGATGAGAGCAGTTCGCGCCATCAGTCGATTCATGCCGGTCCTGCTCGGGTTGTTCTGCGTAGCCGCGATCGCGCCCGCTGCCATGGCCGGCCAACGGGGCGCCGAGAAGATCGACGCCAGCGTCTTGACTGTGATTGAGGCGACCGGCGGCCAGAAGGCCATCCCGGTCATCATGGAAGCCCCGGGGGCGGCCGCCGATGTCGTCGCGCGCCTTCCTCGCGGCGTCCGCGTAACCAACCTCCCGCTCATCGGCAGCGTGGCCGCTTTCCTCACCCCGTCAGAGATCCGCACCATGAGCGGCACGCCATTCGTCGACCAAATCGTGGCCGACAACCCCGTCTATGGCTTCGGCCACGTGAGCTCGATGGACGTGACCAACCTGACGATCGGGCTTGCGGATCTGCAGCCATGGGACGAAGGCGGACCGAGCGGCCGCGGCGTGACGGTCGCCATTCTGGATTCGGGCGTCAGCGTGAACACAGACCTCAGCGCGAGCCGGCTCATAGGGTGGAAGGACTTCGTCAACGGGCGTTCCGCCGCGTACGACGACGCCGGTCACGGCACCTTCGTCGCCGGCCTGATCGCCGGCGACGGCAGCGCGTCGGTCGCGAGACAGGACGGCGGCTCCGCCTCCGTGCAGTTTCGCGGCGTCGCCCCTGCCGCCAACGTCGTCGCCATCAAGGTGCTCGACGAGACAGGCCAAGGCCGCGCCTCGACCCTCATCGCGGGCGTCGCGTGGGCCATCGAGCACCGGGACGACTACGACATCCGTGTATTGAACATCTCCATCGGCGGCAATCCCGTCGCTTCCGTCAAGCACGACCCAGTCGCCAGAGCCGTCGAGGCCGCGTGGCGAGAGGGGATCGCCGTCGTGTGTGCCGCCGGCAACGAGGGCGAATTCGGTCCGGGTGGCGTCCTGTCGCCCGGCAACGACCCCTTCGTGATCACCGTCGGCGCCACGGACACGAGGCAGACGGCTGACGTGACGGACGATGTGGTCGCGGCATACAGCTCGCTCGGCCCAACACTGTTCGACCGGTTCGCCAAACCGGATCTCGTCGCTCCCGGAAACCGTCTGGTCTCGCTTCGCGCCGCCGGCTCGTACATCGACACGTCATTCCCGGAGAACACCCTTCCGGTGGCCGAGTACCTCACGGATATGCCCGCCGGCGCAGTGTCGAACTACGTGCGGCTCTCGGGGACGAGCGCCTCGGCGCCCCTGGTCGCCGGAGCCGCGGCCCTCATGTTCGAACGGGATCCCGCGCTCACGCCGGACGACGTGAAAGTCCGGCTCATGTCCACCGCGGACCCCGTCCGGGGCGCCCGGCAGCAGCAGCAAGGCGCCGGCGCCCTCGACGTCGACGAGGCGCTCAGCAGCCAGAGCCGGGCCACCGGCTATGCGCTCTCAGCCTTCGCCGGCAAGGGCAAGAGCTCGTTCAAGAACGCCGACTACACGCGGTGGGCGGAGCGTAGCTGGAGCAAATATGGCTGGACCAAGTTCAAGTGGACGAAGTTCAAGTGGACGAAGTTCAAGTGGACCGAAGTGACGTGGACGAAGTTCAAGTGGACGAGATTCAAGTGGACAGAGTACGAGTGGGCGAGGTTCAAGTGGACGGTCCTGCTCCAAGGGCAGTGATAGCCGCGAGCGGCGCTCGAGTCGGGAGCGAGACGGCCGAGCGGCAACGCTCGGCCGTCTCGCTCTCCGTCTCGGCCTACGCGCTCGTCGCCGCCGTCTGCTTCGTCTGGGCAACCTACCAGGACGGCGTCTCACTGTCGTGGGCGCTCCTCGCCTTCGTTCTCCTGGCCACCCTGGCCGACCTCCGCGAGGTCCGGCTGCCAGGGGTGGGCGTCGTCGGGATGTCCTTCGTTCCGGCGATGACAGCGCTCATCACCCTCGGTCTCTGGCCGGCGATGATCGTCGCCGTCGTTTCCGGGGCCACCTCCGCCGGCGTCACCCGCGACACCCTCAAGGTCGTCTTCAACATAAGCAATGCTCTCGTCTCCACATTTGTCGCCGGCCTCGTCTTCTTCGCTCTCACGCCCGGAGAAACAGGTCTGGCGACCCAGATCGTTCCGGCCTTCGTCGCCACTGCCGTCGACTTCTTCATCAACACCGGGACGCTGGCGGCAATCGTCGCTCTGAGCACCGGCGACAGGCCCCTCGCCGTGTGGCGGCAGAACTACCAGTGGGCGTTCCCCGGCTATCTGGCGGGCGCGACCTTCGCCCTTTTCGCCGCCTGGCTGTACGGCATGCTCGCCGTCGCCGGCCTCGTCCTCGCCATTCCGCCGGTCGTCCTCATCTACTTCTCATATGAGATCTACGTCGCCAGGGCACGCGAGCGCGTGACGTTCGACGCCGAACGCGATTCCCTCCATACCGAGCTCGCCGCCTCGGCACAGCTTCACGACCAGCTGCGCGTCGCCCAGAGCAAGGTGGCTGCTGAGATCGATCGGGCGCACCGTATCCAGATGGATCTTCTCCCGGTCGCGCCACCGGCGACGCCGGGACTTCAGCTCGAGCATCGCATCCAGTTCCTCGCCGAAGTCGGCGGCGACTACTACGACTACATCCCCTTCCCTGATGGCCGCGTCGGCATCGTGTGCGGCGACGTGATGGGCAAGGGGCTGGCGGCTGCCCTCGTCATGGCGATGGCCCGCTCGCTCCTGCACAATGCCGCAAGCTCCGGCAAGCACGCTGGCTCGATCCTCGCCGACGTGAACGACGGCCTGACGCGTGACCTGCAGGGACAGCGCCTGCCCTGCTTCCTGACCCTGGCCCTGGCCGTTTACGACCCGCAACTCAGGACGATCACGGTTGCGGGTGGCGGCCACACGCCGCTCCTGATCGCCGGCGGGGCCGGCGTGCGCGAGATACCCTCACGCGGGGCGGCGCTGGGCGTACGCGCCGGCTTGGCATTCCCAGAGGACCAGATCCTCCTGTCGAGCGGCGAGGTGTTCGCGCTGTATTCAGACGGTCTCACCGAGGCGCGCAACCGCCAGGGAGAGCTCTACGGCCCCGAACGGCTCGCGAGCGCCCTCGCTTCTCACCATGCTCTGACCCCCGATGAGATCCTCTCGACTGTCTGGCGCGAGATCGAAGCGTTCCGCGACGGAGGCCCGCCGAACGACGACGCGACCCTCCTCCTCGGACGTGCCGAATGACAGTGCAGGAGTGCTCCGACGGGCGCTTTCCCGCGTCGTTCGAGACCGCGTCCGACCGTGACGTCACAGGCCCCTGTTCGCCCGCTTCTCTACGCGTCTTTCGCTATCGTCCCGGCGACGCCGACGTGCGCGCCATCATTGGAAGCGAGGGTGGCAGCCTGCCACAGGAGGAGGTCGTGGCTCACGCGTCGGAGGCGCTCGGCAGGCGGACATTCATGTTCTATACCGTTGCCCAATACGACGACGCTGATGCCCATGAGCTGTGCTTCGTGCCCAAGGGCAGCCACTGCGACATCCTGAGCATCCATACCCACGGCTGGCATCGCCGCGGCAGCGACGCGCGCCGCTCTCTGCTGGATGTGCTCAGCGATCTCGCGGCGGCCGTAGCGTGCGGGACCCTGGCCATCCTCGACTGCTCGGAACTGGCGGCCGAACTCGAGGCCGGCGAGGAGGTCCTCACGGTGCCCATCACTGGCGGTGCCTCCCTCGCGGTGGCTCGTGAGACTGCCGACATCAGCTTGCGACAGTGCGGGATCGGCGATGAGCCTCGCGACCAGGCTGTACTCGCACTATCGGAAGCCGCAACCAACATCCTGCTGCATGGCGGCGGTCAAGGGCACATCGTATTCCGCCTTCTCCACGACCGTCTTCGCTTCGTCGTGGCCGACCGGGGGACAGGACTGAGCTTTCGCAACTGGAGGGAACGCCATTACGTGGACCGCTGCGCCGTCGACAGGCCATTCTCGATGGGCTACGGCTTCAAGATCATGCTCGACCATCTGGACGCCGTGGGCCTGCACAGCGGGCCGTGGGGAACCACACTCGTCCTCGACCGCATCAAACACTGAGGGGGAAGCATGCTTATGACGACCGTCGCCCCGGGCCCTGCGCCCACGATCTACCTGATGGGCGAGATGGATCTCGCTTGCGCCGACGATCTGCGGCAGGCCGTGAACGACGCGGCTCAAGGCGCCGAGATGATCGTCCTCGACTTCGACCATGTGGCGTTCATCGACTCATCCGGCACAGGGGTCTTCGTCAGACTTTGTCTTGACATGAAAGGCCAGGGCACTCCGATTCTCGCCCGCCGTCTCTCGCCGGCGGTCCGCGGCGTCTTCGACATGCTGCGGGTGCGCGACCTCGTCGGCGACGACGTCTTCGTCGACTGACGGGACATACGCCGCGGCAGTCGGCGGAGAGTGATGGCGAGGGGCTGGCGGTTAGCGTCAGTCCAGCCTGCTGGTCCAGTCGTCCCGCACCGGGGCCCGCGAGCGTCTGCCGGTGACCCATACTGCTATTGAGACACCCGCGATGGCCACGACGACGAGGATGGCCACGTAGTAGTTGACTAGTAGGCCGACAATGCCAGGGGTCTCAGCGCGCTCTCGCTGGTCGTCCAGATAGGTCGCATAGACACTTCGTGTCCCAGCCCGGTCGCTGCCGCCCTGCTCGATACTCGCGCCTTCATCGAGGACTTGCCAGTGGTCAGCGCTTCCCAAGGCGCTGCTGGCGGACATGATGATCACGACGGCGAGCAGGGCCAGAATGACGGTCACGCGATATGCAGTCTGCACGAAACCCGCCTCCAAGTGAACTGGAAACGAAGTCCTCTTCGCTTCCGCGCTTTCCAGGAGTGTTCCACGCCGGCCGAGCTTCCATACGCGGAGCGGTAGGGAGTTGTCGCCGGGTCATCGTTGTGAGCGTGGACCCTCGTCGCCTGCCCCTACGACGGCATTCGCCGCCGCCGATGAGCACCAGAACAAGCCACTTCGCGTGCGGGAAAGTGGTGGCGAGGGGCAGAGTTGAACTGCCGACACCGCGATTTTCAGTCGCGTGCTCTACCAACTGAGCTACCTCGCCACGAACGGCCAGAGAGGCCTGCGGAGTGCGTATGCTATCGGGCGGTGACGCTGACGGTCAACCGCCGCCAACGGTCCGTCAGTCCTCCGAGATCTCCAGCTCGGACATCTCCTGGACGCGCAGGACCTCCTCGTCGGGCAGAAACACCTCGAGGAGCTGGCGCTCCTCGGCCGGCGGCAGCAGGCAGAGAATGTAGTCGCCTGGGAGGATCTCGGAATGACCTCTGGCGACGAGCGCGTTCCCGTCGCGAAGAATCGCCACGAGCAGGACGCCGTCGGGCAAATCGATATCCTGAACAAGCGTGTTCGCGAAGGGCGAATCGTTCTCGATCTGGAGTTCCACCAACTCGAGCTTCTCGGTTCGTAGCGACATCAGGTGCACGAACTTGTGTGTCGGCAGTTCGTGCATGATGAGATTCAGTATCCCTGTCGTCGCGCTCACGGTGTTGCGGATGCCCAGAAGGTCGAACGTGGGCTGATTGAAGGGGTTGTTCACCCTCGCCACGACCTTGGGCACGCCGAACTTCTGCTCGGCGATCTGAGAAATGATGATGTTGTCCTCGTCATCGCCGGTCACGGCCACGACCATATCGGCGCGGCCGATGCCGGCACGCTCCAGCACCCAGATCTCGGTTCCGTCGCCGAAGACCAGGTACTCCTCACCGAGGATCTGTGCGATCGCCGCATATCGGGCAGCCCGCTGCTCGACCAGCACGATCTCGTGCCCCAAATGGATGAGCTGACGGGCAGTGTTGAGCCCGACCTTGCCGCCCCCGACAACCAGCACGAACACAGCTCAGCCCTCCTGTGGCGGCTCGGGTATCTTGCAGGCGCGCACAGCGTCGAAGAGAGAGGCACGCAGGTCTCTCGTCGGGCAGACGATGTGCATCCCCTGCTGAGCGTAGAGCTCGGCGCGCAGCGGATCGAAGACCCTGGCGACCACGCACATCACCCCCCACTTCTTCCGGGCGATCTGGGCGATGACCAGGTTCGTGTTGTCGCCGTCCGTACACGCCACGAACGCGGCGGCATCTTTGACCCTCGCCTTGCGGAGCACATCCCATTCCAGTGCCGGACCGGTGATCATCTCCCCGGGGAAGTCGTCGCCGAGAAGGTAGAAGGCGTCGGGATTCTCGTCGATGACGGCGACCTCGAAGCCTTCGTGCGCGATGTCGCGAGCGAGTCCTGAACCCACTCTCCCGCATCCCGCGATGACAACGTGCTGCATCGTGCTACCTTTCAGTTGGAGACGAGCCGCTCGTACCGGCAGGCTTGATTGTACCCTTCTCTGGGACGGCCGTTTCGGGGGAGCCGGAGCCCTCCGTGGGGTACCCTGCCGGCACGATGTTCAGCAGCACTTCGCACGGCGCGTTATCGACCACGTAGTCAATGGTGCGTCCAAAGGTCTGGTCGCCGACCCGGCGCTTGCGCATGGTCCCCAGGACCATGACGTCGGACCGCTTCGCCACCGCCTCATCAACGATGGCGCGGCCAGCCTGACGTGCGGCCACGATGTGGGGCGAGAACGGCACCTTGAACTGCGAGGCGATGAGAGCGGCCGCTTCCAGTGAGTGCTGCGCGCGCGCCCGTTCCCGCGTGAGCTTCGCATCGAGCGGGAGACTGTGCGGCACCTCGATCACGTACAGCCCGTGGATCGCGGACTGCTTCTCGATCGCCAGCTGGCAGGCCAGCACCATCATGATGTCGCTGACCCTGGTGCCGACGACCGGCACGAGGATCTGATGGTACCCGACGTCGGCCAGCATCGTCACGGGCATGACGGCGCGCGGTACCTCGCGCGTCAGGGAGTAGCCCATGGCTCTGCGATAGATCACGTAAGCGACGAGACCCACGGCGAGCCAGGCGAAGCCGACGATGCGGCTCGTGCTCTGGAACCAGACGATCACCAGCCAGGCGGAGAACGTCCCCAGACCGCCGACGATCGCGGTGAGAGGCAGCGAGTACCCCTTGACGCGGATGTTCAGGGGCGCACGCCAGGGCCGCTCGAGATCCGGCTCCTTGATGCGCAGCACGATGAGCGAGATGTGGGCGGCGGTGAAGGAGATCATTGAACCGAAGACGTACAGGTCCACGAGGAGGCCGACCTGCCCGGGCAGGATGAGCGCACAGGCGATGCCTCCGAACAGGATGACGGAGACGTACGGCGTCATCCGCTTGGCGTGCAGACGTCCGAGGGCCGGCGGCAATTGCCGGTGCTGCCCGAACGAGTACGTCAGCCGCGAGACGCCGAGCAAGCCGGCGTTGGTGGCCGCAACCAGGATGGTCGCGGCCAGGATGCCGACCCAAGGCACGAGGAGCGTTTTGGCCCACTGAAGGCTCTCCGGAAGGAAGCGGACGACGCCGAGGACGGGGCGATCGCTGAAGTTGCTCGCCAGCTGCGTACCGTGGATGGTGGCGTACTCTGCGCCGTTCACAAGGCGAACGGCTTCCTCTTCCGGAGCCTGTGGGGGGATGAAGAACTTGCCCGCGACCTCCTCGACCGGCACGTAGACCGTCTGGGACGGATCGTCGGCGAGCACGTACGTGCCTTCGGGCTCTCCTGGGACAACCTCGACCGGAAGGGTATGGAAGGGGCGATTCGGGTCCATGGGCACGACGTTGCTGCCGACGGGCATGGCCGACAGACCTGCGATCGGCATGCTGATGTAGATGATGAGGACCACAACGATCACCATGTTGATCGCCCGCGGCAGATCCCGTCCGGGGTTCGTGGCCTCCTCCGCCATGTTCGAAATGGTCTCGATGCCCGTGTATGCCACGGTGCCGATGGCCAAGCCGTAGAGGAAGTCGTGCCACGTGGGCGCCACGCCGAAGTCGATCTGTTCGATCAGGATCTCCGGCTGGGCCAGGAGGATCAGCGCCAGCGTCACGATGAGGGCCTGTGTGGCGAGGTCCATGAGCGCCAGCAGGATGTTGACCCGCGTCGCCTCCCTGGCGCCGAGAACGTTCACGCCGACGAGAACGATGGCGACGACTATTCCGCCGATGGCGTTGTAGGGCCAGTCTCTCAAGATCGGCCAGAACACGGAGAGATACTGCGGCACGAAGAGGGCCGAGATGGCGATCGTCGCGGTATAGACGAGCATCTGGCCCCAACCGATGCCGAAGCTGGCGAACTCGTTGAAGGCGCGGCGTACGAAGCTCGCCGCGCCGCCCGCCTCCGGCACGGCCGCCGTCGCCTCCGCGTACGTCCATGCGGTACACATGAAGAGGAGGCCGGTCAGGATGAAGACGAGTGGCGTCGCACCCATGGCGGCAGCCGCCACGACACCGAGCGCGTAGTAGATGGACGAGCCCACGTTGCCGTAGCCGGTGCTGAAGAGGGCGGGGACGCCGAGCACCTTCTGCAGGTCCTCGCCCTCTCTGTGCTTACGCCGCGCCACCCGTCACCACCCTTCCGCGCCGTCAGGCCCCGCGGCCTCTGTACGCGCTGCATGGTGACAGAGGCGCCAACGCCGGCTCCAGCGGCGTTGACCCAGAATGCTCCACGGCGTGCGCAACCCCTAGACGCCGGCCGAGGTCGGCCTCTTCGCAGGGTCCCCATCGGAGCCATACCCAAGGCGCGGAACGAGGTTCAGGAGTACCTCACAGGGGGCGTGCTCGAGCACGTAATCGCTCGTACGGCCGAACACGCGGTCGGCGATACGGCGTTTCCGCATCGTTCCGATGATGATCACCTCTGAACGCAACTCCTCCGCCTGATCGCATACGGCGCGGCCGGCCTGTCTTGCCGTGACGATGTGAGGCCTGAATTTGACCTTGAACTGGGATGCGATGAGCGCCGCGGCGTTCAAGATGCGCTCCGCTTTCGCACGCTCCTGTGTCAGCCTGGCGTTGAGCGGCAGATTCAGCGGCACCTCGATCACGTAAAGGCCGTCGATCGACGACTTCTTCTCGGTGGCCAGCTGGCAGGCCAGGACCATCATCAGGTCGCTCACCCGCGTACCGACGACCGGGACGAGAATCTGGTTGTACACCACGTCTTCCTGCATGGACTCCGGCATCACGACTCGCTCGACGGGCTGGGTGAGTGAGTACCCCCTGGAACGCCGGTAGACGATGTAGACGCCGAGCCCGACGATGATCCAGGCGAAGCCGATGATGCGGCTCGTGCTCTGGAACCAGACGATGACGATCCATACCGCGAACGTGCCGAGACCCCCTATGATGGCCGTCAGCGGCAGGAGCCGCCCACGAACGCGTATGTTGAGCGGCGCACGCCACGGCCGTGGCAAATCGGGCTCCTTGATGCGCAGAACGATCACGGAGATGTGAGCGGCCGTGAACGAGATCATCGAGCCGAAGACGTAGACGTCGGCCAGCAGATTCGTCTGGCCGGGAAGCATGAGGGCACAGGCGATGACGCCGAACAGGATGATCGAGACGAACGGCGTCTTGCGACGGGCGTGCAGCCGGCCGAGACGCGGAGGCATCTGGTGGTGCTGGCCGAACGAGTAGGTGAGGCGCGAAACGCCGATGATACCCGCATTCGCGCCGATGAACAGGATGGTGGCGGCCAGGATGCCGACCCAGGGCGCGAGGATGGCTTTGAGCCAGCTCACAGATTCCGGCAGGAAGCGCACCACTCCAAGCACCGGGTCGCCCTTGTAGTTGCTGCCGAGTTGCGTGCCATACAGCACGGCGACAGGCTGCCCGTCGACCTCGCCGATCGCGTTCTCGGGCGGCTGCTGGGCGGGGATGACTGTCGTGCCGTCCTCGGCCGGCGCGACAGGGACGTAGACGACCGTTGCGTGATCGTCGGCGAGGACGTACGTGCCCTCGGGCTCCCCCGGCGTGACCTCCACCGGCAGCGTGTAGCCCAGTCGAGCCGGATCCATCGGTACCGTGTTGGATTGGACCGGCATTGCCGAGAGCCCGGCAAGCGGAATACCGATGTACACGACGAGCACGGCGACGATCACGAAGTTGATCGCGCGCGGCACGTCTCGTCCGGGGTTCTTGGCCTCCTCGGCCATGTTGGACACCGTCTCGATGCCGGTATAGGCAACGGTCCCGATCGCGAGACCGTAGAGGAACTGCGTCCAGGTGGGCGCTACGCCCAGATGGACCTGGCTGATCAGAATAGACGGCTCGAGCAGAAGGACCACGGCGATGATCATGATCAGCACCTGCGTGGACAAGTCGAGCAGAGCCAGCAGGACGTTGACGGCGGCGGCTTCCTTGATGCCGAAGATGTTGATCGCGACGAGGATGATGACGGTGAGGATGCCGCCGATGACGTTGTAAGGGAAGTCGCCGAGGATGGGCCAGAACACGGCGAGGTACTGCGGCACGAACAGGGCAGAGATCGCGATGGTGGCCGTGTACACGAGCATCTGGCCCCAGCCGACGCCGAAGCTCACCATCTCGTTGAAGGCGCGGCGGGCGAAGCTGGCTGAGCCGCCGGCCTCGGGCAGCGCCGCCGTCGCCTCGGCGTAGCTCCATGCGATGGTCACAAACAGCAGGCCGGTGAGAATAAAGACGAGTGGCGTGAGGCCAAGCGCGGAAGCAGCAACGACGCCGAGGGCGTAGTAGATCGAGGAACCGACGTTGCCGTAGGCGGTGCTGAACAGCGCCGGAACGCCCAGCGTGCCTCGAAGCTCCTCGCCCTCTCTGTGTTTGCGCCGCGCCATCTGCCAACTACCTCATCGCACGCCAGCGAAAGACGCTGTAGACGATCAACAAGACTCCGGCGACCAACTGCACGGAGATCGGCCAGACACTCCCGTCCCAGACGCTCTTGGCGACAAGCATCACCCCGAGAATCCCGGTGACGAGTGTCAGTATCTGCTGTGTGGTCCGCATCGTCGAACGTCCGTCTTCATCCGGGAAGAAGCCATGACGCTACCATCGCGCGACTGCCCGCACAACTACGATTTCTCAGCGGCAGAGGACCTCTGGATCCCGACGGCAAGGAGCCGCGGCGGGAGGCCTGCAAAGGCTCCCGCCGCGGCTCCCCGAGCCCACAGCAGCGTCGTATCTGCTACATCACCAAGAACGGGATGACAAGCAGCGCGACGATGTTGATGACCTTGATCATCGGGTTGATGGCCGGGCCGGCGGTGTCCTTGTAGGGATCGCCGACGGTATCGCCGGTCACGGCGGCCGCATGAGCATCAGAACCCTTACCCCCGTGCGCGCCGTCCTCGATGAGCTTCTTCGCGTTGTCCCAGGCGCCGCCGCCGCTGGTCATGCTGATGGCCAGGAAGATGCCGGTGATGATGGTGCCCATGAGAACGCCCCCGAGGACCAGATAGCCCTTGGAGCCGAACGCCACGCCGATGATGATCGGCGTGAGGACGGGAATCGCGGCCGGCAGGAGCATCTTGCGAATGGCCGATTTCGTGACGATGTCGACGGCCGTGGCGTAGTCCGGCTTCCCGGAGCCGTCCATGATGC
>CAZHMG010000021.1:0-34404 GCA_964533575.1 uncultured Thermoleophilia bacterium | reverse complement strand
GGACGTGTGCGCTGCCGGCGGTCTGCGCGCGGCGACGGGGGCCCGCGGGCCTGGGGCGGAAGCCGTCCCAGTCGTCCTCGGCGAGCCCGTCCTCGATGCTGATGCTGGCGTACTGCTCGGCGAGCTCGGCGTAGAAGTCGACCATCTCCGCGCTCGTGAGCTCGCGGCCCTCGCCGGCGAGCACGTACCGCTCCTTCGTGGTGTCGAAGAAGCTGGAGGCGGCCGGATCGAGCGCCAGACGCACGTCGTCGCCCGGCTCGTAGCCCGCCGCGTCGATGGCGTCCATGATGACGCGCAGCGCTTCCTCGTTGGACGCGAGGTCCGGCGCGAACCCTCCCTCGTCGCCCACCGCCGTGGAGAGCCCGCGCGCGCGCAGCACCGCGCGGAGGCCGTGGTAGACCTCGGCGCAGATGCGCAGCGCCTCCTCGAAGCTGCCGGCGCCGACCGGCATGATCATGAACTCCTGCAGGTCGACGTTGTTGTCGGCGTGCTTGCCCCCGTTCATGATGTTCATCATGGGGACCGGCAGGACGTGCGCGTTGCAGCCGCCCACGTACTGGTAGAGCGGCAGCTCGAGGGCGGCCGCGGCGGCGTAGGCAGTGGCCAGCGACACGCCGAGGATGGCGTTGGCGCCCAGCTTGGCCTTGTTCGGCGTGCCGTCCAGCTCGATGAGCATGGAGTCCACCAGCCGCTGGTCGGTGGCGTCGAAGCCCACGAGCTCGTCGGCGATGATGGTGTTGACGTTGTCCACGGCGGTGCGCACGCCCTTGCCCAGGTAGGGACCCTCGTCGTCGCGCAGCTCGACGGCCTCGTACTCGCCGGTCGACGCCCCCGAGGGCACCGCGGCGCGGCCGACGTCGCCGGACTCGAGTTCCACCTCGACCTCGACGGTGGGGTTACCGCGCGAGTCCAGGATCTGCCTGGCCTGCACGTCGATGATGGTGGTCATGTGACGCCTCCCGCTTTCGCGCGCTGGTAATAGTCCTCCTGGCCGGGCAAGTCTAGCGCAGCCCAGTCCAGGCCTTCTGCCGCCGCGAGCTCCGCCGCCGCGAGCACGCGGCGCTCGAAGCGGCGTGCCGCCTCGCGCAGCGACAGCTCGGGGTCGACGTGCAGCAGCCTCGCCACGTTGACGACGGCGAACAGCAGGTCGCCGACCTCGTGCGTGACCCTTGGATCGTGACGGTCCGGGTCGCCGACCGGCGTCTCGTCGAACAGCTCGGCAAGTTCGCCGTGCTCCTCCGCGATCTTGTGGAAGCCTTCGCGCGCCGAGTCCCAGTCGAAGCCGGCGCTGCCGGCGCGCTGCTGCAGCTTGCGTGCCAGCAGCAGGGCAGGGAACGAGGCCGGCACGTCGTGGAAGATGCCCTGCCGGCCCTCCTGCTCGACCTTGATGCGCTCCCAGCGCGACTTGACCTCGGCTGGCGTGTCGGCGACGGCGTCGGCGAAGATGTGCGGGTGCCGGCGGATGAGCTTCTCCTCGATGGCGGCGCTCACGCTGGCCAGGTCGCCGGCGCCGCGCTCGCTCATCATGAGGGCGAGCAGCACGACCTGCAGCAGCAGGTCGCCGAGCTCGCCGTGCACGTGATCGAGGTGGTCGCCGGCGACGGCGTCGGCGAGCTCGTAGACCTCCTCGACCGTGTACGCGACGATGTCGCGCGGCGTCTGCTCGCGGTCCCACGGGCACTCGACCCGCAAGACATCGACGATACGTTTGAGTGAGACGAGCTCCTGGCCGAGCAGGGCGTCGTCGAAGGCGCTGCCGGCGGGCACCGTGGTCTGCGGGACTGCATGACGGGCGCGCAAATCCCGCGCGAGCGATGCGGCGTGCCGGCCGGCGAGGGCGACGATCGCATCCGATCCAGTCGAGAGGCCAGCGCTGCCGGCCTCTCGTGCATCGAACGTGACGCACGCGCCGCCGCCTGTGCCGACAGCCTCACGGAGAAGACGATCCAGGTCTGGTTCCAGGCCAGACGGGATCAGAACGGTGCCGCCGACGGCAAGCGCCTGCAACGAAGCTGCAGGCGCCAGACCGGCGGCGGCACCGATATAGACGAGTGTCAGGCTCACGACGAGCCTATGCCGGCGGAACTGCTGACGTCAGTTGCTGCTCTCTGGTGATGGCGTCACCGAAGCCGCAGGACTGGCAGGAGGCGTGGCCGCCGGACTCGGCGTCGCCGTGAGCTCCTTGGGATTGAAGCCGGGCGCGTAGATGATCTCGGCAGCCGCGATGGCCTCATCCAGCCACTTCTGCCACACCTCGGCCTCCCGCTGGTACTTCAACTGCTGCTCAATGCCCGCCTTGACATCGTCGTACTTGCTCGGCGGCGTCTTCTCGGTTGTCTCGATCACGTGATACCCGAACTCACTCTTGACCGGACTGGAAATCTCCCCGGTCTTGAGGGCGAAGGCAGCTGTTTCGAACTCCTGGACCATACGGCCCTTCTGAAAGGTACCGAGGCTGCCCCCGCTGTCCTTGGATCCGGGGTCAGTCGAGTATTCGGCAGCGACCTTCTTCCAGCTCGTGTCGCTCGAATCGGCCTCGAGGAGCTTCTGGACCTTGTCGGCTTGCGCCTTCGTCTTCACCAGTACATGGCGCGCCGTGACGCTGCCGGCAAACTGGGCCTGGTTGTCCGGATTCTCGAAGTACGCCTTGATCTCTTCGTCGGTGACCTTGGCGCTCTCGCCCACCTTCGTGCGAACCTTGTCCTGCAGCATCTGGACTTGGAGCTGGCTCCGCAGGTCCTCCTCGGTCACGCCCTGCTCCTTGAGCAGCTGCTCGTACTTCTTCTGCCCGCCGACCTGCTCCACGATCGACTTGATCCGATCGTCGATCTCGCTGCTCTCGAGCTTGACGTCCATCTCGGCCGCCTTCTGCTCGATGAGCTCAGCCTGCACGAGGTAGTCCACGACATTCGCCTTGAGCGTGTCGTATTCGGCCGAATCGGTTGCCGGGAACTCCGCCTTCTGCGCCTTGTAGGCAGCTTTGGCCTGAGTGATGATGGCGTCAAACTGCTCCTGTAGGATGCTCTCCTCGCCGACCATCGCGATCGCTCCCGCCGGGACTTCCTTCTCGCCGCACGCGGACAACACAACGACCGACGCGAACGCGAGCAGCACGATGGCAGCGACAAACACTCTCTTCATCAATGATCTCTCCCCAGAGTAGAGGACTGGTCGCGGGACGCACTGATATCCATTATAGCATCGAGCATAGTCTCGACCCACTTGAGCAGATTCTCCTCGCTGTCGTCCCGATGCACGTTCACGGTTCGCTTCTGTTTGAAGTACGCAGCACGCGGCTGCGAGGTTCGCAGCATTGCGGCGCCGTCGTCGTCCAGGTCCAGTCCCTCGATGAGGAGCCGGCCGGCGCGGAAACCGAGAGCGCCTACGCGCAACTCCGTGGCCTTGAGCTTGATGGCCTGCAGGGTCAGGAGGTTCTCGACCGGCTCAGGCGCCGGGCCGAAGCGGTCCGCGAGCTCGGCACGCATGTCTCCCAGCTCCCGCAAGGTTCCCGAGCGTGCGATATGACGGTGCACGTCTATCTTGGTCGCCTCGTAAGCGATGTACTCGGGAGGAATGTAAGCGGTGACCGGCAGGTCGACGCGAACGACGGCCGCCGATGGCGGCTCCTCGCCCTGCATCTCGTGCACGGCGTCATCGAGCATCTGCGCGTACATCTCGAACCCGACGGCGGCCACGTGGCCGGACTGCTCGTCGCCCAGCAGGTTCCCCGCTCCGCGGATCTCGAGATCGGCCATCGCGATACGAAACCCTGCTCCGAGCTCCGTGTGATCGCTGAGCGTGGTGAGGCGGGCGGCGGCCTCGTTGGTCAACATCTCCTCGCTCGGATACAGGAGATACGCATAGGCGTGCGCCTCGCTGCGGCCGATTCGTCCCCGGATCTGGTAGAGCTGTGCCAGCCCCAG
The DNA here is from genome assembly GCA_964533575.1 of uncultured Thermoleophilia bacterium. Classification (GTDB taxonomy): domain Bacteria; phylum Actinomycetota; class Thermoleophilia; order UBA2241; family UBA2241; genus CAIXSE01. Next base: position 30,481 of record CAZHMG010000021.1, on the reverse strand, counting down.
CATGTCAGCGCGGTCGATGATGAGCGTATTGGCGCTCGGAATGTCGATGCCGCTCTCGATGATGGCCGTCGTGACGAGCAGATCGGCTTCGCCGGCCAGGAAGGCGAGCATGACCTTCTCGAGGGCGTGCTCGTGCATCTGGCCGTGGCCGACCAGCACTCTCGCCTTCGGCGCGAGCTGCCGGACGTGTTCGGCCACCTGATCTATGGTCTCCACGCGGTTGTGCAGGTAGAACGCCTGGCCGCCGCGGGCCAGCTCCTTCTCGATTGCGACGCGCACGAGGTCGTCGCGGTACTCGCCGATGTAGGTGCGGATCTCGTGCCGGCCGCGCGGCGGCGTCTCGATCACCGAGATGTCGCGGATGCCCGTGAGCGACATCTGCAGCGTGCGGGGGATCGGCGTTGCCGACAGGCTGAGAACGTCGACCTGGAGCTTGAGGCTCCGCAACAGCTCCTTCTGCCGAACGCCGAACCGCTGCTCCTCGTCGACGATGACCAGCCCCAGATCCTTAGGCTGTACGTCGGTACTGAGCAGACGATGAGTGCCGATCAGGATCTCCAGCCTGCCCTCGCCGAACTCGGCCAGGGCCCGGCGCTGTTCGGCGGCCGTGCGGAATCGCGACACCATCTGCACCTTCACCGGCAAGTCGGCGAAGCGCTCGCTGAAGGTCATGAGGTGCTGTTCGGCGAGGATCGTCGTCGGGACGAGGACGAGCGTCTGCTTGCCGGCCTCTGCCGCCTTGAAAGCCGCACGCAGCGCCACTTCCGTCTTGCCGTAGCCCACGTCCCCGCAGATGAGGCGGTCCATCGGGTGAGGCGACTCCATGTCGTTCTTCACCTCGTCGATGGCCTCCGCCTGGTCCTCTGTCTCCTCGAAGCGGAAGGAGTCTTCGAGGCGACTCATCAGATCGCCGTCGGGCGGAAACGCGAATCCCGGCGTGGCCTGGCGTGTGGCGTAGAGCTGCAGCAGTTCCCCCGCCATCTCGACCACAGCCTTGCGGGCGCGCGTCTTCACCATCAGCCAGTGCGCAGCGCCCAGCTTGTCCAATGCCGGAGCGCCGCCGGAGGACCCGATGTATCTGCTGACCTTGCCGATCTGATCATGTGGCACGAAGACGCGGTCCTCGCCCTTGAACTGCAGCAGGAGGTAGTCGCGCGTGATGCCGGCCACTGTGCGAGTCTCGATGCCGGCGAAACGCGCGACGCCGTGGTCCTCATGGACGACGAAGTCGCCCGCGCGCACGTCGAAGAACGTGGTCAGGCGAACGCCTCCGCCGAAGCGCCGCTCACGTGGCGCAGCGCCACGCAGGAGCGCGCGCTCGCTCACAACCGCGAGCTTGAGGTCTGCGGAGATGAAGCCGTCACGCAGCGGCGCCGCGAGGAAGTAGAGACCGGGAGCCGCCTCGCCGCCGCGCGCGAGCATGTCCGTCGTCACGACCTCGGCTGGTAGGGTGCGCAAGCGATACGTTGCCCGCTCCGCCTCTCCCTCGTGACGGAAGACGACGAAGACACGGTAGCCGTCGCGTACCATCCGCAGCAGGTCGCGTTCGGCCCCGGCGAGGTCTCGGGCCGCGAACTGCGGACGCGAAGCACTGAGTTGGAGCGGCTGGTCCCGCTGTACCACGTCTATCCGCAGGGCGTCCTTCAGCCAGGCACGCGTGTCGGCGAGCGGAACACACCAACGTCCCTGCTGGTCGCCTCCTCGCGCAATCCCCGGGGCCTCCTCGGCGACGTCGGCCAAAACACGGTATGTCTCTTCCGGGTTGAAGATCGCGACACGCAGAGCGGCCTGCTCCACCAGATTCATGACGGTGGTGAACCGACCTGAGAGGACGCCGAGAGCCCGGACGCCCGCGCGGCGGTACAACTCCTCCGGCGCTTCGTCGCGACCCTCGCTCTCCCAAGCTGCGATCACTCGCCGCAGGCCGGCCTCGTATTCTGGAAGAGCTGTATTCGCCTCGAAAGCGGCGTAGACGACGGCGCTCGACTGCGCCGCCGTGCTCCGCTGCGAGTAGACGGAGAACGAGCGCAGTGATTCGATCTCGTCTCCCCAGAAGTCGATTCGCAGCGGGTCGCCGAGCGCCGGATACACGTCCACCAAACCGCCACGCACGGCGAACTCGCCGCGCGCGCGCACCTGTTCGGCGCGCTCGTACCCCAGGACGGACAGGCGGTGCACGACAGATTCAAGAGAGTACTCATCCCCGACCGCCAGAGGCAGCGGCGAGGGTTGCAGCTCGAGCGGCAGGAACCGCTCCAGCAGGACCGCCGCTTCAGCCACGACGATATCCCCGGCGGCCAAGGCCGAGAGCGCCTCCTGGCGCTCGCCGACCACGTGTGGCGCCGGGGCGATATCGGCCCAGTAGAACACGCCGCGGGCCGGCAGCACCGGTACGTTCCGCCGGAGATAGAAGGCGAGATCGCCGGCCAGTCTCGTGGCGGCCTCCCCGTCCGGCGCGACGACGAGCCACCCCTTGGCCTCGACGGCGTCCAGCGCGACCGACAGCACGTAGGGCGCGTAGAAGCTCGGAGCGTAGACGGGCATCCCTCGGCCAAGTCGAGGGAGGGCGGCTTCGAACTGCGGATCACGCAGGAGATAGTGCTTGAACAATGGTTTGCCTCAACTGTCAGACGAGTGCATCGCACCCCAAGGGCACGCCGAAAGCCCCGCGCGCCTGCGGCGGCGGGGCTCACACCCTTATTGTAGCGGAGTCTGTCAGCCCGGATGCTCCCCGGATCTGTCGAGACGCTAGAGAACCCGAAGGGAGACGGCGCTGGATCCGGGCTGGCGGTTGCCCGCCACGTCGAAGGCTCTCGCTTCGACCCGGTATGTGCCCCGGGGCAGCAGGAGCGTCGAGAATCGCCACGCCCGCTTCTCGTCCACACACAGAGCGGGCACATGCCGGCTCCTGAGCACCCGGCCGGCCTGGTTCTTCAGCGTGAGCCTGATCACGGCACTGCCGCTTGAAAACGCCGGATCCGTCAGAGTGTACGCGATATTTGCCGTCCCGCCCCTTGTGACGGTGTCGCCCTGTAGTCTCGCCCTCGGCGGTCTCGTGTCGGCCGCCCCCGCGGACACGACGAACGCCTTGAGGCACACGTTGGATCGGGACATGCCCGACCTCGTCGTCAAGTCGGTCCACGCGGAGGCGTCGTTGCTGATGAAGGATTGTCCGGGCCGGGCCGTCGGAGACGAGAGCTTCGACGGGTGTTCGAGCGCGATCTGACTTGTCGAGCCCGGCGTCGTCAGTCGCACCGCGACCACAAAACGCTTGCCGGCTTCGACGGGGACTGGATTCGTCAGGCGTACCGTGCGGTACCCGCCCACGGACAGAGACCCTTGCCCCGCCACCGGGGCATTGGCGATCTCGCCGAGGCTGGCGGCCACCCGGACTTCATAGGTGGCGTCGGGGACGGGCACGTAGAACGAGGCCGCCTTCACGCTCCCCGTGCCGGCGCAGGTGAACCGGTTGGCGAACCAGGCCGTCTCGCCGCCCAGGCCGATGGTCTTCGTCCAAGCCAAAGGATCGTACTGGTACACGGCCTGGTAATTGGACACCCCCTGCGTGCCGCTCATCACGACCGCGTCCGCGGCGAAACCCGGATCGTAGTACGAGATCCAGAAGTACCCGTCGAGTCCCCAATGTGCTCCCCAGCTGTTCTTGACGAGGAAAGCGCCGTTGCCGGGCGCCCTCCGGCTGAAGTTGCCTGCGGGATACCGATCGTTCCAGCCGGCGATCGAGATGTAGTGTGTCGCTTCGGTGTCGCCGGTGTCGGGATGGTAGTACGCCTTCTTGTCTCCCTGCATGAACTCCCTGTGATACGCCACGCCCGCAGCCACGGCGCCGTGCGTCATCACCGCCCATTTGATAGCCGCGTTGTCCTTCGGTCCGGTCCGCGGCAGCGTAAGCATGTTCTGCACGTGACGCACCGCGCGCAGGCCCTCAGGAGACTTCCCCGGGCGGGGGTAGGGGTCGTCACTTTCCATCACCGGCCCCTCCCAGCGGGCGAAGTAGGCCATGGATATGCGGTTGGAGGCCCGTCCCTGATAAGACAGCGCGGACGACTGGAAGTTGGCGAGATGGTTCTCCGAGTAGTTGCGTCGCATCTGGGGAAGCAGACAGGACTCGAGAGAGCCCATGGCGGCCATCACCCAGCACGTGGCGTAGCCGGACTGATCCCGCACGCCGGTGACCCTGCCGCTGTTGCGCAAGTCGTAGGTCGAGGGATACGTACGTCCTTCCCACGGAGCGGCGATTGCCGGCGGCGCCGAGGACAAGGCGACGAACAGCACAGCGAGAATCGTGGCCATTCCCGTCTTCATCACATCGGTACTGCTCATTCGTACCCCACCCCTTCATGGCATCTTCCCGCCAGACTACTCAAAGGGCGCTCCGGCGTCTTCCACGACGTAGGATTACCGCATGCAAGCCGCCCCGGAACATCCCCTTGCCCGATACTACACCCGCATCGTCGCCCGTCTGCTGCTCTTCGTCCTGGCGCTGTCGGCCGTGACAGGCGCGACCGCCACACCCGCGACAGCCGACATGGCCTCCGCTGTCACGGCGATCCTGTCGGACCAGAAGATCAGTCCATCCGAGGCGGGCATCTACGTCTGGGATCTCGACACTGGGCGCCGCGTCTACTCATTGAACGCGAATGCCCGGTTTGCGCCCGCCTCGAACGTCAAACTGGTGACGACAGCCGCGGCTCTGCAGACGTGGGGCGTCGACCACCGCATGACGACCAGAGTCGTGATGGGGAAGGCCCGCATCGCCGGCGGCATCGTCACCGGAGACCTCTACCTCACCGGCGCGGGCGATCCGAGCCTCGCCACCAGGAGCTTCCAGAGGAAGGAGCTCGGCTTCACATCGGCGTCGGTCGACTCCTTCGCGCGTGGTATACGCGCTCTGGGCGTACGAGGAATCGCTGGCGGAATCGTCGGCGATGAGAGCTGGTTCGACGATGAGCGCACGGTGTCGACCTGGAAGCCGGGGATCGAGGTGTATGGCTGCGGCCCACTGTCGGCGCTGTGCGCCAATCAAGGTCTGCATGACGACAAGCGTGTCGACGATCCGGCCGTTCACGCGGCCGGGCTTCTCACTCAGGCCCTGCGCGAAGCCGGCGTCAAAGTGGCCGGAGAGGCACGCAGCGGACGCGTCCCGGCCGGCGTCAAGCTGATCCGGGAGCAATCCTCAGCTCCCCTTCGCGTGCTCCTCAGGCACATGAACAAGGAGAGCGACAACTTCTTCGCCGAGGTCCTGCTCAAAGGCCTGGGCAAAGACACGCATGACCTCGGCACGACCAGCGCGGGACTCATCGTGTCCGAGGCGGCGCTGGCCTCGATGGGCATCCCGCAGACCGATTATCTCCTCCTGGACGGCTCCGGTCTCAGCTACGGCAACAAGCTCACGCCGCACGCTATGGTGCGACTGCTCGGAGCCATGTCACAACGGGGCGACTTCGACGCGTTCTACGACTCACTGGCCGTAGCAGGCGAGGACGGGACTCTGGAGGAGCGCATGACGGACACGGCCGCGGAGGGGAACGCGCGGGCCAAGACAGGCACGCTGAACGTCGCGACGAGCCTCTCCGGGTACGTCAGGAGTGCGAACGGTCACCTGGTCTCGTTCTCCATCCTGATCAATGGTGACCGAGTCGACTGGGCCAAGGGCAACAAGGCCCAGGACGAGATCGTCGCCGCTCTCGCCGAAACCAGGCTCAGCGGCAGACGAGGGGCGCGGGCCGCGCCGTCTCTGCGCCAGCGCCCCGCGTCATCGGTCTGGCCGGTTCACACGAGCGGACGCGCTCTCCAGCCCTGTGTCGAGCCATAGCTCGGCCGCATCGGCCGCGGCGACCACAAGTGCATCGACCGCGGCGGCCGGCTCGCCGAACCGGGCGAGGACGTAGGCGGCCACGATGTCCGGGTCATAGCTCGCCGGCCTGTCCACGCCGACGCGCAGACGCGTGTACCCAGACCCGATGAGGTTTGTGACGCTTTTGAGCCCGTTGTGGCCACCGCTGCCGCCGTCCCCGATCAGACGCAAACGGCCGAACGGCAGGTCGATATGATCGTGCACGACCAGCACCTTGTCGAGCGGCAGTCTGCTACTGCGCAGGGCTGCTGCGACGCTGCGGCCACTCTCATTCATGTACGTGGTCGGCTGCAGGAGCAGGACGCTCCGGCTGCGGATCGTTCCGGCGGCGCACCGCCCGTCGAAGCTGCGCTTCGCCCGCGGGAAGCCGTGCCGACGGGCGAGTTCTTCAACGACCCGGTACCCGATGTTGTGCCGGGTCCCCTCATACGTCGGCCCGGGATTCCCCAGGCCGACGATGAGGTACTCGATGGTGTTGATCTGCGGACCGGAGGCCATCATTCCTACCGCCAGGGGCAGGGTGTCAGTCGCCGGCCTCCTGCTTGCCCACGACCTCCGGCTCGACGGCCTCAGGACCGGCCGGGCCTTCCTCTTCTGCCTTGCGCGGCGGCAGCACTGAGCAGAGCACCTGGTCAAGGTCGTCGAGAACGACGACTGTATCCGGTACCTGGAGGTCGCCCACCTTCGCGGTGTCATTGATCTCGAGGCCGGAAATGTCGAGCACGAGACGGTCCGGGATGTCGGTGACGCGTCCCTTGACCGTGACTTCACGCAGCGATTCATCCAGGACACCGCCGGCCTTGACGCCGACCGACTCGCCCTTGAACTGAACCGAGACCACGCTCTCGATGGTTTCGTCGAGGCGGATCTCCTGAAGATCAATGTGCGTGGCAGAGCCTTTGGTGGGGTGGAGCTCGACCTTCTTGACAATCGCCTGGCGATTGCCCCTCACGCCCTCGATGGTAACGTTCAGGACGGCAAGCGTCCCGGCGCCCGTCGAGGTGGCTTCACGCATGATGTGAGGCTCCACGGCAATCAGCGTGGCGGGCTGGCCATGCCCGTAGAGAACGCCGGGGATAAGGCCCTCTCTGCGCAGACGCCTCGCGGCACGACTGCCCGCTGCGTCACGCGGCTGTACGACGATGTTGATGTTCTCCATGGTTTCTCCTGCTAGAAGAGCTGGTTCTCGCCGGCGAACAGCTCGCTCACCGACTCGTCGTCGAAGACATTCTTTATGGTATTGGCCAGGATATCGGCCACCGTGAGGATCTTGATCTTGAGGTCGTCGGGACCGAGATCGACGCGCAGCGTGTCGGTGACGACGACCTCCTTGACCGGTGAGTTGCGCAACCGCTCGCGAGCTGGGTCGCTGAACACAGCGTGCGTAGCGCACGCATACACCTCGAGCGCTCCGTTGTTCACGAGCGTCTCGACGGCGCTTGTGATGGAGCCCGCCGTATCGATCATGTCGTCCACCAGAATCGCGATCTTGCCGCTGACGTCGCCGATGAAGTGCATTGTCTCGGCGCGATTATGCTCCGGTCGCATCTTAGTGAGCACGGCGAGATCTCCGCCGATATGCGCTGCAAACCGCTTGGCCAACTTGACGCCGCCGGCGTCGGCGGATACGGCGACGAGCGGCGCGCCGCCGAAGTCCTTGAAGCGGAAGTAGTCGGCCAGCATCGGCGAGGCCGTCATGTGATCGACCGGAATCTGGAAGAAGCCCTGCAGCTGCCCTTGGTGCAGGTCCATCGCCAGCACGCGGTCGACGCCCGCGGCCTCCAGCAGGGTGGCCATGAGGCGAGCGGAGATGGGCTCGCGAGCAGCGCTCTTCTTGTCCTGTCGGGAGTACGGGTAGTACGGCACGATCGCCGTCACGCGGCTTGCCGAGGCGAGCTTGGCCGCTTGGATCATGAGGAGCAACTCCATCACGTCGTCGTTAAGATCCACAGACGGCGACTGGATGATGAACACGTCGGCCCCACGAATGCTCTCGTTGTAACGGCAGTAGATCTCGCCGTTGGCAAACGTCTTCAGCAGCACGCTGCCGAGGGAAATGCTGAGCTTCTCGACGATCTTCTTGGCGAGCGCGGGGTTGCCTCGTCCCGCAAAGACCATGAGGCGCTTCTGCGACGTGGTCATGCGGTAGGAGAGGTCGCTCAACGTTTCCCTTTCGTGTGAGGCGGCATGCCAACCTGTAATTGTATCAGACACATGGCGACGTGGTGCCGGGATCAGTCCCGCTTCTCGGTCTCTTCCCGTGCATGCCGCGCTGCGCGACGCTGGGCGTAGCCCTCGATGATCTGCTGCCGGCTCCGGGCCACACCGAGCCCCCCCGCCGGTACGTCCTGCGTGATGACGGAGCCGGCCCCCGTGAAGGCGCCATCGCCGAGGGTGACTGGCGCGACCATCGTCGTGTCGCTCCCTGTCCGCACGTTGTCGCCGATGTGCGTCGGATGCTTGTCGAAGCCGTCGTAGTTCGCGGTGATGTTGCCGGCGCCGATGTTGCTGTTCCGGCCGACCGTCGCGTCGCCCACGTAGCTCAGATGCGGCACCTTGCTGCCCTCGCCGATACGGCTGTTCTTGATCTCCACGAAGGTGCCTGCCTTGGCCCCTTCGGACAAGACCGTGTTCGGCCGGATGTAGGCGAAGGGCCCCACGGAACAGCGCGAGCCGACCACACACTGATGTAGATGTGAGTGGACCACCTGGGCATGATCGCCGACGAAGGCGTCCTGAAGGAACGATCCCGGGCCAATCTCGCTCCCGCTGCCGACCGTCGTCCGCCCGAGAAGATGGGTGTTGGCGCGGAGCAGCGTATCGCGACCCACCTCGACGCCCCAGTCGACGTACACGCTGCCCGGGTCTTCGACACTGACGCCCTGCACCATCAGCCGCTCCAGCAGGCGGTAGCGCATAGCAGCGTTGACGAGCGCGAGCTCGACGCGCGAGTTGATGCCCATGCACATTTCCTCGTCGTCGCTCTCGCAGGTCGCGATGCCGAGGCCCTCGTCAAGGAATTGGTGCACGACATCGGTCAGATAGAGTTCTCCCTGCGCGTTGTCGGTTCGCAGACGTTCAAGAGCCGGTCGCAGGGCAGCGCTCGCGAAGACGTAGAGGCCGACGTTGATCTCGTCGATCTGCCGCTGCTCGTCGCCCGCGTCCTTGAACTCGACGATGCACACCATCCCCCCGTCCTGGTCGCGCACGATCCGACCATAGTGGGCAGGATCCTCGAGGCGAGCGGTGGTGAGCGTTGCGGCAGCGTCGCTGTCCAGATGCCGCTGCAGCAGGTCTCCGACGAATGCCGCGTGGACCAGAGGCACGTCTCCGTACAGCACCATGACGTTGCCTTCGAACCCCTCCAGCGCCTCCAGCCCGGCACGGACCGCGTCACCGGTCCCGCGCCGCTCCTGCTGCACGGCACGCTCACAGCCCCCGGGCAGGATCTCAACGATCTCCTCCTGATCGGGTCCGGTCACAACCACGAGCCGATCGGGCGACAGGGCCAGCGCGGCGTCGAGGACGTACAACAGCATGGGACGCCCGCAGACGTCGTGCAGCACCTTCGGGACATCGGACTTCATGCGCGTGCCGAGACCGGCGGCGAGAATGACGACCGCCAGGGGTAAACGGCTGATCGGATGCTTGCTCATATGACTCACCTTGACGAAGTGATCGGTGATGTGGCTGGGGCGGGAGGATTCGAACCTCCGAATGCCGGGACCAAAACCCGGTGCCTTACCACTTGGCGACGCCCCAACGCCGGACGCACGACGCTGCCTTCGAGCATCGCCGGCCGCGACCGGGCGGCAGAGTATTGTATCACTGGCCCTGACGGGGCCGGGATGAGGCTGACCCGTCGTCGCGCACGACCGCCGGCTGCAGATCCGTCACGTGCCAAGTGCGGCAGGCAAGCGCCGCCCGTGCTCTCGCCGCCGTCTCCGCGTCCGCGAAAAGCCCGAAGACTGCCGCACCGCTCCCCGTCATGGCCGCGCCCAGCGCGCCTTGGGACAGCAACTGGTCGCGGAGCGCGCCAACCTCTGGCCGCCTCGCGACAACGCAGCTCTCCAGGTCGTTGTGAATCAGCCGTGCCACATCAGCGGCTGTCCGTGCTGACTGCACATGTTGGGACAGACTGCGCGCCCGAGGGACGAAGTCCGCGAGGACTGACGGCCCGCCCTCGTCGCGCCAGCCGTACACATCACGCGTCGAAAGTGAAATGCCTGGGTCGGCGATCACGAGATGCAGCTCCGGCAGATCCACAGGCTTCAGAACCTGGCCCCGGGCGGTGGCGAACTGCGGCCCGGGCCAAAGAAAGAACGGCACGTCCGACCCCACGGCCGCGGCGACTTCGTATCGCTGCCGCGGCTCCAGGTCGAGATCGAAGAGCCGCTCGAGCGCAACCAGTGTGGCGGCGGCATCGGAGCTGCCGCCGCCCAAGCCGGCGCCGGCTGGCACGTTCTTGACGATCGTCACCTTTGCCTCGAACGATCGATTCAGTCGCTTTTCCAGCTCGCGCACCATCCGCCCGGCCAGATTGTCGTCGCCGGGCGCGACGTCGCAGTCCACGCGCAGGGCTTCTCCGGGCGTATGCAGGACGCTCACCCTGTCCGCCAGCGTGACCGGCAGCATGAGCGACGCGATCTCGTGAAACCCGTCGGGCCGCACTGGACCAACGAGCAGCGCCAGATTGACTTTCGCGGGCGCGACGACAGTCACGCTCGCCCCTGAACCGTTGCCGCCGGTCATAGTCCGTCACTCCTCGTCCCGGCGCTCGGCCGCCCTTCCTCCAGCCATCCCACGTACCGTGCGAAGGTCACCCACTGACGCGGCGACAGCTCTTCCGGACGCGCCGCGGGCGGGAGCGCCAGTCGCTCAAGTCCTTCGCGCACGTCCTCCCGGGACAGCGTGACCACGGCTGGGGATGCTCCTGCCTCCGCGTGCCGGCTGGTTGCTCCCGCCAGCGTATTGGCCATGACCTTGCGCCGCTGGCCGAACGCCCGGCGCACGAGCCGATCCATCGCCTGGTACTCGTCGCGCGTCAGGCCGTCCCCTTCACCGGGCTCGTATCGGCGGAAGGTGACGAAGCTCGACTCAACGCGCGGCTGAGGCCGAAAAGCCGAAGGTGGCACGGGCCTCGCCTTCTCGAGACGGCAGGCGATCTGCACGAGAACCGAGACGGCCGCATACGCCTTCGTCGATGGCGCGGCGAACAGTCTTTCACCGAGCTCCCGCTGCACCATCACGCCCCATCGAGTCACGCTGGGAAGCTCGGCGATGGTCGTCATGATGAGCGGGATGGCGATGTTGTAGGCAAGATTGGCCACGAGCGCGGTCGGCGGCGGACAGAGCAGCGTGAGATCGTGTTTGAGAGCGTCACCCGCATGCAGCTGCAGATTCTGGTGCTCCTGGGCGAGTCGTTCCAGGCGCGGCAGGAAGCGACGATCGATCTCGAAGGCGTGCACCAGCTCAGCCGTCCTCAAGAGCGGGCGTGTGAGCTGGCCGTCGGCAGCGCCGACCTCCAGCACGATGTCGCCGGCGTGCACATTCGCCTGCTGCACGATGGCGCGAAGGATATTCGTGTCGACCAGGTGGTTCTGGCCATAGCGGTGGAGCGCCCGCGGCCGCCGCGGATGACCATGGTCCTCCCGAACCTCTTCCCAACCCGCCTTGCCGGCGCGGGCACCGCCAGGCCGGCTCGAGTGTGGCGGGCGCGCCATCACGCGCGAAGACCGAACACGCGGGACGCGTTGGCCGTCGTGATGGACGCAATGTGCTCCGTCGCGCATCCGCGCGCCTCCGCGATCGTCTCGGCCGTCAGGCCGACCATGGCCGGCGTGTTCTCGGTGCCCCGATGGGGCACCGGCGTGAGGAACGGCGCGTCGGTCTCGATCATGAGGAGCTCCTCGCGCACACGCGCAGCCGCCGACCGCAGACCGCCAGCGTTTCTGTATGTGACGTTGCCGGCGAAGCTCGCGTAGTAGCCGCGCTCGTTGCACTCATCGACGTGCTCCACCAACGAGAAGCAGTGCATGATGACCGTCAAGTCCGAGGCTTCGGCGGCAAGAAGGGCAAGCACCTCGTCGCCGGCCTCACGTACGTGGACGACGAGCGGCAGATCGACGCGCCGCGCCAGCTCGATCTGCCCGCGGAACGCCTGTCGCTGGGCATCTCGGGGCGACAGATCGCGAAAGTAGTCCAGACCGCATTCGCCGATGGCCACCACCTTGGGACAGTGCGCCAGCGACTCCAGCTCGGTGAGGACGTTCTCGTCCCATGAAGCCGCGTCATGGGGATGCAGGGCCACCGTCGCGAACACGCCCGGAAAGCGCGCGGCGAGGTCGACGGCCCCGCGCGACGTCGGGACATCGATGCCGATGGTGACGATCGTGTGGACGCCTGCGTCGTGCGCTGCACGGACGGCGGCGTCGGGGTCCCCGATCATCTCGAGATGGCAGTGCGAGTCGACGAGCTTCAGACGTGTGCCTCGATCCGCGGGAAAAGCGGCGGAGCCGCTTCGACCGCCGCGGTCGTGAGCTTGTCCCAGCGCGCGCCGGCGAGCAGGACGTCGTCGTCAGCGTGTGGCTGACCGAGACGGCGAAGGATCTCGAGCGCCGTCCCGGGAATGACCGGGTAGATCGCAAAGGCCACGAGGCGTAGTCCCGCCGCGAGGCCGTACAGCACCCCATCGAGCCGTTCGCTCTGACTCTCGTCCTTGGCGAGCTTCCAGGGGGCCTCCTCCTCAACCAGACGATTGAGACGGCGAACATACTCCCACACGCGCTCGACCGCGGCCGTAACCTCGACGGCATCAAAATGCGCGCCGGCGGCCTTCACCATCGCCTCGCCCTCGCTCGCCACATCCGCCAAGAGGCCAGCGCCGCCTGCATCCGGAATGGTCCCGGCGCGGTACTTGCCGATCATGCTCACACTGCGGCTCACGAGGTTGCCCAACTCGTTGGCCAGTTCGCTGTTGTAGCGGCTCTCGAAGCCCTCCATCGAGATCACCCCGTCCTGGCCGAACGTCACCTCGCGCAGCAGATAGTAGCGCAGCGGGTCGATGCCGTAGCGCTCCATGACCGCGAACGGATCGAGCACGTTGCCGCGTGTCTTGCTCATCTTCTCGCCACCCATCAGGAGGTAGCCGTGGATGAACTCGCCGGCCGGCACGTCGTAGCCTGCGCTCATCAGCAGCGCCGGCCAGATGACGGCATGGAACTTGAGGATGTCCTTGGCGAGAAAGTGATGCACGACGGGCCAGAACGCCTCTGTGAGATCCTCCCCGGGGCGGGCGTAGGTCAGCGCGGAGAGGTAGTTGATCAAGGCGTCCACCCAGACGTAGATGACCTGCTCCTCATCCCATGGCACAGGAACTCCCCAGGTAATGCTGGAGCGGCTGATGGAGATGTCCTCGAGCCCCTGCTCGATGAACGACAGGGCCTCGTTGTATCGCGACTTCGGCTTCACGAGGTCAGGGTTGGCGCGGAAGAACTCCGAGAGCCGCGCCTGGTATCTGCTCAGCAGGAAGTAGTAATTCTCCTCCTCGACCCAGACAGGCGGGATGCCGTGGTCCGGGCAGAGGCCGTCCTTGAGGTCGCGGTCGTACCAGAAGCCCTCGCAGGCGGTGCAGTACAGGCCGCCGTACGTGCGCTTCTCGATGTCGCCGGCCGCCTTCATCTTCTCGACGAACCGTTGAACGAACGCCTCGTGCTCCGCATCCGTGGTCCGGATGAAGAAATCGTTGGTGGCGCCGACCTGCTCCGCCAGGCTGCGGAACTTCGGCGCCATCTCGTCAACGTGCTGCCGCGGCGTGAGCCCTCGCTCGGCCGCCGCCTGCGCGATCTTCGTGCCGTGCTCGTCTGTCCCTGTCAGAAAGAAGACATCGTCGGCCCTCTGGCGGTGATAGCGCGCCAGCACATCGGCCGCAATGGTCGTGTATGCGTGCCCGAGATGAGGCTCGCTGTTCACATAGTAGATCGGCGTCGTTATGTAATAGCGCATGGCTGCGTAGTGTATCGCAGGTGGGTTGCCCGCTCGGGCATCAGTCCTCCGTGAGCGTCTTGGCCGCCTGACCGTAGCTCCCGAGACGCTCGCCCAGCGACCAATACTCGCCATCGACGTACGCCATGGCGTCGAGCTTCGCCGTGTCCAGGCGGCCGCGTTCGTCCAGGATGTCCTCGTCGTAGTGTGTACCCAGGATCTCGGCGACGTACAGGTCATGCGCTCCCAGATTGAGCTGATGACGCACGACACACTCGATGTTGATGGGGCACTCGTCGATGAGCGGCGCCGACACATGCGTGGCCTGCCGCGCGGTGAAGCCCAGCTCCCGAAACTTGTCGTGCTCGATGCCCGAACACACGCCGGCGCGGTCGACCTTGGCGATCTGGCCTGCGCGCGGAATGTTGACGACGAACTCGCGCGCCATGTTCAGGAGCCGGTACGAATAGCGCGAAGGCCGGACCGCGACGCCGAGCATGGGCGGTGACGAACACACCGTACCCACCCACGCCAGCGTGATGATGTTCGGCGTCTCGTGCTCGCCGGCGACGCTCAGCAACACGACTGGCGTGGGCAGAAGAGCCGTCGACGGCTTCCGTTCGTGTTTCATGGCAGCCTCCTCCTTGGACGCCAGGCATCCTATCGCACTGTTCGCGCGGCGCACGTTCGCGGGGGACACGGCGCGACCGTAGAATGGCCGATAAAGGCGAAGCGCGAAAAGCCGAAAACAGAATGAGTGCCGCGAAACGCGAGTCGCGGCGCCAGGGAGGTTGGCGTGTACCACGAGGATCGCAGCGACGAGATGCCGTATGCCGGGATTGCGACGTACAACAAGGCTCCCTACGTGCCGCACCCGGACAAGCAGGACGGAGACGTCGCAGTCCTGGGCGTCCCCTACGACGGCGGCACGTCCGGCCGGTCGGGCGCCCGCATGGGACCGCGCGCGCTGCGTGACGCGTCCACGAACTGGGCCTTCCAGTACGCCCCGGATCCGTTCTGGGACGGTGAGGCAGGCGTCCACGTCCTAGGCGACGTTCGCTGGGTCGACTGCGGCGACGTGCTGCTGGGTCCGTCGCCGACCATGGAGCGCTATCACGCGGCCGTCATCGACCGCCTGCAGCCGATCGTCGAGGCGGGCCTCTTTCCGCTGACGCTCGGAGGCGATCACTCCATCGCGTACCCGGCCATGAAGGCGGTCAGCCGGGCGCGTGGCGGGCGTCCGTTCCAGCTCGTGCAGTTCGATGCGCACTTGGACTACTGGGACGAAGAGGCCGGCGAGAGGTTCACGCACGAGAGCTCCATCATCCGAGCGCACGAAGAGCGCTTGGTCGACGGCGTCAGCCAGTACGGGATCCGCGGGCTGCACACCGCCTACGACAACATAGGACTGGCGCGTCAGCGCGGATCTCACATCTTCTGGTGCGAGCAGGCCAAGAACACACGGGTTGAGGAGCTGGTCGCGCACATGGAGCCAGGCGCGGACACCTACATCACCTTTGACCTCGATGCTCTCGATCCCGCGATCGCGCCGGGCACCGGGACGCCGGAGCCCGGCGGCTTCTCATACTACGAGGCAAAAGCGATTCTCTTGGCAGTCTGTGCGCGCTGCAATGTGATCGGGATGGACGTCGTCGAAGTCGCGCCGATGTACGATGGACCGAGCCAGCTCACTGCGCTGCACGCAGTACGCCTGATCATCGACGCGGTCGGGGCGACTTTCCGCAGAAGGGACGAACTGCAGCTGCGATGAGCTCGTCCCCGGACTCCCTCACTCGGTCCCGCTCCCGACCCCTGTTGGATTCAGACCAGGGGCTGTGTGGCAAAGATGCCGCATGTGGAGAGTCCCGGCATCCAGCTATCGGGAGGACGAGCGCATGAGCCGCACTGTGTGGGTCGCCGCGGGCGCCGCGGTGCTGGCGATCCTCGTCATCCTCGCGTGGGCCGGGACGATCGGATCCCTGGGCGCATCGGTCTTCTCCGCCCCGCTCCTCGACACCCGCGTCGAGGGCTTCTCGCCTCAGCGCCTCTTCGAGGAGAGTGCCGACAGCGTGGTGCTTGTGCGCTCGACCTTCGGATCAGAAGCGCAGGGCGCGAGCCAGAGCCTGGGCTCCGGTTTCATGGTCTCGGAGCAGGGCCACATCGTCACCAACGCGCATGTCGTAGAGGAAGACGGTGTCCGCGGCGACATCGAGGTGACGGTTCGCCGCGACGGTGTCGAACTGGCGCCGGTGAAGGCCCGCATCGTGGGTGTTGACACGAGCAGCGACACGGCGATTCTGCGTGTCGATCCGGAGAAGCTGGACATCAAGCCCCTCCCGCTTGGCGACTCATCCAAGGTTGAGGTGGGCGAGCCTGTGGTCGCCATCGGCAACCCTCTTGGGTACAGCTTCACCCTCACCACAGGCGTGGTCTCCGGCATCGGACGCGCGCTGCAGGCCCCCAATGGCGCCCTCATTGCCAACGGTATCCAGACTGACGCAGCCATCAACCAGGGCAATTCCGGCGGTCCGCTGATCGACGCCGAGGGGCGGGTGATCGGCGTGAACGAGCAGATCGCCACGCGAACCGGGGGCTTCAACGGCCTCGGATTCGCGGTGCCGATCAACGCCGTCAAGGACGTGATGCGGCAACTCATCGCCAATGGCGATGTGCGCCGCGGCTTCCTCGGCGTCGAGGGCCAGACGATAACCCCAGGCATTGCCGAACAGCTCGACCTGCCGGTGAAACAGGGCGTGCTCGTCGCCGGGGTGCAAGCTGGTTCTGCTGCCGAGCAGGCGGGCCTCCGCGGAGGAGATCGCGCCGTCGACGTCCAGGGCACGCCATACATCGTCGGCGGCGACATAGTCACCGCAATCGACGGACAGCGCGTGGATGGGATGGACGATCTCAGCGCCGCCATCTCCGGAAGACGACCAGGTGAGCAGGTGCGGCTGACGATCGTGCGGGGCGGTGCGGCGCGCAGCGTCACCGTGACGCTGGGCGAACGTTCCTGACCCGGTCACCGGTCCTGCCACTGAGCGCTCCTGCGCCGGCTTTGTCGGGGAGCCTGATGGCGCTGCCGGCTCGCCAACCTCTCACCTGTCTCGTGAGACGGAGAGAGGCACCATCACGGGACAATCGTTGCGCTCATACAGGTGCGGGCGTCATGCCCGCTTCTGGATCAGGCGCTTGCGGGACGAGCAGGAGAGACAGGAAGAGGCCGGTATCGCCCTGCGGCGATACCGGCCTCTTCCTGTCTGGTGCACGCTCTGAACGCGCTACACAGTCGTGAAGGTCAGTCCGGTCTAGGCACTCACGGCAGGTGCTGCCTGCTCGACCGGAACCTGCTTCGGTGGCTTGAGCGCGATCATCAAGCCGACACCGACGATCAGCAGAGCGATGACCCAGTAGTATGCCCACAGGTAGATGTTGGTTTCGTCGCTGCGCGCGGCGATCAGATAGGCGCCGATCTGCGAGACGATGAAACCGCCGATACCCCAGCCCTGGTACACGAGGCCGTAGTTCAGGCCGAAGTTCTTGAGCCCGAAGAAGTCCTTCGTCATGGCGGGGAACACAGCCAGGACGGCACCGTAGTTGGCGCCGACAAACCAAGCGATCACGAGCACCAGCACGAGCGTGCCCGTGGAGTTGCTCACCTCATAGACCCGCTTGCCCGCTTCACTCAGCGTGTAGTCGGCGATCGGCCAGAAGGCGAGGATAGCCAAGAGGACAGCCTGGAAGGCGAGCGCGAGGATGAGGACCGGCTGGCGGCCGAAGTTGTCGGAGAACTTGCCGTACAGAACGCGGCCGATACCGTTACCGAGGGCCAGAACACTCACCGCGATAGCGCTGTACGCCTCAAAACCGAAGCTGGTGATGATCGACGCCATCTTGCCGATGAACACAAGGCCGGCGCCTCCACCGAAGGCGAAACAGGCAACCATGATGGGGAACTGCCCCGTGCGAACCATTCCGTCGGGAGAGTAGTCGGCCACGATCTTTTTCGGCTTCGCCTTGGCCCCCGGCTTCGGAGGCGTCTCCACAGGCACGTAGCCCGGGGGCGGGGCCTTGACGAACTGCGCGAAGGTGTTCATCACGATGACAACCGCCATGCCGAAGATGATCATCGTGGTCGGAATGTCGTACGCCTTGATCAGGGCACGCAGCGTCGGGGCGACCCAAACGGCGGCGCCGCCGAAGCCGGCAAGGACTATGCCTGAGATGAGGCCGGTCTTGGACGCCGGGAACCACTTCACGCTCGGCGGTGTACCAGACGAGTACGCCAGACCCATACCCGTACCGAGGAGCACGCCGAAGCCCAGATACCAGGCGAACACGTTCGACGACAGCCCGCAGACGATCATGCCGACACCGGCGAAGACACCGCCAGCCATGATCATGAGACGAGGTCCGCGCTTGTCCTGAATTCGACCACCGACCGCCGTCATGACGGAGAAGAAGATCAGGCAGATCGAGTACGGCCAGATCTTGTCGGCCTCACTCCAATCCGCATAGCGCGGGTCGTCCGCCATTGCCTTGCTGACAACACTCCACGCATACAGCGCTCCCAGCATGAGGAGCGCGATGGTGGCGCTGAGCGTCACGATCCAACCCCGGTTCTTCACCTGAGGTTGTGCTGCGTTGCTAGCCATCGTCTTCGATCCACCTTCCTGTCGTTGTCCGTGCCGATACATGCATGCAGAAGCAGTCACGCAGTGAGATGTTGGTGCCCCTCCTCCTTGCGGACCCCCCCCGGGTCTGACTCGACCCCCTCACGAGCGTTCGAGGAAGCAGATGCGGCATTTTACTGCATGTGCCGTTTTGCGCAAGCCGAGCCGGAAGCGCGACATGCGGACGACCTCGTCCCGCCTCTCGTGAATGAGCGGGTCGAAACGATCAGATCGGGAGAGGCCTGCTGGGGCGAGGAAGCGGGGGTGTCAGACCGGGCATCGCGTTCAAGTACGGCCAGCGGGAGGCGGGAACGCTCTCTCAACTCCCGAAGCGGCGGGAGGACTGTCGGGGCAAGCGGCGGCCGTCAGCCGCGAACAGCAGCAGCCAGTGCGCAGATGAAAGCGGGCGTCGTGCCGCAGCAGCCCCCGATGATGCGGGCCCCGGCGGCGACGTAACCGGCGGCGAATGCCGCGAAGTGCTCAGGTGTCTCGTCGTAGAGTGTCCTTCCGTCGACGAGGTGAGGCTGACCGGCATTTGGCTGCGCATACGTGACGCCGCCATTGAGGCAGGCAATCTCTGGAACGAGGCCGGCCATCGCCTCGGCGGTGATCTCGCAATTGCACCCCACGAGCGTAGCGCCGACCGCGCGTAGCGTCTCGACCGCGGTCGCCGGATCGACGCCCATCATGGTGCGATAGCCCTTGGCCGCCGGCTTGAACGCCAGGCTGGCCAACACGGGCCGGGATCCAGCCACCGTGATCGCCGCCTCAACCGCCAGTCTCGCCTCGGTGAGATCGAACATCGTCTCGATGTTGATGAGGTCGACACCGGCAGCCACGAGGGCCTGCGCCTGCTCGCGGAACGTGCGGCCGCCCTCCTCCTCGGTGGCCGTCCCCATCGGCGCGAGAAGATGACCGCACGGGCCGATGTCGCCGGCGACCAAACGGTCGGGATACTCGCGATCGCGCACGGCCAGCGCGAGACGGGCGCCGGCCGTATTGAGCTCCACCGCGCGCTCACCCAATCCATGTGCGGCAAGCTTGAGCCCGCTACCGCCGAAGGTGTTCGTGTTGACGATGTCGGAACCAGCGGCGAAGTATGCCCGATGGATAGCCGCGACTTCCTCCGCGTGAGTGACATTCCACTCCTCCGGACAGCCTCCGGACGTGAAACCCCTGTTCATGAGTTCGCTGCCCAAGCCGCCGTCAAGCAGCAGAGGGCGTTGCGCGATGCGGGCAAGAAGATCCATGCAGGCAGTCTACCAGACGGGTTGCGGACCAGATCCGCCTTCGGCGGCGATCCTGCGAGCCGTGCTCTCCGCCTCACGGTGAGGCACCCGTAGACAGATGTGCAGCGCCGCGGCGACGTCACGGCGCGACAGCCCGCGCGCAAGCAGGGCGCGAGCGGCGGTGTCGGCTGCGGGGTGATCCTCCGTCGAGGGCTGAGATGCGCCGAAGTCGATCACGAGCGTGATCTCGCCACGAGCGGGCTCGCGAGCCCCATTCGGCCCGGCCGCGTCATAGTGCTCGCTGAGCTTGACCGCGCTGCCGCGCCTGATCTCTTCGTGCGCCTTGGTCATCTCCCGGCAGATCGCAATCCGGGCATCCGGCGCCAGTCTCGCCAGCACGGCGAGGGTCTTCGGCAGGCGCGGAGCCGTTTCGAAAGCGACGACCAGGCCAACGCACCGCTGCCGGGCGTGAACGAACGCTTCGAGTTCGGATCGGCGCCGCGGCAGATACCCTGCGAAGCAGAACGAATCTGACTCGAAGCCGGCCGCCACCAAAGCGGTGATCACGGCAGACGGTCCTGGGAGCACCGTGACCGCGATCTCCTCGGCCACCGCACGCGCGATCAGACGCATGCCCGGGTCGGAGACCGCCGGCATGCCCGCATCACTCACCAGCGCCACGTCCTCACCATCCCGCAGACGGCGCAGAATCTCCTCTGTTCTCTGCGCCTCGTTGTGGCGGAAGAGACTCGTGAGAGGCACGTGAATGTCGAAGTGGCTGAGCAGCTTGCGGGTGTGTCGAGTGTCTTCGGCAGCGACGATGTCGACGGCTCGAAGCGTCTCCAGGAGGCGCGGCGTGACGTCTCCAAGATTGCCGATCGGCGTGGCGCAGACGTAGAGCATGGCTCAGGGCCGCCGCATGACGACCATGATCTCCCACTCGTCCAGGTCGACCGGCCGTCTGCCCCACGCCCCGGCCGTGCCGCCCCACACGTGCTCCACGATGAACCCCTCGGCTCTGCACAAGAGCCTTAGCTCGCTCGGGACATATCCGCGCTCACGGACGGGCACGGAACGCGGGCCGTCCGGCGACTGCCACTCCATCGAGTACGACACAGTGAGCGTCGCCGGGTCGAAGGCCCCCTTCGCGACCTGCTCTGCAGTCGCATCCCTTATGAGCCGCATCCCGTTGCTCGCGGTCAGGACGAACGGCGCCCCAGGCTTCAGAACATGAAGCACACTGCGCAGAATGGCAGGGTCGTGCTCAAAGGCGTCGTCGCTTCCAACCAGCGTGAAAGCTCCTTCACAGAGACAGATGGCAGCGTCGAATGACCGGTCCAGGGTGAAGTCGGTTGCGTCTGCCTGTATGAACTCGACCTCGACGCCGGCCTGCTCGGCGGCTTGCGCTGCCTCGGCGAGCATGCCGGCCGACAGATCGAGGCCGGTCACGGCGAAGCCCCGAATGGCCAGCTGCACGGCATGACGTCCCGTGCCGCAGCCGACGTCGAGGATTGAGGCGCCGTCCGGCAGCTCCAGGATCTCGAGCAGGAACTCCGTCTCCTCGATGCTGTCGGCCGTGAAGGGCTCGTTCATGTACTGCGGCGCATAACTGTCGAAGAACTCCCGCCAGACCTCGTCCGTCACGTTCTGCTCCTGTCATCCGATGCGCCATTGTCTCACGGGCGCTGACAGCACGACACGGCTCTCACGCGCCCCGCGATACACTCTGCCGCGTGAACCGCATCGTCCTCGCAGACAATCTGCCCGTGCTGAAGACGCTCCCCGATGGCAGCGCCCGCCTCATCTACATTGACCCGCCGTTCAACACCGGCGGCCGGCAGCTGCGCACGACGACGCAGGCGGTGCAGGATGAGCAGGGCGATCGCACAGGCTTCGGCGGCCGCCGCTATCGCACAGTATCCCTCGGCGCGCTTGCCTGGGATGACGATTTCGCCGACTATCTCGCCTTCCTCGAGCCGCGGCTCATCGAGGCGAGGCGCATCCTTGCTGCCGACGGGTCGCTCTTCTTCCATATCGACGCCCGCGAGGCGCACTACTGCAAGATCCTGCTGGACGGCATCTTCGGTCGCGCGAGCTTCATGAACGAGATCATCTGGGCGTACGATTACGGAGGCAGGACAAGCCGCCGCTGGCCAGCCAAGCACGACACGATCTTCTGGTATGCCGCTGATCCTGCGCGTTACGTCTTCCGCTATGACGAGATCGACCGGATCCCGTATCTCGCCCCTGGCCTCGCTGGGCCCGTCAAGGCCGCTCGAGGCAAGACCCCGACCGACGTCTGGTGGCACACCATCGTGAGCCCGACGGGCAAGGAGAAGACCGGCTATCCGACGCAGAAGCCGGTCAAGATTCTCGAGCGAATCGTCAAGGTCCACTCCGAGCCGGACGACCTGGTCGTCGATTTCTTCGCCGGAAGCGGCACGACGGGAGAAGCTGCCGCCCGTCACGGCCGCCGCTACCTCCTGGTCGACAGCAACGAAGCGGCCGTGGAGGTCATGGCAAGGCGCCTCGCGTGGGACAACCCGGAGGTGATCAGGGGCCTCCCCTGAACGCGGAAGGGCCGGCTCCGCAGGAGCCGGCCCTCGAAGAGTCACCGTCTGCAGGGTGCATCAGCCGGGGATGATCGCCTCGCTCGGACAAGCATCGACACACGTGCCGCAATCATCGCATGCGTCCGGGTCGATTACGTAGATGTCGTCGCCCTCCGAGATCGCCTCGTTCGGACACTCGTCGATGCAAGCGCCACACGCCAGGCAGTCTTCAGTGATCTTGTGCGCCATGATGTCTTCGTCACCTCCTGTCGGCACGTCGCGACAAGCGAGACGTGCGGGGATTCAGCTGCCATTTAGCGTGATGACCACTGTGAAGTCAAGACGACCTCGCACGCCTCGTTCACAAGCTCGATGCACCGCCGAGACGGTCAAGGATCAGCGTGACTGCTCCGTGAAGACCCGCGTCCGGACCGAGCAGCGCGGGCAGCACGCGCACCTCACGTCGCGCCGGCGGCAGGGCCCGTTCGCTCAGGACCCTGCGCGCCGGCGCAAGTAGCAATTCTCCGGCGGCCGCCGCCCCCCCGCCGATCACGACGACCTCCGGATTGAAGATGTTGACGAGGGTGACCAAGCCCGCGCCGAGGTACTCGCCGGCGCGAACCAGCAGCTCAGACGCCCCGTCGTCTCCGGCCAGAGCCAGTTGCGTCAGCAGACGGCCGTCCACCGGCTCGCCCGCTGCCAGGGCGCGCCCGAGTCCCGAGGCAGGAGCATCAGAAGCGGCTTGCCTCGCCGCCGTTGTCATTGCCGTTCCTGAGACATAAGCCTCGAGACACCCATGATTGGGGCAGTTGCCCGGGCACTTGGGCCCATGGAGATCGATCATGACATGGCCGAGTTCTCCGGCGGAGCCTCCGGCGCCCCGGCACGGACGGCCGCCTGTTATGATGCCGCCGCCCACCCCGGTCCCGAGCGTGAGCATCAGCATCTCCCGGCAGCCGACGCCGGCGCCGTACCTGTGCTCGCCGATGCAGGCGGCGGTAGCGTCGTTGTCCACCGCGACGGGGACGCCATGCCGGCGCTCAAGAAGGGCCTCAACCGGCACATCGACCAAGGGGAGGTGCATCGAGTACACCGCGCGGCCGTGGGCGAAGTCCATGAGCGAGGCGATGCCGATCCCGATGCCCCTCACGTCGCCTGCCTCCTTCATCAGCCCGTCGATGCAGGTGCTGATGCTCGCGAGGCAGGCCGCCTCGGAAGTAACGTCCGTGGCTGCAGATGTTCGCGCGATCACCTGGGGCGGGGGGATCCGCTCGGCCAGATTGCCGGGGGTCGCGGACACGCGCATCAGAGCGGCGGCGACTTTCGTGCCGCCCACGTCTGCCGCAATGAAGAGCCGGGTTGAGCCCATGGTATCGAGCACCCTACCATGGTGTACACTCGCGAGAGAGGACTGGCCCCGCCCGCAGCGTACCTGTTTACGGCGGCAACCTCCCACCACCGCCACCGCTACGTTCCCCAGAGCATACGAGTGCGTGTGCGGGCGAAGAGAGCGGCGTGCGCAACAGCGACGACACAAACGGGCGTAAGCCCTACAACACGTACAAGTCGGGCCGCGCACGGCGCAGCTCCCTTGACGATGAGCTGGCAGACGCGCGTCCCGCGAAGTCCCCCCCTCCACAGAACGCCCGGCCTGATGGGCGCGAGTCCGGTCAACCGACGAACGGCCGTGACGACAGGATGGCGCCGTATCGGCGCTATACGGCCCAAGAATCGAACGCGCGGCGCGACGGCCCACCGCCTCCGCCCCGAGGTACGGCGCGACACAGGCGTCACGGAGGCTGGTGGATCGTGCCCGTGGCTCTGCTCCTCGTGGTCGCGATCGCCGGCGTGGTGCTCACGGTACTCGCATGGCCGGGCTACAAGAAGTTCGATCGAGCGGTCGACAAGTCGAATCGTCTGATAGACGACGAGACGCGCGCCCAGCTCGCAGAGGACGAGGGTTCCATCTGGCGCAAAGGGACGACCGTGCTGCTCTTCGGCGTCGACAGCAAAGCAGGTGAGCCCGCACGATCGGACACGATCCTGCTCATGCGCTTCAATCCCGGGTCACGCACCATCAATCAGCTCTCCATCCCACGCGACACGCGCGTTGGCCTCCCCAATGGCACGTACGACAAAATCAACGCCGCCATGTTCTGGGGCGGACCAGAGATGGCGGTCCAGACCGTTCACCAGTACCTGGGCATCGACGTCAACCATGTTATGGTCGTCAACTTCAAAGGCTTCCCACGCATGGTGAATGCAGTAGGAGGCGTGGACATCAACGTGCCCAAGACGGTCTCGACCGTAGCCGGCAGCAAGGGCCGCACTGTGGTGTTCGACAAGGGCATGAATCACATGGATGGCAAGTACGCCATGCTCTACGTGCGCATTCGCTACGCGGACGACGACATCCATCGGGCCCAGCGGCAGCAACAGTTCGTCCAAGCCCTGCAGAAGAAGCTGGCGCAACCGTCCAATATCCCCAAGCTGCCGGAGATCGGCACACGCTTCATGAGCGGTGTCGCAACAGACCTGACCACAAACGAGATTCTGCAGCTGGGCTATCTCAAGTGGCGTGCCAAAGGCGGGAAGAAGCTGGTGCTCACGGGAACGTCTGGCTGGGAAGGCGGAGTGTCCTACGTCTATCCGCCCTCAGATGAGGAAAAGCAGAGACTCGTGAGACGATTCATGACGGGCTGACGGGAACCCGTCAGTACTCAACCGCCACCAGCGCGAGGCCTCTGGCGGGCGCCGTCTGCCCCATCCGCCGGCGCTGCCTGAAGGAAAGCCCCGTCTCGAAGTCAACGAGTGTCATGCGTCCTTGGGCGACGTCCACCATCGAGCCGACCGCAACGCGCACCATGTTGTGCAGGAAGCTGTCGGCGCGGATATCGAACACCCACTCCTCCGGTCCTGAACGTCCCCACCGTGCCATCGTCACTGTACGTTCACACGATCGATAGAGATGCCCGGACGGCGTGAGTGAGGCGAAGTCGTGACGGCCTTGCAGCAGCGACGCCGCCTCGCACAGCACCCGGGTGTCGAGCCGGCCCCGCGGCTGCCACACCAGCCGCCGGTCCAGGACTGGCTTCACCGGCGAGACGATGAGACGGTACCGGTATGTGCGCGAGAGCGCCCTGCGCGCGACGAAGCCCCTCGTGGCCGGCGAGACGAGGCTGACGGCGACATCGGGTGGCAGGAGGGAGTTGAGCGACCGGCGGAGCACATCCGGCGATAGATCACCTTTGGCACAGGCGAACGACGCCACCTGCCCCAGCGCGTGGACACCCGCGTCGGTGCGGCCGGCCACACTCAGACGCACCGGCTCGGAGAGGATCGTGGCCAAGGCACGCTCGAGGACGTCCTGCACGGTGCGCTGGCCTGGCTGACGGGCCCAGCCCCGGAAGTCGGTACCCTCGTACACCAAGTCCAGTCGCCAGACCGACATTCCGGCTGCGTAGGCCGGCGTGCCATCGTACGACCCGATCGGTGCCTCAATGCCATGGGGTGTCTCCGTCTCTGACTGCATCTTTGGATCCTATATGAGGAGGGCGACGGCGATGACAGCGGCCGTCACCGTGAGCAGCAGCGCGTCACCCCATCCAGCATGCAGCGGGTGAAGACGTGTTCGCTTGATGCCCGGCCGGTAACAGCGAGCTTCCATGGCCAGCGCCAGATCGTCTGCCCGCCGGAAGCTGACGACGAAGAGTGGCACGAGGACGGGCACGAGGTTGCGGACCCGCTGCCGCACGCCGCCACCCGAGAAGTCGACACCCCGGGCGCGCTGGGCGCGCATGATGGTGTCGACTTCAGCGAGCAGCGTGGGGATGAAGCGCAGCGCAATGGTGACGATCAAGGCCAGTTCGTCGGTAGGCACGCGCAGTCGCCGCAGCGGCGCCCCAAGCCAGACCAAGCCGTCAGTCAGATCCATTGGCGGCGTGGTCAGCGTCAGCACCGAGCCAATGAGCACCAGCACGACAAGGCGGAGGCTCAGGTAGGCCGCCAGCTCCAGGCCGCTGCGGGAGACGTGAAGGAAGCCGAGGCTGAAGACGGGTTCCCCAGGAGCGAACAGGAGTTGCGCCAGGAACGTGAGTCCCACAAGCCAGAGCAGCGGCCGAAACGCGCGCCAGAACCAGCTCACGGGAACGCCGCTGAGCGCGTACGCCGTCGCCGCGGCCGCCGCGAAGACGGCCAATCCGAGAAAGGAGTCCCGCACGAACAACGCCACGGCGACGGATGTCACGGCAACGAACTTGCAGCGCGGATCCAGGCGGTGGATGACTGACCCTCCCGGATAGTACTGGGCGATGGTCGACCTCACGTCAGCGCCTCCGCCGCCTCCTCGAGCGTCCGCGGCGCGTCATGCGCGGCCCGCCCGAGCCTTCGCCACAGCTCGACGAGCAACGGCTCCCGCAACCGATTGGCGGTCAGAACATCGCGGTCCTGGTCATCGAACGACCATGGACCAGCCGTCGCCACCCGCCCCCCCTCCAGGATGAGTCGCATCTCGCACAAGCGCCACGCAAGGTCGACGTCGTGCGTGACCAGGAGCAGGGTGACTCCGTCGGCCTTGAGGCGCTCGAGGATGCCGATCAGATCCTGCCTGCTCACAGGGTCGAGACTCACGAACGGCTCATCCAGCAGGAGCAGGCGGGGCCTCATGGCGAGGACTCCCGCAAGCGCGAGCCGCCTGGCTTCACCACCGGAGAGACTGTAGGGATGCCGCTCGCCATAGTCGGCAACGGGCAGCCCAACGAGTTCGAACGCTCGCGTGACCGCAGCCTCGACCTCTGCCTCTCCCCAGCCCAGCCTTGTGGGTCCGAATGCCACATCCTGACGCGCGGTCGCGGCGAAGAGCTGTACCTCGGGGATCTGAAAGACGAGCCCCACTTGCCGCTGGAGTTCACCATAGACCCGCGAACCCGGTTTGATATCATCAAGCAGGACAACACCGGCCTCCGGTGCATCCAGTCCGCGAACGACCTGCAGCAGAGTCGACTTGCCGGATCCAGAAGCGCCCAGAACGGCCATCGCCTCACCCGCCGCCAACGAGAACTCAACGTCACGCAACGCGGGGATGGCGATACGGCCTTCGCCATAGCTGAAGGAGAGACGCCGGCAGTCCAGGCTCATCCCCCGCATGGCGCACACGTTCGCGGAATCGCCTCGTGCCTCCAAGCTCACCCTCGGCTCACGAGATCGTCGAGCAACTCATCGAGCGTCAGCGGCAAGCGCGGCAAGCGCCGCCCCCGGCGGCGCAGGGCGAGCGCCAGTTCGCCCGCCGGCGGCAGGCTGAGGCGCAGCCGCTCGACCAGCGCGGCATCTGCAAAGAGATCCGCCGGCCTGCCCGTGAAGACCACCCGGCCGGCTTCGAGGGCAACCACCCTGTCCGCACCGACGACCTCGTCCATCTCCTGGGTGATGAGCACGACGGCGAGACCCTCATCGTGAAGCTCCGCAACGGCCGCTACAACCTCCGTCTTCCCCGCGGGGTCGAGCATCGCCGTCGGCTCGTCGAGGACCAGCACGCGCCGGGGCACGGCCAGCACGCCGGCCAGGGCGACACGCTGCTTCTGACCTCCCGAGAGCAGGTGAGGCGGCCTCCGCCGGAGCTCCGCCAGCCCGAAACGCTCCAGCATCTGGTCAACACGGCGCTGCATGTCGGCGGGAGCCCAAGCCAGATTCTCGAGCCCAAAGGCGATGTCCTCCTCCACACACTGGGCGACCAGCTGATTCTCGGGGTTCTGAAAGAGGACGCCGACATCTCGGCGCGCCGCCACCCGCCCCGAATCCACAAGAAGGTCGTGTCCGCATGCATCGGCACGGACAGCATGGGATGGCTTCTCGAGGCCGCCCAGCAGGCGCGCCAGCGTGGACTTGCCCGAGCCGTTTGCGCCCACCACGACGAGCAACTCATGCTCGTGCACCCGGAGATCCAGCGCGGCAAGCGCGTCGGCTCCTGCCGCCGGGTAGCGAAATCGCAGACCGGCAAGCTCGATCAGCGCTGGTGAGGTGTCGGGCGCGAGGTCGCTCATTCTCCCGGAAGCTTAGCGCATCGCCGTCCGGCAACTCTCTCGCCGGAGACGCAGAAGGGGCGAGGGCCCTTCGGCCGCCCGCCCCTTCTGCACACTTCTCCGGTGTCTCAGACGAGCTCGATATAGGCCTGCTCGCTGCCGTCGCCCGGACGCGGTCCAATCTTGATCACCCGCGTGTAGCCGCCGTTGCGCTCCTTGTAGCGCGGGGCGACATCATTGAAAAGCTTGTAGACGATCTTCTTGTTGCGCAACATGGCGATCGCCTGACGACGCGCGTGCAGATCGCCCCGCTTGCCGAGGGTGATAGCCTCCTCGACGAGAGGCCGGACTTCCTTCGCCCGCAGGGCGCCCGTCTTGACCTTCTCGTGTTCGAGCAGCTGGCAGGCAAGACCCGACAGCAGCGCTCTGCGCTGATCGGGGGCCATGTTGAACTTGCGGCCTGACTTCTGATGGCGCATTAGTCCTCACTCCGCAGAGACAGCCCGCGCTCGGAGAGCTTTTCCTGAACCTCGTCGATGCTCTTCTGACCGAGATTGGGCACGTTGAGCAGTTCAGCCTCAGTCTTGGCGAGCAGATCGCCCACGGTCTGGATCCCTTCGCGCTTGAGGCAGTTGTAGGAACGGACGCCGAGCTCGAGCTCCCCGATGAGCACGTCATCCATGCTGCCGACGGTCGACGGAGGCCCGTAGGCCTCGGCAGCGAGGTCTTCTCCCGCACGCGCACGGTCTGGATCCGTGAAGATGGACATGCGGTCCATCAAGATCTCGGCCGCTTGACGCATCGCTTCCTCAGGCGCCAGCGCGCCGTTGGTCGTGATGTCGAGAATGAGCTTGTCGTAGTCAGTACGCTGTCCTACACGTGCGCTTTCGACGCGATAGGAGACGCGCTTGACCGGGCCGAAGATCGAGTCGATGGGGATGACCCCGATGACCGTTTCCGGTGTTTTATTGCCCTCGGCCGGAACATAGCCGGTGCCGCGACGGATCGTCAGCGTCATCTCGACGCTGCCGCCGTCGGCCAGCGTCGCGATGTGGTGGTCAGGGTTGAGAATCTCGAGTTCGGCGGGAGCATCGACGTCTGCCGCTACCACACGGCCCGGCTTGTCCTTGAAGAGCCGCACCTGGACCTCGTCGAGCTCACCGTGCAGCCGGCATACAAGCTCCTTGAGATTCAGGATGATGTCTGTGATGTCTTCCTTGACGCCGTTGATGGTGCTGAACTCGTGGGCTACGCCCTCGAACTTGACCGAACTGACTGCCGCGCCCTCGATGGTCGACAACAGCACCCGGCGCAGAGCGTTGCCGAAGGTATGCCCGAAACCACGGTCGAGCGGTTCGACCTCAAAACGCGCCCGGTTGCCGGCGAGCTGCTCCCGGGTGATGTTGGGCACTTGAAACTGTAGCAACTGACCTCCCTGTGAGTCTTCGCCGCGGGTTCGCTGCTGCAGCGGATTACTTCGAGTAGAGCTCGACCACGAGCTGCTCCTGCACCGGCGCGTCGATCTCTTCCCGCTCCGGAGCGCGCAGGATCTTGCCGGTGAGGTTGTCGTGGTCGACAAGCAGCCACGGCGCAACTGAGGACGTCAGGTCGGTGGCGGCACGAACAGTCTCGACGGCCTTGCTGTTCGGTCGAACCGAGACAACGTCGTCCGCTCGCAGCTGATAGGACGGGATGTCTACCTTCTTGCCGTTAACCAGGAAGTGCGAATGCCGCACCAGCTGACGGGCTTGACGCCGGGACGCCCCGAAACCGAGGCGGTACACGACGTTATCGAGCCGCATCTCAAGGAGGATCAGCAAGTTTTCGCCGGTGATGCCCTGCTTGCGACTGGCCACCTCGTAGTAATGATGGAACTGCTTCTCGAGGACCTGGTAGTAGCGACGCGCCTTCTGCTTCTCGCGCAACTGCAGCAGATACTCGGACTGTTTGATGCGGCCTCGGCCATGCTGACCGGGCGGGTATGCCCTCCGCTCCACGGAACACTTGTCCGTGAGGCAACGCTCCCCCTTGAGGAAGAGCTTCTCAGCCTCGCGGCGGCACTGCTTGCACTGTGGTGTCGTATCCTTCGCCACGTAGACCTTCCTAAACCCGGCGACGCTTACGCGGGCGGCAGCCGTTATGCGGCGCTGGCGTC
>CAZHMG010000020.1:33346-35075 GCA_964533575.1 uncultured Thermoleophilia bacterium | reverse complement strand
AAGCTCAACCCGAAAGGAGGCGCGGTCAAGGATCACCTTGCGCTGCGTTCCGGTCCAGAAGGATTTTGACACACCCTGAAACTCGATCATGTCTGTCCCTTGCGACACCGCGACCGGTGATGCCCCGACCCGGTGCTAATGCCATATCGTTAACATCCCGTCTCTGATCTTGGAAGCGATGCGAGCGGGATGGGGCGTTTGGATCACCCCGGTGGCATCCGCGCATCGGTGGGGCGCAGGCGGCGGGCGAGAACAATCGCGGCCGGGCCGGCAAGAAGGCTGATGGCAAGGCCAAGGCGGGCGGCTTCCTGCATCGCGCCACCCGGAAGAGCCAGATCGAGCGTCAGGATCGGCACGGTGAAGCCCATGCCCATGATGACCGCGATGACGATCAGATCGCGCAAGCCCACCCCATCGGGCAGACGCAGGCGCAGCACAAAGGCCAGACCCACGCCACCGATCAGCATGCCCAGCGGACGACCGATCCAGACCGAGGCGAGGAGTGTCACGGTGGTTGGCGCGAAGGCGTGCAGGTCGACGCCGCCGCGGGTGAGCCCGAAAGCGAAGAGGACGACGGTCATCGGGCGCACCAAGCCCTGCGCGAGCCGGTTCAGCGGATCACGGAGGTAGGCCTCGGCCTCGGCGAAGAGGCCGAAGGTGCGGTCGGCATGGGCGACGGCGGGGATCACCGGCAGCAGGCCAAGCGCGGGCGGCAGGCCGGAGGCGGCAACCCCGATCCAGGACACAAGCCCCGCAAGCGCGTAGGGCCACAGCAGGAGCGTGGCGCGGCGGCGGCGTTCGCCCGCGTCAGGTGGCGGGTGGCGACCGTAGAGCGCCCAGACGCCGACCGAGGCGGCCACGGGCAGCGCCAGCCAGAAAAGGCGTGGCGTGAGGTCGGGCAGGGTGAGCCCGACGAGGACGAGGGCCGCGATGTCGGCGGCAATGGTCAGAAGCAGGAGGAGATGCAGCGCCGGGTGACCCGGCCCGAACGCCCGCCGCCCGATCAGGTAGGCAAGCGTGACATCGCCGGCGAGGGGAACGGTCCAGCCGGTGCCGAAGCTGGCTTCCTCGGCCGTCTCGATCAGGGTTCCGACGGCGAGCCACATCAGGGCAGCCCCCGCCAGCCCCCCGAGGCTGAGACCGAGGGGCAGGAGCGATTGCCCCGCGCGCAGGGCGCCGCGTTCGAGGACCAGCGCCTCCCACAGCTCTTTGCCGATGAAGGCGAGAAACAGCGGCATCAGCACATGCGAGACCAGAAGGAACGGCGTCAGGCTGACCGGCAGCGCGGCCATCCAGTGCGGCAGGTCGATGTCGAGCAGCCGGAACTCGATCGCGTCATAATAGCTGGCCGGAGCGAGATTGACCCAGACCGTGGCGATCAGCGCGCCGCCAAGAAGCGCGGTGGCGAAGGTGCTGACGAAGGGCGAGACGCGGTACATGGGTGGGGTCCGTCGGTTGGCGTCGAGCGGGGGGCAGGCGGCACGGGGGGGGGGTGGCGGCGCCTCATGCGTATACGGGTGGGGGGCGGGCGGTTTCTCGGGGGGCGGGGCCTCTTGGCGACCGTGCGGCTGGTCGACCGGCGGGAGATCCAACTCCACCGCCGTCCTGCTGGTCTCGGTGTCCACGTTCCTCCTAAGTGCTGGAACGCCTGCTCTTCCATGGCGGTGAAAGCCTACGACGCAAGGGCGGCCGCGAGCTCCTCGAAGTTGTCCACGTAGCGCCTGGCGTC
>CAZHMG010000020.1:0-33336 GCA_964533575.1 uncultured Thermoleophilia bacterium | reverse complement strand
GGTGCTGCGGAAGGGCGGGACGCGGTACATGGGTGGGGTCCGGCGGTTGGCGTCGGGCGCGGGGCTGGCCGCCGGAGGGTTTCACACCCTCCGGACCTCCCGTGGGATATTTGGCGAAGGGGAAGTCATGCGCGGCATTAGACCCTATTGCGCGCTTGTCGCAATGGGTGGGGTTGCGGTGGTGTGGGGGGCAACGATGCTTTGGGGATGGAGATTGTGGACCAAATCCGGGCGTGCCGTCTGTGCGCGGCGCGGTTCGCGGCGACCGTGACTGCGCATGAGCCAAGGCCAGTGGCGTGGTATCGGCGCGGTTTCGGCGCGGTTTCGGCAGGTGATCGCGGGGCAGGCGCCGGGTCTGCGGGTGCATGACGGCGGGTGCATGACGGCGGGTGCATGACGGCGGGTGCATGACGGCGGGCGACCCTTTACCGACCGGTCGGGCGAGCGGTTGCGCGACTGGATCGGGGGGGGCGAGGCCGAGTTTCATGACCCGGGCCGCGTGGCGGTGGTGCCGATGGCGTTCTGCTTTCCCGGCCATGATGCAAATGGGGCGGACCTGCCGCCGCCGCCCGTTTGCGCCGCGAGGTGGCGGGGGCGGGTGATGGCGGGCCTGCCCGAGGTGCGCCTGATGCTGGCGGTGGGCGGTGCCGCGATCCGGTGGCCTCCGGGCGCGCGCGATGTGGCGGCAACCGTGGCGGATTGGCGCGGGTTTGCCGCGCGCGGCGTGTTTCCCTTGCCGCATCCGTCGTGGCGCAATACCGGGTGGCTGAAGCGGCACCCGTGGTTCGAGGCGGAGCTTTCGAGGCGGAGCTGGTGCCGGTATTGCGCCTGGCGGTGCGGGAGGTGATGGATGGCTGATGTTGTGACCCTGCTGGACGCGGCCCATGCCGCTGTGTCCGCCGATCCCGAAAACGACGCGCTGCGGCTGCGGTTCTACGAGCGGTTGGCGGATGGCGAGATGATCCTGTTGCTGGAGCGGGAGGTTTCGGGCGGGCAGGTGGAACCGCGGGTGTTCGATCTGGAAGGCGGGCCGGTGGTGCTGGTCTTTGACCGCGAGGAGCGGTTGGCAAGTTTTACCGGCGGGATCGCGCCCTATGCAGCGCTGCCGGGGCGGGTGATTGCGGGGATGCTGAAGGGGCAGGGCATCGGGCTGGGGGTGAACCTTGGCGTGGCGCCGTCGTCGATGCTGCTGTCCGCCGAGGCGCTGGACTGGCTGGCGATGGCGCTGGAGACGGGGCCCGAAGCGGCGGAGGGGAAACCGGAGACGTTTGATGCGCCAAAGGGGTTGCCGGAGGCGTTGTTGACGGGCCTTGACGCGAAGCTGGCCAAGGCGGCGGGGCTGGCGTCTGGTGCTGTGCTGGCGGGCGTGAGTTATGCGGGCGGGCGGCGCGGCCATCTGCTGGCGTTTCTGGGCGCCGCCCCGGGGGCGGAGGGCCCGGCGGGTGGAGTTGGGTGGGAGCGGGCGGGCGCGGGCGGCCGCGGACGTCAGGCTCGGCGCCGCCGTCACCGAGTGCCGCCGGCTGGTCGATCAGATGTTTCGAACCGTTCGGGATCTCGCGCTCGGTCTGCGACCCTCGATGCTCGACGACTTCGGTCTTCAGCCGGCGCTCGAGTGGCACGTCCGGGCTTACGGATTGCCTTTCCCGGGTTTGCGGTACTTCACCGCCGCGGGCGCGAGCGAGACACGAGGCGAGCGCCATGATCCCGAGACTCATCTGATCCCGCTCGTCCTCGCCGCCGCCGCCGGCAGCGCCCCGCCGATCACGGTCTTCGGCCGGGACTACCCGACCAGGGACGGCACGTGCGTGCGCGACTATATCCATGTTCTCGACCTCGCGCAGGCCCACGTGCAGGTGCTGGAGGGGCTGGCCGAAGGCAGGGTGACGGTGGCCGGCGGGCACATCTACAATCTTGGATGCGGCGGCCGGGGATACACGGTGCAGGAGGTGATCGATACTGCCGCAGCCGTGGTCGGACGGCCCATTCCCGTCAGCGAGGGAGGACGTCGCCCCGGCGATCCCGCCATGCTCGTCGCCAGCTCCGGCCGGATTCAGCATGACATCGGCTGGGCCCCCCGCTTCGACGATCTGGGCCTGATCATCGACTCCGCGTGGCGCTTCATGATGGAGCGCCGCGGCCGGCCGGGCGTCTGAGCGATCGCACCGGAGCGCCGATGCTCGCGTGCCCGCTCGCGCAGTATCATAGGAAGCCGGCGCGGCTTCGCGTCCCGATGCACGACGCGAAGCGTCCGGACGAACAGAGGTCGCGGTTCGCCGAAGAGGTTCGGCGCCAGCCAGGAGGGCGAAGTCTTGAACGTGTTGCAGGCCATCGGCAATACCCCGCTCGTCGAGTTGGCGAACATCGACGAGCGCCCCGGCGTGCACATCCTCTGCAAGCTCGAAGGCTGCAATCCGGGAGGCTCGATCAAGGATCGTCCGGCGCTGGCCATGATCACGAAGGCGGAAGAGCGTGGCTTTCTCACCAGAGACAAGGTCATTCTCGAGCCCACATCGGGAAACACGGGCATCGCCATTGCCATGATCGGGGCTGCCAAAGGCTACCGGGTGCATCTCTGCATGCCCGAATGCGTCAGTACCGAACGCCGACTCATCCTCCAGGCTCTCGGCGCCGAGGTCTCGCTCACCTGCGGCAAGGACAGCATCGACGGCGCCATCAGGCAAGCCTTCCGCCTGATGGAAGACACTCCGGACAAGTACTACATGCCCAACCAGTACGAGAACCCTGACAACGCGCTCGCCCACTTCGAGACGACTGGGCCGGAGATACACGAGCAGACGAGGGGAGCCGTCGACTACTTCGTCGCCGGAATGGGGACCACGGGCACGCTCATGGGGACCGGCCGGTACCTGAAGTCGAAGAAGCCGGCCGTGAAGATCGTGGGTGTGGAGCCTGTGATGGGCCATACCATCCAAGGCCTCAAGAACATGACGGAGTCGATGGTGCCGGCCATCTTCGTGCCGGACGAGCTCGACGCCAGAGAGATCGTCACTGACGACGAGGCCTTTGAGATGACGAAGCTGCTGGCGCAGAAGGAGGGCTTGTTCGTGGGCTCCTCCAGCGGCGCTGCGGTCGCCGTCGCCGTGCGCCTCGCTGCCCGCATCAACCACGGCACGATCGTGGTCATCCTGCCCGATCGCGGCGACCGTTACCTGAGCACGATGCAGTTCAGATCGATTTGCGGCAAGTGCCCGCCGTGATCCATGGCTGACGAATGAGGAGCTGAGGCGGATGAAGCGAATGGCAGGACTTGCAGTGGCCGCAGCAGGCATTGCCGGCATCCTTCTCGGCAGGCGCGCGGCCCTGCGGTGGGGCGCCACAGATGAGGAGTACGTGGATCCGCTGCCTGGTGACGAGCTCATTCCTCGCCCGGATCTCACGGCCACGCGCGCCGTCACCGTGCATGCTCCGGCAGAAGCAGTCTGGCCCTGGCTGGCGCAGCTGGGCCAGGGACGCGGTGGCCTCTACAGCTATGACGTCCTCGAGAACCTGGTGGGCTGCGACATTCATTCTGCAGACCGTGTCGTGCCGGAATGGCAGGACGTTGAGCCGGGCGACGAGTTCAAGCTTCACCCCGACGTAGCTCTCTGCGTGGCCTCCGTGGAGCCGGAGAGAGCGCTCGTCATTCGCGGCGGGGTGCAGATGGGTGAGACTGCCCCGCCCTATGACTTCACCTGGGCCTTCACGCTCCGTGAGCTCTCCGCCGAGGAGACGCGGCTCGTGGTCCGGGAACGCTACGGGTATGCGCGCCGGTGGGCGCCCCTGCTCGTCGAGCCGGTTTC
Organism: uncultured Thermoleophilia bacterium; assembly: GCA_964533575.1. GTDB lineage: Bacteria > Actinomycetota > Thermoleophilia > UBA2241 > UBA2241 > CAIXSE01. The sequence continues at coordinate 29,536 of CAZHMG010000020.1, read as the reverse complement.
TGTCGTGAGCTTCGTCATGACACGGAAGATGCTGCAGGGCATCAGAGATCGCGTCGAGCGCCAGATGACGGAGCGGCACTCGCACGGCGTGTAGTCGGCGCCGGTGCGTCTGCCCCGTGGCCTCCCCTTTGGGCCGCGGCTGGCCGTCATCGCGAGGATGCTGACGACGGGTACGGCCGTCGTCATCGGTCTCGGCAGGCGTATAGTGATGGCAGAATCAGTCGACTGCGTTCGGTTCGGACGCGTCGCGAAAGCAGAGGCGGCGTGGCCGGCGCGGGACAGTTGGACGAGCCCAACGTCCGGCACGCTGAGACGATGGCGAGGAAACTGACCACCCCGATACTGACGATCCATCTGTGCCCGGCGTGAGCGAGAAGAAGGCGCCACGGCCGCGCTTGCGTTTCAGTCTGCCGATCGACCCTGCCAGGTTGCTGCGCGCCCGGCATCGCATCCGTGACTACCTGCACGCGCAGGGCCTGGAATCACGGGTCATCGACGATGTGGTGCTCGCCGTGCAGGAGGCGATGAGCAATGCGGTTCTTCACAGCCGCACGACCGATGATCTCGAGATCGTACTCGCCTTCGCCGGCGACGATCTCGTCGTCGAGGTCAGGGATCGGGGCAAGGGGTTTGATACCTCTTGCTTTGACCCCCATCAGCTGCCGGACCCTGACCGGTCGTCGGGCCGCGGACTCTACCTCATCGCCCAACTCATGGACGAACTGGAGCTCTGCTGCGACGCGGGGCTACAGATCCGTGCCACCAGGCGACACGTGCTCTCCCCTGTCTCGAACCATCGGGAATCGAACCCGGCAGCTCTCGCTCACGAGGACGCGCGCAGGCTTGCCCTCCTCGAGGAGATCGACGAAGGCTACTACGCTCTCGACTGGGAGTACCGCTTCACCATGGCCAATTCGGCCTATCAGCGGCTCGTTGGCCGGGATGCGCAGACCCTTCTCGGACGCACGCTCTGGGAAGCCTTCCCTCGTCTCACCGACCACGAAGCGGGACAGGCGGTGCGCGACGCGATGGAGCTCGGCAGGCCCGCGATGCTCGAATACCTCTCGCCTTCGCTGAATCGCTGGTTCGAGCTCAGGGCATATCCCGCCGCCACGGGAGTCCTCGTCTACTCGCGCGACGTCGACGAACGCAAGCGCAAGGAGCTCGACCGCGACGCGCTCATGGCGGCGCTGACGGCGAGCGAAGCCAGCTTCTCCGCGATCTTTGAGGAATCTCCTACCGCCATCGCACTGGCCAGTATGCCTGACGGCATCTTCGTCAGGGTCAATCGCGCGTTCGAGCTGTTATCCGGGTACACGCGCGAGGAGCTCATCGGGAGCAGAGGCCTCGAGCTCGGGATACCGGGCGCCGCCGAGGACACGGAACTGAAGACGATCTTCGCTGCCGAGGGGCGAGTGCGCGACTACGAATGCGTCCGAACGACGAAGTCCAGGCGCCGTCTTATGGTCTCGATCAGTCTTGATCTGGTGACGGTCAACGGAGAGAAGCATGTGCTCATCACGCTCCGTGACTTGACCCAGGGCAGAATGGCGGAGGAAGCGCTCCGCGACAGCGAGCAGCGGTTGCGCATGCATCTCGAGAACACTCCGTTGGCGGTCGTCGAGTGGGACAAGGACTTCATCGTCACACGCTGGGCGGGCGAGGCAGAGCGCATCTTCGGCTGGAGCCAGCAAGAGACGGCCGGCCGGCCCATCATGGACCTGCATATCATCCACGAGGACGACGTTGCCGTGGTTGAGCGGACAATGGCCCACCTCACCGACGGCAGCAGCACCCAGGTCGTTTCCTCGAACCGCAACATCACCAAGGACGGCCGCGTCATCCACTGCACCTGGTACAACTCGGTTCTGCAGGACGCGGGAGGGCGTATGCGCTCCGTCATGTCGCTGGTGGTGGACAACACCGAGCGGCATCGTACGGAGCAGGCGCTGCGCGAGAGCGAACGGCTCCTCCGCACAGTGTTCGAGAACTCACTGGACGGCATCAACATGCTCGATCTGGCCACCGGGCGGTACGTCCTGCTGAGCCCGGCGCAAGTGGCGATGACCGGCTTCACAAAGGAGGAGCTGGACGGCATCACGGCGGAGGAGGCTTACGAGCGCACTCATCCGGAGGATCGCGAGGTGACGGTCCTGCAACAGCAGCGGGTGGCTGCAGGCGAGGATTCGGGCGAGCCGGTTGAGTACCGCTGGATGGTCAAGAGCGGTGAGTACCGATGGTTCAGCGACCGGCGGAGGCTGGTGCGCGACGCCGAGGGAACGGCTGTCGCCCTGGTCGGCGTCAGCCGCGACGTCACCGAGCGCAAGGGCGCGGAGGAGGCGCTGCGCCGGGGCGAAGAGCGTTTTCGGGCTCTGTTCGAGAGCATGACGGAAGGCGTGGCCCTGCATGAAGTCGTCTACTCGGACGGCAGGGCCGTGGACTACCGCATCATGCAGGTGAACCCGGCTTACGAGCGTCAGACGGGCTTGAGCAACTCGGAGGTTGTCGGGCAGCTGGCGAGTCACGTTTATGGGACCGGCGAGCCGCCATACCTGGCGGAGTATGCGCGTGTCGCTGAGGACGGGGAGTCACTTTCGCTCGACACCTACTTCCCGCCGCTGCGACGGTCCTTCCGCATTGCCGTGGTCTCGCCGGCGCGAGGGCAGTTCGCCACCATCTTCGAGGACATCACCGAGCGCAAGCGCGCCGAGGAGACCCTGCGCCGGAGCAGGGAGGATCTCGATCGCGCGCAGGCGGTGGGACAGATCGGCAGCTGGCGCCTCGACGTCCGGCACAACGTACTCGTCTGGTCGGACGAGAACTATCGGATCTTCGGGCTGCCCATGGGGATGCCGCTCACGTACGAGACCTTTCTGGCGGCCGTCCATCCGGAGGATCGAGGCTTGGTCAACGCCTACTGGACGGCTGCCCTCAAGGATGAGCCCTACGACGTCGAACACCGCATCCTGGTCGGCGGAGATGTGCGGTGGGTGCGCGAGAAGGCGTACCTTGAGCGGGACGAGGCGGGGAACGTCACGGGAGGGTTCGGCATCACCCAGGACATCACGGAAAGCAAGATGGCGGACGTGGAGCGCCTGCGACTGCTCGCGGAGTCTCAGGCCCTGGCGGAGATGCTGCAGCGCCAATCGGGCGAACTGCAGGACCAGGCTGAAACGTTGACGAAGCGCGCACACCTCGCCGAAGTCCTGAACGCGATCAACGACGAGATACACGCAGCCCTCGCGTTTGACGAGGTCGTCCAGGGGGCGCTGGATGGGGCCGTGCTGGCCCTCAAATTCACCGGCGGCACCATCGAGATGCGCGAAGGATCGTCTTGGGTCGTGCGATACCAGCACGGCTTCCCAAACGATGTCGGGCTTCACATGGATGATCGGGAGGCCCAGATCGCGACGCACGCAGAGACCACGTTGCGCACGTTCGCGATCGCCGACACGCGGACGGCGCCAGGACAGGACGTCGGATTCATCCGGCGCCGCGGGCTTCGCTCGGCGCTGGCCGTGCCACTGCTCTCACGGGGCGTCGTCATCGGGTGCCTGCTCCTGTTCGACAAGCAGCCGCACGCGTTCAGCGACCTAGAGATCGACTTCGGCCGCAAGCTCGGCGCGACCATTTCGCTGGCGCTCGAGAATGCGCGGCTGCACCGGGCCCAGGTGGAGGCCGCGGATCGCGCCCGATTCGAGGCCGAGCTGTCGCAGACGCTTCTCGACGCGGCGAACACGATTTCGTCGTCACTCAGCCTCAGCGATGTGCTCGACCGACTGCTCGACGTGATTCTCACCCGTACGGGCCGCCCACGCGCGTTTCTGAATGCCTTGGACGATGAGCGCCGAGAGCTGGTGGTGATGGCCGGCAAAGGCCCGTATCTGCCGCCGGCCGGCACCGTGGTCCCCTACGACAGGCTCTCGCCGACAGCCCTGCGCGCCGTAACGGAACGACGGACGCAGGTCCTCGACTACGATGCCGACGCAGCCTCGCGCCCGGCTGCGTCGAGGTATCATTCCCACCTCGTTCTGTACGTGCCGCTCTTCTCCGGACAGCGGATGATCGGACACATCAGTGTCGACAGCGCCGAGCGGAACGAGCCGTTCAGCGACGGCGAGGTCGAGCTCGTCCAGGGCATCGCCGCAGAGGCGGCGATCAGCATCGAGAACGCGCGGCTGTACGAGGCCCAGCGCCGCATCGCGACGACGCTGCAGGAGAATCTCATGCACCCGCTGCCATCGATCCCGGACCTCGACCTGGCTGCGGTCTCCCAGCCCGCCTTCGAGCCCGAGCTTGTCGGCGGCGACTTCCACGACGTGTTCCTGTTGCCCGAAGGCTCAGTCGTTGCGCTCATCGGGGACGTGATGGGCAAGGGGGTGGAGGCCGCCGGCCTGACCGAGACGACGCGCAGCGCGGTGCGCGCCCTTGCGCTGGCCGGATTGCCGGCCGAGGAAATCCTCCGGCACACGAATCAGGTGCTGCTCTCGGAGACGCACGATCAGTTCGTGAGCGCCTTGATGATCATGCTAGACCCTGCAACGGGGCATTGTTTGCTCGCGAGCGCAGGCCATCCTGCTCCGGCCCTGCTCTCGGCGGACGGATCTCGATTCGTCGAGCCCGGGTACGGCCCGCTGCTCGGCGTCTTCGAGTCGGGCTACTCGGTGCGTGAGTTCATGCTGGAGCCTGGTGAAACGCTCCTCCTCTACACCGACGGGCTGATCGAGGCTCGCCGTGGGCACGAGCAGTTCGGCGAGACGCGCCTGTTGGAGGCGCTGAGGGGCGCGCACGGGCCGGACGCCCGAAGCATCGTCGATCACATGCGTGACGTGGCGCTCGCCTTCGCCGGGACGCTGCGGGACGATCTCGAGATCATGGCCGTGCGTCGCGAGAGGGTGATCGAGTGACGGACGGGGTTACTCGTTCTCCCGAAGCTGTCGCCCATCCTCGGCGCGGACTTCGGCGTCGTCCTGTTCACGGACGCCGACGAGTGGATCGTCCGTATGTGCTGGGCCTCCCCGCGGAGCTGGCCGCACCGAGGTGAAGGGCGAGCTCCCATGCGCATTCTTCGATACTTCGTCGGGCGGCAATCAGGAGATGACGTTCTGCGGCCGTTCGTCGAGGAATGCCTCGATGTTGTCGGCCGTCGTCTCGAGGATCTGGTCGACGGCCTCTATTGTATGGAAGGCGCTGTGCGGCGTGATGACCACGTTCTTCAGCCGCATCATGACGCAGCTGCTCAAGACGGTCGCCAGGTCGTGCTCACGCGTGTAGACCGAGCTCAGCAGCTCAGCCTCTTCACGGATCACCGGTTCCTCCTCCAGCACGTCCAGGCCAGCGGCCGCAACCTTCCCCGTCGCAACTGCATGCAGCAGGGCCTGCGAGTCGATGACGCTGCCACGAGACGTGTTGATGATGACGACGCCGTCCTTCATGGCCTGGAACTGCTGTTCCCCGAGCATGTGGTAGGTCGACTCCCCGCCGGGCACATGAAGCGTGACGACGTCAGCCGTGCGCAGCAGCGCGTCGAGGTCGACATAGTCGAAGCCGATCTGTGCAGCCGCTGCCTCGTTGTGTTTGACGTCAAAGGCGATGACCTTCATCTGGAAGCCCTTGGCGATGGCGGCTACGTGCCGGCCGATGCCGCCTGTCCCGACGATGCCCATCGTCTTCCCGTAGAGATCAAAGCCGAGAAGGCCCTGCAGCGAGAACTCGCCTCGCTGTACGCGATTCACGGCTTCGACCACGTGGTGGCTGAGGCTGAGCAGCAGCGCGAAGACGTGTTCAGCCACGGTCTCCTCACCGTAGCGCGGCACGTTGCTCACGACGATGCCGCGCTCACGGCACGCCTCCACATCGATGTGATCGTAACCGGTTGAGCGGGTCGCGATCATCTTCAGCGACTTCAACTCGTCGAGCACGGAGCGTTCGAGCTCAGAGTAGATGAATGCCGAGATGATGTCCGCGTCGGCGTACCGCTCCGCGTTGTCCCCCGTCAGTTGGTCGTCGTCGAACACGACCTCGTGACGCCCGCCGAAGCGCCCGAAGACCTCGCGGTCGCGAGCGGATCCCTCGAAGATGACGATCTTCACGCAGGCCTCCCTGCCGTGCGCCTGCCGCTCCTTCAAGCGGCGTGTTTCATGTGCCGGCCAGACATCTCGCGGCAGGACGCGGCGCAGCGCCGGCACACGTCCGCGCAGCTCTGCATCACCGGATCGTCGTGCGTCCGGCACATGTCCCCGCACTCGACGCACATGTCTGCACAGAGGCCGCAGGTCTGAGTGTGTCGCGGGGAGCCACGCAGCATGAAGTCTCGTGATGTGTCGCAGATCTGGGCACAGTCCTGCAACAGGCGTACATGAAAGTGCTCGATGCCCTGACTGAGGGCATGTGCTGCGCTCTCCATGCAGATATCGTGGCAGTCCGAACAGTTGGTGACGCATTCCTCCATCCGGGCGTCTATGTGCTGAGCGTGCTGCATGAGGCTCCTCCTGATGAAGTGTGAAGTTCATCTCCTACCCCGCTCACCACCCGCCAAGCCGTGCACCGTTGGCAGGAGCCGGTGCTGCCCTTGCACCAACAAGGGGTTCGAATGCCGTCCTCATCGATTGACGGCGCTCAGTCTCGGGTACCCCTCCTGTAGTCCGACGATCCAGGGCTTCATCCACGGGAGGAGCGATGGCGTTCATAGACAAGACCAAGGAGATCCAGGCGGACGTCAGGGAGGTGTACGCGGCGTGGACGGCGTTCGAGGACTTTCCGTCGTTCATGGAGTTCGTAGAGACTGTGACGGTCCTGGAGGACGACCGGCTGCGCTGGGTGGCGGTGGTCGAGGACGAGACGTACGAGTGGGAAACGGACCTTGTGGAGCACGTTGAGGACGAGAAGATCACCTGGAGGGCCGTCGACGGGCGGGAGACCGGCCAGGTGCGCTTCGAGAAGCTCGGCGACGGGATGACGAAGGTCACCTATCAGCTGGAGTACGATTCGGCCACCTGGGAAGGCGACGCCGACGCGGTCAATCGCTGGATGAACGCTCGCATCGACCAGGACCTGGAGGACTTCAAGACGGTGATGGAGGCCGCTTGACGAGTTCCCCGGGGCGACCCTGGGGTCATGCGAGGAGGACGTCCGCCATGGCCTCGGCCATCGCGCGTGACGCGTTGCGCACGTCCTCCGATTGCTGAGCCTCGCCTGCCGCATCGGCTCGGCCGGTGGCGACGAGGATCGAAGAGTGAGCGGGTGAGACGTGGTCCAGGTAGCGGCGCATCGCGTCGATGGTCGCGGCGAAGCCTCCCTGCCCTCCCAGCGCGATCAGCCCGATCGTTTTCGGACGCAACCAGTCCTCCGCAAGATAGCGATCGTTCGTGGCGTCCATGAAGGCTTTCATCTGGGCGCTGACGTTGGAGAAGTAGATCGGCGTGGCCAGAATGAGCCCGTCCGCGTTCCACACCTTGCCGAGGAGCGTCTCGACGGCGGCAACCTCCTGCTCGCCCGGATGCGTGGTGCCCTCGGCGAGGCTGAACGGCACGTCAGACAGCAGGACCGTCTCGCAAAGGATGCCGCGCTGCTCCAGCGCCTCGACTGCCACACCGACGGCGAACACGGTATTGCCGTGTCGCCGAGGACTTCCGACGAGGGCGATCACGCTTGGACCCGAGTTCATATCCTGCTCCTTCGGACGCTCCTCCGCGCGGCCGATTGAACGAGCCGCGTCGTGTGATGGTCCATTCCCTCGCGCGGGCTCTCGACAAACCCGGATGCATCTCCCCGTTCTGAGCCTGTGCTAGCGTATCGGGCATCGATGGCGGCGGTTGCTGTACGACGGCCGCTGTGACTGCCGAGCAATTCGAGGATGACGATATGAATGATTTGCAGCGGTTTGTTGAGAACGATGCCTTTGCGAGCCATCTCGGGATCGAGATGCTGGAGTTCTCCGAGGGGTATGCCCGTGCACGGATGGAGGTTGCCGGCCATCATCTCAACAGCGCCGGCATCCTCCACGGCGGAGCGGTCTTCTCGCTCGGGGACGCCGTGTTCTCTGCCGCATCCAACTCGCGTGGCAGGCTTGCCGTGGCGATCAACGTGAGCATCTCCTTCTTCGCGGCGATCAGGAGCGGCACGCTCACTGCAGAGGCGCGCGAGGTATCCATCGGCCCGAAGCTCGCGACCTACCTCATGGACGTGAAGGAGGAATCGGGTGCGCTGGTGGCTCAACTGCAGGGGACTGTGTACCGGAAGCGTGAGAGACTCGGCGACGTCGTGAATCAGTGAGCGCACTGGTTTTGAGATGACTCCCCATCCGTTCCGGCGAGGGAGGCGCGCACCGGACGATCCGGCCTTGGTGGAATACAGGGAGATGCGTGACCGCACGCGCACGTTTCGTGATCGCGCACATGCCGGCGCCGTGCTGGGTGAGATGCTGGAGCCGCGCTTCGCGCATCGAGCCGGAGCGCTCGTGCTCGCGATCCCGGCGGGCGGCGTGCCCGTGGCCGGACCGATCGCCGAACGGCTGCGTCTGCCGCTCGACCTCGCGGTCGTCAGCAAGATCACCCCGCCTTGGAGCAGCGAGGTCGGCTACGGGGCGGTCGCCTTCGACGGTAGCCTGCAGCTGAACGACTCCCTCATGCGCCGGCTCGGCGTGGCACAAGCCCAAGCCGACGAGGGCATCGCGCGCACGCGTGAAAAGGTCGAACGCCGCAATGCGGACCTGCGGCAGGGACGCGATTACGCTCTTCTTGACGGAGCCGACGTCATCCTTGTCGACGACGGCCTGGCATCCGGTTTCACCATGCGCGCAGCCCTCGCCGCGGTGCGGAACGCGGGAGCAGCACTCGTCGCCGTCGCCGTGCCGACCGCGCACGAGTCGTCCGTGCGGGCCGTGCTCTCATCCGCCGACGTGGTGTACTGCCCGAATGTGCGCGGCGGACCCCGTTTTGCCGTGGCGGACGCGTACGAAACCTGGTCCGACGTGGACGAGGAGACGGTACGGGAGGTCCTGGCGAGGCGTTCTCCGCCCCCGCCGCCCTGCTCCCGCGACTGACGAGAGCCTTCGCGATGACTTGCGCCGCCCGGGGCACTAGAATCTGCTGGCGGCGCGGATAGTCTGCGCCGCATCACGGAATGGTCAGGGGCGCCATCTTCTTTGGCCCGACCCTGTCACGAGGAGAACCTGATGACTGCATTCGATGCCTCCCGACACGCCGCTGGGCCTCAGACGCTGGCCATTCACGCCGGTGAGGGCCCTGACCCAGGGACGGGCGCATCCGCACCCAACCTGGTCATGTCCACGACCTTCGTGATCGATCCGGACATCTCGTTCTCGGCCACCGAACTTGGCGACGAGGCGCCGTTCGTCTACACGCGCTGGGGAAACCCGACGGTCGACCAGCTCGAGAGGAAGCTTGCCGCTCTCGAGGGCGCCGAAGCGGCCATGGCGTTCGCGAGCGGCATGGCCGCTATCGCCGGCCTCCTCCTGCAGACGCTGGGCAACGGGGATCATCTGATCATGAGCGACGTCTCCTACGCGGGGTCCGCCGAACTCGTCGACGACCTGTTCCCTCGCATCGGCGTCAGCGTCAGCAAGGTCGACCTCTCGGACCGGGCCGCCGTCGTAGCTGCATTCCTGCCCAACACGAAACTGGTGTTCGCCGAGACGCCCGCCAACCCGATCCTGCGTCTTGCCGACGTCGAGTCTCTGGCCCAGTTGGCTCATGACCACAGCGCACCGCTGGTCGTGGATTCGACCTTCGCCACGCCGATCGGCATCAAGCCGCTCGAGCTCGGCGCCGACTACGTCGTTCACTCGCTGACCAAGTATCTCAGCGGCCACGGCGACGCGATCGGCGGCGCCGTGATCGGCAGGCAGGAGGACATCGCCAGGCTCAGGCACGGCGTGGGGATACACATGGGCGGCGTCCTGAGTCCTTTCAACGCTTGGCTCACCATGCGCGGCATCGCCACCCTGCCGATTCGCATGAAGGCGCACGAGGCCGGGGCGCTCGGCGTGGCGCGGCATCTGGAGGGTCATCCCCACGTCACACGCGTCATGTATCCCGGGCTGCCGTCTCACCCTCAGCATGACCTCGCGATGCGACAGATGCGCAACTTCTCGGGCATGCTGACATTCCAGACGCGCGACGGCGCGGAGACGGCCCGCAACCTTGCGGAACGCCTGCGGGTCATTCACTACGCCGTGTCGCTCGGCCACCACCGCAGCCTGGTGGTGTATCTGCCGACCGACAATCTGCTGCGCAGCTCGTTCAGGATGACGCCGGAGCAGGAGGTCGCGTATCGCGCCTACGCCGGCGACGGCGTCTTCCGTTTGTCCGTCGGTCTGGAAGACGTGGAGGACCTGATCGCGGATCTCGACCAGGCCATGGCCTAGACGACCACGCAGTTCCCACCTGACCGGATGGAGTGTGCGAGGGTTCGGACCTGTCCAGAACGGACAACTGCAGACGCTGACAACGCATGAGTGCGTGCATAGGATAGTCGTCCCATGGCTAGCATCGCGACATCCGGCCCTCGAGACCTGAATACGAATGATCAGGTCAGGGTCTTGGGCTGTTCGGAAGCCGCGCCGGACTTGGCCCCCATGATCTGCCGCCAGCGTCTCGTCGTCGAGGGCACGTGCAACGAGGCCATCAGCGACGGATCGATCCGTTCCTACCTCACCCAGCTCTCCGACGTCTGCGGCATGTGTCTCCTGCTCGAGCCCGTCACGCACAAGTCCGACCGATACGGCTGGGCCGGCTGGGTGCACTGGGAGACGTCAGGGGCACACTTCTACGCCTGGGAACGCCCCCTGCTCTTCTTCAGTGTCGATATCTACGCCTGCAAGGCGTTCGACATGCAGCGTGCCGCCCAGTTCACGAAGGACTTCTTCGACGCTCCCGCGATCGTCGCCAAGACGTTCTGATCGATGGGCCATGTCGCCGAGCTCAGGGACGCGGACCTGCGGCGACTGGCACAGCAGGCGTGCGTTCCCGACGCCACGGAACCGTTCGGGGCATATCTGTTCCAGGCGGATGAGGCCGGAGCCGAACTGGGCAGGCACCTCGAACGCCGCGTCTTCCTCGAGGCGTTCGGCAACACGCCCGAGCTGCTCGCCCGCGAATACGGCGCATACGAGGAGCATAGTGTCTTCATCTGCGTCGTAGACCATCTGCGCAGGGTCCCTGCGGGCGTCATGCGTGTCCTGCTGCCCTCGCCGGCCGGGTTCAAGAGCCTGAACGACCTGGAGGAAGTGTGGGGCGAGTCAGTGGGGACGCTCACGGATCGCACGGGCATCGTCCTCGACCCCCTCAAGACGTGGGATGTCGCGACCTTGGCGGTCGCCCCTGAGTACCGCAGCAAGGCGGCTCGGGGGCTGGTGAGCATGGGGCTGTATCAGAGCCTCACGCTCTCGGCGCGCGTCTGCGGGACGGAGTGGTTCGTCGCCATTCTCGATATGCCCGTGTTCAGGCTGATCCGCTGGAAGTTGCGAATGATCTTCGCCGGATACAAGGGCTTGGGCCCTCTGCCATACCTGGGATCGCAGGCCAGCATTCCCGCGTGGTGCGACGTCGTGGCCGCCGAACGGCACCTGGCGGCCACGGACGCGGAGCTTCACGCCATCCTCGTCCAAGGCACCGGCTTGGAGCCTGCCTTGCGGCCGGTTGATCTCGCTTCTGCCCGCCGTCTCGTCGCCTCTTCCTGCGAGGCGGCCGCGAGCTGACGGCTCAGCTGCGGACCAGCTGCAGCCGCTGCGCCCCCAGGCTCGTCACGATTTCGGGGAGCCTGTCGGCGCCTACCGGGCGTGAGTACAGGAACCCTTGTACCGCGTCGCAGCCGAGTTCCGTCAGGCGCTGCGCCTGGCTCACGGTTTCCACGCCCTCGGCCACAGTGGTGATGCCGAGGGCTCGACCCATGGCCACGATCGTTGCGATCAGCGTCGCATCTGCATTGTCTGGCTTGTCGAGACTGCTCACGAAGGATTTGTCGATCTTGAGAATCGTCGCCGGGAAGCGCTTGAGATAGGCGAGCGACGAGTACTCGGAGCCGAAGTCGTCAATCGCGATGTGGATACCCAGCTCACGGAGCTCAGCGAGGATGGAAGCGGCAGCTGCGGGATCATCCATGACGACCGACTCGGTGAGCTCGAGGCAGAGCGCGGACCCTTGCAGGCCGTTCACCGCAAGGATGTCGGCGATCCGCTCGACGATATCGCTGTCGTGGAGTTGCGCTCCTGAAAGGTTGACGGACACGTACAGCCCCGTCATCTCGGGGAACTGACGCCGCCACGCCGCCAGCTGACTGACTGCCTCCTCGATCACCCACAGGCCGAGCCGGGAGATCATGCCGCTCTCCTCCGCAAGCGGAATGAACTTTGCGGGCGGGATCACGCCGTGGGTCGGATGGGTCCAGCGAATGAGAGCCTCCATGCCGATTGTGGTGCCGCTGGGCAGGCGAATGATCGGCTGGTAGACGAGGTGGAGCTGGTGCAGCTCGAGGGCGCTGTGCAGGTCGTGCTCGAGCTCCACGCGTTCCGCGATCCGCTGCCGCATCGACCCGTCGAAGACGGCGACGGCGTCGCGGCCTGCGTCCTTGGCCTGATACATCGCCGTGTCCGCGTCGCGGATCAGGACTTCGGCCGTTGCCTCAGGGTCATCTCCCGAGGCGAACGCCAGACCGATGCTGGCCGAGACGTAGAACGTCATGCCGGCAACGACGAACGGGTCCTTGAGGCATTCACGCAGCCTGTTCGTCAGATCGAGCGCCTGGGAGACGCTGACGACACGGCCGAGGATGATCATGAACTCGTCCCCGCCGATGCGGGTCACGAGGTCCACCGAGCGCACGTTTGAGCTGAGGCGCTGGGCGACTTCGATGAGGAGGGCATCTCCGTGGCTGTGACCGAGCGTGTCGTTGATGAGCTTGAAGCGATCGATATCAAGATAGAGGACAGCCACGTGATTGTCCTCGATGCCCGGCTTCTCCAGCAGTTGCGTCAGGTGCCGCTCCATCATCCTGCGGTTCGGAAGCCCGGTGAGGCTGTCGTGATGGGCTTGGTGCACGAGGCGCGCCTCCGAACGCGCCGCGGCCAGCAGCGCCTCCACGATGCGAAGGACGGCAGCCGCGGTCATGGCCAGCATCAGGAGGCAGAGGACGATCCTGTCCGTCGTCGACCCGCTTCCCTGTCGCAGCGTCAGGATGGCAGGCACGACGAGGGCGACGGCCACCAGGGTGATCCGGGGACGGGACACGGCCAGGCCGGTGAGTTGGGCCGGCTCAGTCAGCAGGCGCATCGAGGGGTGCAGCGCTGTCGCCGCTGCGAACACGTAGGCCAGCGTGTACGGCAGGTGCAGGACAGAGTCAGGGAAGGCGAGGAGGTTCACATCGGCGTACATATAGGCGACGTCCCCGATGAACAGGAAGGTCATGCCGGACAACAGCAGCCAGTACGCGGGCACACGCTCCTGCTTCGGGCTGAACGCTATCCGCAGCGTCACCACGACCATGAAGATGGACATCGGCGGGTAGATCGTCAGGATCAGCTTCACAGTGTCGGGCGCGTGCAGCTGCAGAACCACGGGCTGAATGACGAAGACCCAGGCGAGTGCCCCCAGCGCCATGGCGGCGATAAGTCCGTCCAGCAGGATGCTCCACTGTCGGTGGGGCTCCCCCGAATCGTTCCGTGAGAAGCCGAGCAAGCCCGCCGCGAGGAGCGCGTATGCCGGTAGCACCATGAGATCAGGGACCAGCGATCGGGCCTCGGTGAGGTCGCCCATGGTGCCGAGCATGGTGCGCGCCGCGCCGGATACGAGGAAGAGGGTGAGCGCGATGGCGATGACGAGCCACGGCCAGGTTCGTCTCGGCCGGCGCAGCCGCGGTGAGACGAGCAGGATGACGATGGCCGCTGCGGGGAGGAAGAAGAGCACCAGCGGTTCCAAACGGCCCAGACGGCCGGTGCCTGCGACCAGCGCGAGCGTGCCGCCCACGAGCAGCCAAGCAAGCGTCAGGGAAGAGGAATTGCATCGTCTGATCATTCCCGCGACCCCGCTTGGACCTCTCTGCTTCGACGGCTCCGCCGCATCCAGTATCGACATGGCTCCTGTGTCGACACATTCGCCGCGATCCGTGAGGAATTGGGACTGCTGTCGCCGCTGCTGCGAGAAGGCGTACCATGGAAGACGATGACCTCGAGCGATGCAGCGTTCGTTCGCGCCCCTTCCGTCCCCGGCCTTCCGGGATTGGTCGGGCTGTCGACGATCGTGCTCGTGTTGGCGCTGGCGCTCTCAGCCTGCGGGGGTGAGGCGCCACCGTCGGATGCGCCCTCCGGCCCCTCGGGGACGTCCTCGTCCGTCGTCGCTTCGCCTCAGCTGGCGAGCCCGAGTCCCTCCACGCCTGTGACGACAGTACCGCCGAGGCCCGCCCCCACCTCGGCGACCTGCGCGAACGCCAACGACAAGCGGTCCTGGTACTACCTCCCCAGCCAGTCTCACGATGTACCGGGGGTCCCGTCGGATGTCAGACAGTTGCTGCGGAAGTACGGCGCGCGGTATGTCGGCGAAACAGACGACAAGATCGTCTATCTCACGTTCGATGCCGGGTACGAGAACGGGATGACGAAGACCATCCTCGACACACTGCGGGCGAAGGCGGCGCCGGCCGCATTCTTCCTGACAGGCACGTATATCCGCGACAACGGCGCGCTCGTACGCCGCATGGCGAGGGACGGCCACGTCGTGGCGAACCATACGTTCACTCACCCTTCGCTGCCCTCGCTGGCTTACGACGAAGCAGCGCTGGAGAAGGAGCTGTCGTCGACGGCCGCAGCGTTCCGCAGCGCCACCGGGAAGCAGATGGCGCGAATCCTGCGTCCGCCCTCTGGGGAGTACAGCGCGCGTACTCTCTGTCTGACCCATCGACTTGGCTACCTGACGGTCTTCTGGAGTTTTGCGCACCGGGATTGGATCGTAAACGATCAGCCTCCCGTCAGCGTGACTCTCGAGCGGATCCTGACCGGCAGTCACAACGGAGCTGTCTACCTGTTGCATGCCGTCTCGAGCAGCGACGCCGAGGCGCTGCCCGAGGCGATAGACGGGCTGCGCGGGCAGGGCTACCGGTTCGGGCTGCTCACGGACCTCATGTGACGAAACGGGGAAATCTGCCCCGCCCCTTGCTCCTTCGTCAGCAGTGGCGCTATCTGCCTCCGCCGCGCGGTTCCACGATGGCGACGGTGGCCGGATTGTCGGGCACATAGCGGACCTGGACGACAGAGCCGATTCTGAGGCCTCGACGGTATTCGTCGCTGAGAAACTGAGTGACGTGAGCCTCGTATGCCGCCAGGCCCCGGGGTTTGACTTCGAGTTCGCACCGCACTTGCTGATAGCTGCCCGAAGGCGTGACGCTCTCCTCGCCCGTCGTCTCGATGCTCAGGATCTCCGCATGGGCGGGGACGCCGTGCTCGATCGCCCGTCGTATGCCGCGCCCCGGCAGGTAGAAGACGAGCAGGCCGCTCACGGCGACGAAGACAAGCGACATGACGATCGCCGCGACGATCGCTCCCCTCCCGCCTACGATGTTCCATCCGGCTCCGGCTTGGTCGTTCATTCCCATCCTGGCGCCGAGCCAGTAGCCGAACCACGCGCCGACGAAGCCGGCGAAGACGACGAGGGCCAGGTAGGGCGTTTTCCTCATGCCGAACTCCCTGCTGATCTACCATCTCGGCCCGGCCGCTGCGCGGCGGCCGTTCCTGGTGCTGACGAGTTGTCAGAATACTGTGTGGCGGCCTTCAAGTGGTAACGCGCCTCACCCTCCGCCACGTGCCCTGTAGCTCACCTTCTCGTACGCCAGAGAGGCCTGCGGGTGGCCGTCCTTGTTCTCTGCGGGATAGCCGATCGCGAGCATCGCCTCGACGGTGATGCCGGGAGCGAGGCCGAGTACGTCTGCCACGTGGTCGGCAGCGGTTTGCCGCTCGTCGTGACGACGCAGACGGATCTGCACCCAACAGCTGCCCAAACCGAGCTCATGCGCCTCGAGGTGGAGGAGCGTGGTGACGATGGAGGCGTCTTCGACCCACACGTCGGAGCGATCCGGCGTGGCGCAGACGACGATCACGAGCGGGGCGCCCTGAAGCAGGGCGGATCCGTCCGGCTTGGCGGTCGCGAGCTGTGCTATCAGCGGCGGGTCGGTGACCACGATGATCTCCCAGGGCTGCCGGTTCCGCGATGATGGCGACCGCAGGGCGGCTTCAATGAGGAGGTCGACCTTCTCCTCTTCCACACGGCAGTCGCGGAACCGCCGGATGCTCCTTCGGGTCCGCAGTAGATCGATCAGCACCGTATGCTCCTTCCGCTTGGTTTGCTGCCCTGACGATTATGCCTCACTGCGCCGCTCAGGCTGCCCTCGACTTTCCGTATGCTAATTAGCAAGGTAAACTATCTTCATGGAAGAGGAAGCAGAGAACGGGACGGCGCGGCCGGCCTGCACAGCGGGCGCGTATCCCGTGGAGGGAGCATCGCCGGGCCTTGCCGATCCGGAGTTGGCGTCCCGCCTGCGGCTGGTCCTCAATCGGCTGGCCCGTCAGCTCCGGCGTCAGGCCAGCGACGACCTCAGTCCTTCGCTGGTGTCCCTGCTCGTGACGATCGAGCTCCATGGGCCCATCACCCTCGGCCGGCTGGCGGCCCACGAGATGGTCACGCCGCCCAGCATCACGCGGATGATTGGTACGCTTGAGGGTCGCGGACTGGTGCATCGGGAGACGGACGCTGAGGATCGCCGGGTTAGCCGTGTGACGCTGACGGCTGAGGGGCGACGGGCGCTTGCACGCACGCGAACGCGCAAGACGGCGTATCTCGCGAAGCGACTGCGCAAGCTCGACCCGGAAGAACTCGCGGCATTGCGGTCGGCGCTGCCCGTGCTGGAGCGCCTGCTCGAGGGAGACAGGTGACGGGCGGGAACCTTGCGCGTGCAGTCCGTCGGCCCGGCGTTTTCGGGCGGCGGCTGTTCGGCTCTCTGAGGACACGCAACTACCGGTTGTGGTTCTTCGGTCAGACAGTCTCACAGTCCGGGACGTGGATGCAGGCGGTCGCCCAGAGCGCCCTCGTCCTCTTTCAGCTTCACGGAAGCGCCATGGATCTCGGCGTGACGGCCGCCCTGCAGTTCGGACCGGTCCTGGTGCTGGCGCCGATAGGGGGCCTGCTGGCCGACCGCTTCGACAAGCGACGCCTGCTGCTCTGCACGCAGGCCGCTTTCGCGGCGCAGGCCGTCGCGCTGGGACTTCTGGTTGCGACGGGGATTTCGCAGCTCTGGATGGTGTGGCTCCTCGCCTTCCTCATGGGCGCGATCAACGCCATCGACGCCCCCGCCCGCCAGAGTTTCGTCGTCGAGATGGTCGGGCCCGGCGACCTCACCAATGCAGTCGGCTTGAACAGCGTCGTCGTGAACTCGTCACGGATGATCGGGCCCGCGGTCGCCGGCGTCCTGATCGTCACGGTCGGCATCGGCTGGACGTTCTTCCTCAACGCGGCGTCATTCATGGCGGTGCTCGCCGCACTCACCGCCATGCGGCGTCGCGAGCTGCACCAAGCGCCGCGCCTGCCGCGGAGCAAGGGGCAGATTCGCGCTGGAGTGCGGTACGCTTGGCGCACGCCGGAACTCCGTCTGCCACTGCTGATGATGGCAGTGATCGGCACGCTTGCGTACAACTTCACCGTGATCTTGCCCTTGTTCGCGGATCTCTTCGGCCAGGGCCCCGGCACCTACAGTGCGCTCACGACGGCAATGGGCATCGGCGCACTCGCTGGAGCCCTGACCGCCGCGGCCCGCCGCGAGCCGAGCTACCGTCAGCTCGTCAGCGTCAGCTTCGCCTTCGGCGTCTTCCTGCTCGCCGTCGCGCTGGCGCCGACGCTCTCGCTGACGTTCGCCCTGCTGGTACCGATGGGGGCGGCCAGCGTGCTCTTCATCGCGACGGGCAACTCGCTCCTGCAGCTCAACTCGAGCGGGATCATGCGAGGCAGGGTGATGGCCCTCTGGGCCATGGTCTTCCTGGGATCGACCCCATTGGGTGCGCCGCTGGTCGGATTCGTGGCGGCGCATCTCGGCGTGCGGGCGGCGCTGGGCCTGGGCGGGGTCGCCACGGTTCTCACGGCCGTGGCGGCAGGCGTCGTACTCAAGAGGACGCCGCTGAATAGAGACGAGCCGGCCACCGCTGACGGGGCCGGTCGGCTCGCCAGCGGGTCGGCATGGGGACCGGTGCGGCCGGAGCTGGTCTTCGCGGACTCCGAGGCGCGCGACCGGTGATTCGGGAGTACAGTCCAATTGATCCGGCTGTGTGGAGTTGGGAGCCGGATCTCACTCGGCCAGACACCGTCGGGGGGGTGCAGATGAACGTGCTGATCATCAACTGCGGCAGCTCGTCTCAGGGCTTCAAGGTGTACGATGCGCCGTCCGGCGGGAAGCCCGCCGTCGTGATCTCGGGCAAGGCCCGCAATGTGGCCACGATGACGCGCGAAAAGGCGTTTGTGGAGTGGACGTGGCACGGCGCGTCTGAGCGCCGAGAAGCCGACCTGTCGACCCACGCCCTGGCCGCGGCGGCGATCCTCGACATCCTCGCCGG
The DNA here is from genome assembly GCA_964533575.1 of uncultured Thermoleophilia bacterium. Lineage (GTDB taxonomy): Bacteria > Actinomycetota > Thermoleophilia > UBA2241 > UBA2241 > CAIXSE01. Next base: position 10,932 of record CAZHMG010000020.1, on the reverse strand, counting down.
CAAGGATGTGGCCGTCGGGGCCATCGGCCATCGCTTCGTGCACGGCGGCAGCGAGTTCACGCAGACGACACTGATTGACGACGAAAGCCTGCCGGGGCTGCGGAGGACGGCCCGACTGGCCCCCATTCACAACCCGAACAGCCTCAGCGTCATCGATGTCTGCCGCGAGCGGCTTCCGGGCGTCCCCCAGTACGCCGTCTTCGACACGGCCTTCCACGCGACGATGCCGCAAGAGACGCGGACGTACGCCCTGCCGACCACGCTTGCGGAGGCCTCCGACTTTCGCAAGTTCGGCTTCCACGGCCTCTCGTATCAATTCGTCAGCCGCCGAACAGCCGAACTGCTGGAGCGGCCGCTGGAGGACCTGCGGCTGATCCTGTGTCATCTGGGCACGGGCGGGTCGAGCGTAGTCGCGGTGCACGGCGGTCGTTCGCTCGACACATCCATGGGGTACTCACCATTGCCCGGTCTCGTGATGTCGACCCGCTGCGGGGACATAGACGCGGAGATCGTGCTGCAGCTCATGCGCGACGGCTACGAGGCCGAGCAGATCGAAGACCTGCTGAACAACAGGTCCGGACTTCTCGGCCTCTCGGGCTACTCCTCGAATCTCACGGAGATCATCGCCGAGGCCGCGAAGGGCAACGAGGCGTGCGCCCTCGCCTATGGCGCGTATGCCGCCCGCCTCAACCACTACCTCGGCGCCTACTTCTGGCTGCTCGGCGGCGCAGATGCGATCGTATTCACCGACGACGTCGGCATGAATGCCTGGCAGCTTCGGGAGAGGGTATGCAGCGGCGTCGAGGGTTTGGGGGTGCATCTCGATCGTGACGCCAATCGTAAGGCCATCCGAGGCGTCACCGCGCTCGTCCAGGCTCCCCAGTCGCGTACCGCGATCCTGGTCGTTCCGACGGATGAGGAGAAGGTGATCCTTGATGAGGTGATGACGAGGGCCGTGGGGTAGCGTCGCTGCCGTCACCCCTGATCACGAGGGCTGACGAGGCGGACGCCGGTGCCATTGACCATCAGGTTCCCGGTGTTAGTCTTCGATCTGAGGGGGCAAGGATGATGGTGTGCCGAGTCTCCGCTGACTATGGCCAGTTCACGGAACGGGGGAGCCATGCCGGGGTTCTCGAACATCGTCTGCTGCACGGACTTCTCACAGAACGCACAGCTCGCCTTTGAAGAGGCGTCCTCCATGGCGACGCTGATGGGCGGTCGCCTCTTCCTGTTGCACGTCGTTCATGCCGGTGTGGGTGAGGCGGCGCTTGCGATTCCTGCCGCGCAACGCGAGGCCGAGGCGGCGATGGTCCTCGAGCGCCTCAAGGAGACGTACGGATCACAGGCCACGGTCGAGACGGAGATCACGCTGAGGAGCGGTGACGTCATCACTGAGATTCTCGCCTTCGCCGCTGAGGTGCACGCGGACCTGATCGTGGTCGGGGCGCGCGGCATCGGCCGCCTTGAGGGCTTCCTCGGCGGCGGAAGTGTCGCCGAGCGGATCGGGCGAACGTCGAAGATCCCGGTGCTCGTGGTCGCGACGAGGCACCATGAGGAACAGCGCGCAGGACGCACCGAAGCACTGGGCCAGCAGCCTCTCGTCGCGAGAGAGGCGCGCGAAGCGGAGGACAGGGAGGTGTCGGCGCGCCTCGGCGACAGCGAGTGACACCCCGGCCCTGAAGAGGAGAAGCTGGGCGAACGGCGACAGAACGTCGAGGGAGGCAGCGTGGAAGAGCGGGTCGCAGGGGTCAACGATCTGGTCGACGGTCAGATGATGACTGTCCTTGTGGACGGCAAGAAGACGCTGCTGGCGAGGGTCGACGGGACCTTCTTCGCCACCGCGGCCCGATGCCCCCATTGGGGCGGACCTCTGCCGGAAGGCATGCTGCATGGGCCGCGCCTCCTGTGCCCGTGGCATCTCTCCGTCTTCGACGTACGCACCGGGGGCCTGCTCGAGCCGCCCGCTCTCGACGGTCTTCGCGCGTTTCGCGTGAGGGTCGATGGTGACGATGTCTATGTCGATCGCGGGGCCGAAGCGCAGGGCGCGGACGATGACCAGGCGTGCGAGTACCACCCGGCAGACTCGCGCACCTTCGCCATCGTCGGCGGAGGAGCCGCGGCAGCGGCTGCCGTGGAGGAACTGCGCAAGGAATGCTTCGCCGGGCGGATCGTCATGATCAGCCCGGAGGACCGCTGGCCGTACGATCGCCCCAACCTGAGCAAGGACTACCTGACGGGCCAGCTCGAGGCGAAGTGGCTTCCTCTCAGGGAGCCCGCGTTTTACGAGGAGCTCGGGATCGAGCGAATCGTGGGCCGAGTCGCCCGGCTCGATGTGGAAAGCCGGGTGCTGACGCTGGACGACGGCTCCATCCTGACGCCGGATGCCGTGCTGATCGCCACCGGCGCGGCGCCGCGGCGTCTTGGGGTTCCGGGAGCCGAGCTGGACGGCATCTTCAGCCTGCGATCGTGGGACGATGCTGATCGGCTCATCACTGCCGCCGGCCGCGCGCGTCGTGCTGTTGTCGTTGGCGCCAGCTTCATAGGTATGGAGGTCGCCGCGGGACTCCGGCAGAGGGGCCTCGAGGTGACGGTCGTCGCCCCGGAGTCCGTCGCGTTCGAGCTTGTGCTGGGGGCAGATGTGGGCAGGGTGGTGCAGGGCCTGCACGAGGAGCAGGGTGTCCGCTTCGCTCTGGGGCAAGGGGTGGAGCGCTTCGACGGCGACGGTCGCGTGCACGGAGTGGAGCTGAGCGGCGGGACCCGGCTCGACGCCGACCTCGTGGTCGTCGGCATCGGCGTCCAGCCGGCGACCGAATACCTGCGCGGCGTCGAACTGGACCGCGATGGCGGCCTGTCGGTGGACGACCAGTTGCGCGTCGCAGCTGGAGTCTGGGCCGCCGGCGACGTCGCCAGGTTCAGGGAGCCGCACACGGGTCGTGACGTGCGCATCGAACACTGGCGGCTCGCGGAGCAGCATGGACGTGCCGCGGCACGATCGATGGCCGGACGTGAAGAGCGATTCGGCGGCGCGCCATTCTTCTGGACCCAGCACTTCGGCCTGCGACTCGGCTATGCCGGAGCAGGGAAGGGCTGGGAAGAAGTCGTGCTGACGGGCGATCTGGCGTCGAGAGACTTCACGGCCTTCTACGTCTCAGGGACCCAGATGCTCGCGGCCTGTGGCACCCAGGCGGACGAGCTGTCCGCATTCCTCGAGCTGACGGAGGCGAATCGCTTGCCGGGCGCCGACGCGGTGCGCGATCGCGCCAAAGCCGGACTGCCCGACTGGCTGAGCTGAAGTCCGGGCGGTCCGTCACCCCTTGATGACGCCGATCGGCTTGAGGCGGGCCACGCGGCGCGCCAAGCCGACAGCGTCGACAATACCGACGACGGCGTCTACGTCCTTGTAGGCGTAAGGGGCCTCCTCTGCGAGCAGCGCCGTTGTGCCGCCGTGCACGATGATGCCCTTCGCCTCGAGCTCCCGGCGCACGTCTGCTCCGCTCATCACCTTCTTCGCTGCGGCGCGTGAAAGGCGGCGCCCGGCGCCGTGGCACGCAGAGCCGAAGCTCTTCGTCATGGCTCCCGGTGCGCCGGCGAGAAGCCAGCTCTCGGTGCCCATGTCCCCAGGAATGACGACAGGTTGGCCAATCGGACGGTAGTCGGCAGGAAGCTCAGGGTGACCGGGGCCAAAGGCGCGTGTCGCCCCTTTCCGATGCACCCATAGTGTCCTGCGAGCCCCATCGACGTCATGCTCTTCACGTTTGATGATGTTGTGGGCAACGTCGTAGACGAGGTCGAGTCCCAGCCGCCGGCGTGGCAGGCGGAAGACGACCTCGAACGCCGCGCGTACCTCCTCGGTCATCACCGAGCGATTCACAAAGGCGAAGTTGGCGGCGCAGGCCATCGCGGCCAGGTAGTCGCGACCCTCACGCGAATGGATGGGCGCACAGGCCAGCTGGCGATCGGGCAGCTGGTATCCCCATGCGGTCACCCCGGCCGCCATCCGCTGCAGGTAGTCCGTGCATATCTGGTGGCCGAAGCCACGCGAACCGGAATGGATCATGACGACGACCTGGCCCGGGTAGATGCCGAACACGCCGGCGGCGTGGCGGTCCACGACCTCGTCCACGCGCTGCAGTTCGAGGAAGTGATTGCCGGCGCCGAGACTACCCAGCTGCGTCCGGCCGCGCTCGATCGCATGCGCGGACACGCATTCGGCACGAGCACCCGGGACCGAACCTCCCTCCTCGATGCGCTCGAGATCGCCCCCTTCGGCAAGACCGTTCTCGGCCAGCCAAGGCACGCCGCGCTCGACGGCCTCGGTCAGCTCGTCTGTGCTCACCGACAATGCTCCCTGCTGATTCGTGCCTGTCGGGATGCGGCGCAGGAACTCACGCAGCAGGGTCTCCGCCCGGGGACGGACATCCTCGACGCTCAGATACGTCCGGATCAGGCGCACTCCGCAATTGATATCGAAGCCCACGCCACCGGGCGACACGACCCCGTCGCCTTCGTCGCTCATAGCAGCGACGCCTCCTATAGGGAAACCATAGCCCCAATGAATGTCCGGCATCGCGATGCTCGCCTTGACGATCCCCGGCAGGGTGGCGACATTGCGGACCTGCTCGAGCGCCTGGCGCTGGTCGCTCTGAAGGAAGAGCTGTTCGTCGCCGAAGACGATACCGGGAACGCGCATGTCGCCCTCGCGTTCGATGCGGTACGTGTGTTTGTCGATACGGGTGATCTCCATGTGGCCTCGTTCCGAATGGGTCACACGTCGAGCAGGACGTGCCCTTCCCAGCCGCCCTCGCGCTGTCTCAGCTGCAAGGCGTGAAGCGTCGCCGCCTTGACCACGTCGCGCATCGCGTGGCGGCCATCGGCGTTCCTCTCGCCGGTGACGGTCGCGCGGAGGCGGACGCTGCCCGGCTGCATCTCCAGGGTTTGTACATGGAAGCGGTGGCCGAGGAACGTCTTCGCCTCGAAGAGGTAGATCAGCTCATTGAGCCAGGCTGCAAGCAGGAGTTCGGCATCAGGCGCGTGGAGGTCGACATGGCGCTGCTCGAGAGGCTTCACGCTCTCCCGGTCGTACATGAGACCTACCATCGCCAGCGCCGCCTGCTCGAAGACGTCCGTCGCTGTTGAACCCCACGCACGCAGGGCGACGTCGGCGGTGTGACTCTCGAGGTCATGCCCCGGCTTCACTTCATCCCCTCCGTGGGGCGCGGGTGTCAAGGGCGACACCCGACTGCGTGACTGGTTATCCCCCCGTAGCTGCATCCGTAGCCCGTGGGGACGTCCTGCACGTTGGCCGTGTGGGGCGACGGCGCCGGCGCTCAGATCACGTTGACGAGCAGAAGCACTGCGACGACGGCGCCGGCGCCCAACCGGTACCAGCCGAAGATGGCGAGCGTATGAGTGTGCAGGTAGCTCACCATCCACTTCACCGCCAGGGCTGCCGAGACGAAGGCGGCGAGCACCCCGATGAGCGGTGTGACCAAGCCGAAGGTCGCGACGATCGCGCTGCCCTCGCTGATGGCCTCGAACACGGTGGCGGCGGTGAGCGTGACCAGGCCGAGCAGAAAGCTGTATTCCACCGCGGCCACCGTACTCAGGCCCACGAGCCTTCCCCCGAGTATCGTGGCCAGGCTTCGGCTCACGCCCGGCCACATCGCAATGCACTGAAGGAGGCCGATGAAGAACGCTTTGCGAACGGTCAGATCCTCGATCTGGGCGCCCTCTTCCGGACCCACGCCTGACTGCTTATCGTGCCTGGCGACCAGGAGGATGACCAACCCGCCGACGACCCATGCGGCGACGATCGGCCAAAGCGCGAACAGGTAACCCTTGATGAACGTTTCGCCGATCAGGGCGATGACCACGGCGGGTGCAAAGGAGGCGACGAGGGCAGTGGCCAAACGACGGCCTTCCCGGTCTCGCCCGGCGAGCCCGCGCGCGATTGACATGAGCCGGCCCCTGTACAGGATGACGACCGCCAGAATGGCGCCAAACTGGATGGCGATGGCATATGAGTCCGCGGCCGTCGTGAAGTCGTCGTCACCTGTCATGCCGAGGAGATGCTGCGCGACCAGGAGATGGCCTGTGGAGCTCACCGGCAGGTACTCGGTGACACCTTCTACGACGCCCAGGACGATCGCATCAACCGTCCCGAGCGGGGACGCCGTATCGCCGGCGTCCTGCCCGGGACGTGGACTCTCCGGCGCTGCATGAGCCGCGAGAGCGTGCGTCCCGGCACAGACCAGAACGAGGACGAGGACGGCCGGCAGGACGACCCACAGCCGGCTGGTCCTCCAGAAAGAGCCGAGTGGCCGCACGAGACTTGGGCGGGTCACTGCGACGGAGCTCCGGATCGCAGCGCCGCCTCCGAGAGCAGACGCTCGGCGTTTCCTCCCAGGATCGCCTCGAGCTCCGGCTCCGCCAGTGCCATGGCGCGCACCAGAGCGATCTCTTCGACGAGGTTCGCCCAGGGGACGTCGCTGCCGAAGAGGACGCGTCCTGCGCCATGCTCCGCTATGAGCTCCCCGAGCGACTCCTCTCCGAGGTAGGGGATAGTGAATGACGTGTCGAGGTAGACGTCCTTGCCGATCAGGTGACGGCGGACGTCCTCCCATTGCCGCCAGCCTCCCATATGCGCGAGCACCACAGTCAGGGAAGGATGCTTATCCAAGAGCCGCGCGAATGCCCGGGGGCTCGAATAGACGTCCGGCAGAGCGATGTCCTCCCCGGCATGGAAGTACATGATGAGGCCGAGGCGCGCCGCTGTCGCGAAGAGGGGGTCAAGCCTGTCCTCATCCGGACTGAACGCCTGGTACTCGGGATGCATCTTCACCCCGATGAGGCCGAGCGACGAAAGGCGCTCGAGCTCCGTCTCGGCGTCGGGCAGATCCGGATGAATCGCGCCGAAGGGGACGATGTCGTCGTCCGCGATCGACGCTGCCCAGTCGTTGATCGATCGCACCTGAGACGTCTTCGTCGCGACAGGCAGAAGGACCGTCTTCTGAACTCCTGCCGCGCGCATGGCTCTTCGCAGTCCCGTCAGCGTGCCGTCGAACGTGGCAGGAACACCCGCAGCGCTCGACAGAGCGGCGAGCGCGCTGGAAGCCAGCGTGTCGGGGAAGACGTGTGCATGCATGTCGATGATGGGCAAGAAGGCCTCCGCTGCGCGCCAGAGCTTCGGACGTTCGGCGGGCCGAGTCTAACAAGACGCGCGGCGACGGGCCTCCAGACAGACAGCGACGGCTCAAGGACTAAGTGCCCGGAGTACGATGGGGATGCGCCGACCGCTCTTCCGGGGACAGGACGGCGTCAGGCAGCCTGTTCTTGCTCTCCGTTCCGGCAGAGGTGACACCGGCACCCCGACACGTGCCTCCATCCGTACTCGAGCCCGACCCCAATCTCCAGCACTTGTGCCGGAAGCGGAGGGGGAAGCAGCATGGCCCGCCCCGGCTTCTCGCGGACGTCGCGCAGGCTGAAGAGTTGACCGTCCAGGTAGAGGAGGGCCTCTCCATAGTCGAAGAAGACGGCCGGCGCGCCGCATTCACGGACCTCACGCAGGTCAAGACGCCGCGACCCTTGTGAGGGATGCGTGAGGGGAATTGCCTCGCGCAGAAGTGTGGGTTCCCGCAACCCGATCATGTCAGCGGTATACCCACATTCGCCTATGCCTAACGAAGACGTCTGCTTCGCGCCCTAGCCTGGTCATTCGGCGCCCCTTCCTGCAGCGCCAAGGTCTCGCAGCGGGACCAGCGAAGAGAGCAGCATGCGGTGCGACGGGCTCGCATGTGCCCCATGTTTGCGGGGGTGTGGGGAGCCGCGTAGCATGGCGCGAGTCGGCGGCGCTTGGCGCCTCAGCGGTACAGGAAGCGGAACTCATGGGCACTTACTTCGGGACGGACGGCATACGGGGCGTGGCAGGTGATGTGCTGACGCCTGAGTTCGCCATGCAGATCGGGCGCGCCGCCGCTGCTGTGGTGAGCAGGGAGGCAGGGGAGCACCCCCTCTTCCTGATCGGACGTGACACGCGCGTGTCCGGGCCCATGCTCGAGGCGGCTCTCACCGCCGGGCTGACCAGCGGGGGCGCACGAGTGGAGCTCGCAGGAGTGATCCCGACGCCGGCGCTCGCCATGCTGTCCGGGATGCGAGGGGCCGCCGCCGGCATCGTCATCAGCGCCTCGCACAACCCCTACGAGGACAATGGGATCAAGTTCTTCTCCTCGCAGGGCACGAAGCTCAGCGACGCCGAAGAGGCGGACATCGAAGCCCATATAGCCCATCACGATCTGCGATCGCTGGCCGGCGGTGAGTTCGGGTCGTTCGCCCTGCTCGACGGTGCTGTGGAGACGTACGTCGACGAACTCGTCGGTCGCATCCCGCTGGACCTGCAAGGCCTGCGCATCGCCGTCGACTGCGCCAATGGGGCCATGTCGGAGGCTGCTCCGCTCGCGCTGTCCCGCTCGGGCGCCGACGTCGCCGTCATCTTCGCGGAACCGGACGGGGTCAATATCAACGCGGGCTGCGGCAGCACGCACATCGCTGCCCTGCAGGCCATGGTGGCCGGCGACGGGTTCGATCTCGGGCTGGCGTTCGACGGTGACGGAGACCGCGTCCTGGCCGTTGATTCGCGAGGTCAATTGGTCGACGGGGACTTCATCATCGCGATCCTCGCCAAGCACCTGAAGGGGCTCGGCAAGCTTCGCGGCGATACCGTCGTCACGACCGTCATGACGAATCTCGGCTTTCACGATGCGATGCGGCGTGAGGGCATCGACGTACTCGTCACCAGCGTGGGCGATCGCTACGTCGTTGCCGAGATGATCAATGGCGATTACGTCCTCGGCGGCGAGCAATCCGGGCACATCATCAATTGGGACGTGTGCACCACAGGAGACGGCCTGGCGACTTCACTCCTGCTCCTTCAGGCCCTGCACGATATGGATGCGCCGCTGACCGAGGCGGCCGGCGTCATGACGCGACTGCCGCAGGAACTCGTCAACGTGCGCGTGCGGGACATGGGCGCGCTGGAGGGCGCGGGCGCGGTGTGGGCCGCAGTCGGCGAAGAGTCCCGCCGACTCGACGGCCGCGGCCGCGTGCTCGTGCGCCCTTCAGGCACCGAGCCTTTGGTTCGGGTCATGGTCGAGGCCCCGACCGGCGAGGAGGTCGAGGATGTATGCCGGAGGCTGGTCGCCATCGTGACGGAGCATCTCGGGGCGTAAGCTGTACTATAGGACGCGACAGACGCAGGCCGGAACCCCGGGAGTCGAGGCGAAGGTCGTCCAGGCACTCGGCGCACGTTTTCTGGCGGTTCTCGGAGCTGCCGCACCGGGGAGATGCGCTGGTGACGACACGGCACGTCGGCTCGACGTGCCGTCCGCGCCCCGCCCGTCTGCGTCCGCATCCATGGAAGGGGAGCAAGCATGTGCGGCATCGTAGGCTACGCCGGGGGGCGACAGAGCAAGGCCATCCTCCTCGAGGGCCTGCGGCGCCTCGAGTACCGCGGATATGACTCGGCCGGGGTTGTCTTCGTGAATCGCGACGGTTTGGATGTCGTCCGCGCGGTGGGCAACCTGGACGCGCTGGTGGCGGCTGCCGGAGCGAACGGATCCGAAGCGACTGTGGGCCTCGGTCACACGCGCTGGGCGACGCACGGCCGGCCCAGCGAGGAGAATGCGCACCCGCACGAAGACTGCACCGGCCGCATATCCATCGTCGTTAACGGCATCGTCGAGAACTACAAGCAGTTGCGCGCGGACCTCAGGCAGCGCGGCCACGTCCTGCGCAGCGAGACGGACGCCGAAGTCATCGCGCACCTCATCGAGGAGAATCTCGACGACGGCCTCACAGCCGCGGTGCGCGTCACACTCGGCATGCTCGAGGGCTACTTCGCGTTCTGTGCCGTATGGGCAGGGGAGCCCGACATCATCGTAGGCACCCGCCGTCAGGCGCCGCTCGTGGTCGGCGTGGGCGAGGGCGAGATGTTCTTCGCTTCGGCCATCCCAGCCTTCATGGCGCACACGCGCACCATGGTCGTGCTGGAGGACGGCGACGTCGCGACGATCACCGCCACGGGAGTCACGATCTGTGACGTCGAGGGGCAGGATCTCGACCGGCCGGCGCTGGTCGTGCCATGGGACGACGACGCCGCCGAGAAAGGCGGCTTCGAGACCTTCATGCTGAAGGAGATTCATGAGCAGCCGGAGGCACTGCACGAGACGCTGGCCGGGCGTCTGCTGCCGGACGGAAGGGTCGACCTGAGCGAGGTGGGCATCGGCGACGAGATGCTGCGGCGCGTACGCCGGGTCTTCATCGTCGCCTGCGGAACCTCGTATCACGCCGGCCTGATCGTCAGCTACGCCATCGAACAGCTTGCCCGCGTGCCTGTCCAAATAGACGTCGCCAGCGAGTTTCGCTACCGCGAACCGGTCTTCGACCCGGACACGCTGGTCATCGGCATCACCCAATCGGGGGAGACCGCCGACACGCTGGCCGCCATGCGGCTGGCGAGACAGGCCGGCTCACCAGTTCTGGCGCTCACGAACGTCATGGGCAGCCAGGCGTCACGCGACGCGGACTACGTCATGTTCACGCGCGCCGGGCTCGAGATAGGCGTCGCCGCGACCAAGACGCACACCGCGCAGGTCGCCGCCATGCTGTTGCTCGCACTGCGCCTGGCGTGGGCGCGCGGCGTGCAGCCCGAAGCTGAGCTCAAGCGCCTCGGGCAGGAGCTCCGCGCGATCCCCAACAAGGTCTCGCAACTCCTGAAGCGTGACAGCGCCGTCAGCGCCATCGCCGAGCGCTACCATGATGAGCGTTTCTTCCTCTACCTCGGCAGGGGGATGGGATTTGCCGTATGCCTCGAAGGCGCGCTGAAGCTCAAGGAGATCAGTTACATCCCCACTGAGGCCTATGCGGCCGGCGAGATGA
>CAZHMG010000019.1:0-35849 GCA_964533575.1 uncultured Thermoleophilia bacterium | reverse complement strand
CAGGTGCTCGAAGCGGTCGCGCAGCGCCTCCGAGAGATGGCCCGTGGCCACATACTCGACGGGATTCTGCGTCGCCACGACCTGAAAGCCCTCGGCGGCGCGTACCTCGCCGATGTGCGGCACCTGCAGCAGGCGCTCGTCCAGCGCCGGCAACAGCACGTTCTGGACGGACTCCGGCATGCGGTTGAGCTCGTTGATGAAGAGGACGCCTCCCTCACGCATGGCGTGCACGAGCGGTCCCGCGAAGAAGGACTCCTCCCGGTACCCCTGCTGCAGGACGAGCGGCGGGTCGAACCAGCCGGTGAGCTTGCTTTCCGTATACCGGTCATCGCCGTCGACGCGGACGACCTCCCGGCCGAGGTGGCCGCAGACGGCGAGGGCGACGGTCGTCTTGCCGACGCCGACGGGTCCCTCCAGGAGCAGGTGGCGACCGGCGTCCAGCACGGCCAGCGCCATGGCAAGCTCCTGCTCCCGGCCAATGATGCCGTGCTCGCGCTGGATCCTCTCGATCGGACTCACGCCCTCCTCCTCGCATCGGTCTCGCAGTCCGGCAGTGTCTGCTGCTGCAGTCTAGCAGTGGGCTGATGGCTGCAATGTCGCCCCCAACGCCAACGGATTGACACGGCGCCGGCCGGGAAGCCTTTGGTGCATGAGCGTACCGGACATCCCCTCCCGTACCCCCGCCTCCTGCCTCGAGGCGCTCGCCAAGGTCGTGTTCGCGGCGGTCGTGGCCAACGCGGAGGTGATGATGGCGCTGGCGCGCGAGCACGGAAGCTTCGGCAGCTACCTGCGCCTCAATGACTCCACCCAGGAACTGATCGCCGACCTGACCCAGGACTTCCACCACGTGAACCATGCCGACGCCATGACCTGTCTGCGACTGCTCACGCGGGGAGACGACGAGTACCAGGTCGACCTCTGCATGGCGTCGTGAGCGCTGACCTGTCGTCTGCGCGCCGCTCCCCATCGGTCAGCGAGGAGTCCGCTGCACGGTGTTTCATTCGCAAGACCCCGGGAAGACGAAGAGAGACGGACAACGACGCGACAGGAGCGACGTCAGGACCACGTCAGAACTGCCTGCAGGGCGTGAAGAAAAACGACGCAGCTACCAACCAAGGCCATCAGCGAGAGGAGTTCAGTATGCAACCGGGCGAAGACAAGGCGGGATGGTTCCGCAGCGTGATGTATCCGACGAACAAGCAGATGCTGCGGAACATGGCCGAGAGGAATGGCGCGCCGCAGGAGGTCCTCGACAAGCTCGAGCAGTTCGACGAGCAGCGGACCTTCCGTGGCTACAGTGACGTCATGTCGGCTCTCGGGTACGAGGACTACATCGGGGTCGGCGAGGAGCGCCCCGATTATGTCGGCGAGGGTCACGAGGCGTTCAAGGAGTCGGAGGGACACAAGCCCTCGACAGAGCGCAGGACAGGACCCAAGGCCGCATGATCACGCGGCCCGATCCGTAAGCCAACAGGGACGGCCGGGAGGACCCACTCAGGTGCCACCCGGCCTACATCAGATCCGCGAGAGGAGCACGATATGCAGCCAGGTGAGGACAAGGCGGGTTGGTTCCGCAGCATCATGTATCCGACCAACAGGCAGATGATCAGGAACATGGCCGAGAGGAACGGCGCGCCGCAGGATATTCTCGAGAAGATCGACAAGTTCGACGATCAAAAGACCTTCCGCGGCTACAGCGACATCATGTACGAGCTCGGCTTCGAAGGGTACGTCCCCGTTTCCGAGGAGCGCCCCGATTACGTCGGCAAGGGACATGAGGCGTTCGAGCTTTCGAAGGACAAGCAGGCGTCACCGGACCGCAGGACGGGTCCGAAGGCAGGCTGATCCTTTTTACGCGTGACGACGAGGCGGCTCGCCAGAGGCGAGCCGCCTCGTCGCGGTTAACGGCCCGGTCTTCGTCCACTGGGTAGAATCCCGGCCGCGATGGCCGGTGCAGGTGGCAGCAGGAGGTTGACGGGATCCGGGCGGCCCGGCCCGAAATGGCTGCCCGGTGTCGCCGCCGTACGCACGTACCAAAGGGCGAATCTGCGCGGCGACCTCGTCGCGGGGCTTGCCGTGACCGCCCTGCTCGTGCCCCAAGGCATGGCCTACGCGCAGCTGAGCGGGCTGCCGGCCGTCACGGGTCTTTACACCACCATGATGGCCCTCCTCGCCTATGCGGTCTTCGGGCCCTCGCGCATGCTCGTGCTCGGCCCGGACTCCGCCCTGGCCCCTCTCATTCTGGCCACCATCCTGCCGCTCATCGGCGCCGGCGGCGACCCCGCGCGGGCCGTCGCCCTCGGCTCGGCGCTCGCCATCGTCATGGGCCTGATCTGCCTCATCGCCGGATTCGGCCGGCTGGGAATCGTCACTGAGCTCCTCTCGCGACCGCTGCGCGTCGGCTACTTGAACGGCATCGCGGTGGTGGTTGTCGTCAGCCAGTTGCCCAAGCTGTGCGGCTTCAGCGTCGATGCGGAGGACACGTTGTCGCGGCTGCGTCAGTTTGCGGCCGGAGTGGCGGACGACAAGGTCAACTCCGCCGCACTTGTGATCGGCGTCGCCTGCCTCGTCGTGCTGTTCACCTTCAGGGCGCGCGCGCCCCGGATCCCGGCCGTGCTCATCGCCGTCGTCGGCTCGACTCTCGCCGTCTGGGCGCTGGGCCTTGTCGAGAACGGGGTCGGCGTGGTCGGTCCGGTCCCCCAGGGATTTCCGGCCTTCGCTTTGCCGTCGTTCCCGCTCGACGATCTGTGGCGTCTCATCCTCGGCGCCTTCGGCATGGCCTTCATCACGCTGGCGGACACGACGGCCCTCTCCCGCACGTTCGCCCTCAAGTACAAGGACCGCGTGGATCCGAATCAGGAGATTGTGGCCTTGGGAACCGCCAATCTGGCGACAGGCCTCTTTCAGGGGTTCCCGGTCAGCGTGAGCACGTCCCGCACCGCCGTTTCTGAGGCTGCCGGCGGGCGCAGCCAAGCGGTCGGCGTCGTGGGGGCGCTCTCAATCACGTTGCTGCTGGTCTTTGCCAATGGGCTCACGACGTACCTGCCGGAGGCGGCGCTGGCGGCCATCGTGATCGTCGCCGGCACGGCCCTCTTCGACCTCGTGACGATGCGCTGGCTCTGGAAGGTTCGGCCAACCGAATTCCTGCTCTGTCTCGCCGCCCTGCTCGGCGTCGCGCTCGTCGGCGTCCTCGAGGGCATCGGGATCGCCATCGCGCTCTCGCTGGCCGCGTTTCTGCAGCGCATCTGGCGGCCCTACGACACGACGCTGGGCCGGGTGAGCGGCCGCCACGGCTACCACGACATGAGCAGGCATGCCGACGGAGTCCAGGTCCCCGGCCTCGTGATCTTCCGCTTCGACGCCCCCGTCTTCTTCGCCAATGCCGAGCACTTCTCGCGCAGGGTCAAGCGGCACATCGCCGCGAGAGTGGAGCCCATTCATCGCGTCCTGATCGCGGCAGAGCCGATCACGGACGTCGACAGCACGGGAGCCGAGTCGCTCTTCGACCTCGTCGAAGAACTCCGGCTTGCAGGGGTCTCGGTGGGAATCGCGGAGCTCAAGGGGCCCGTCAAGGACCGGTTGCGACGCTACGGTCTGTACGATCGCATCGGGGACGAGAACTTCTACTCGAGCCTCGACCATGCAGTGACCGACTTCCTGCTCAAGAAGGGTCACGATCCACTGCGGTGGGTCGACGACTTCGAGGCGGACGGGCTGGAGGAACTCGACTGAGCGCGGGACAGCCGCGGCAGGCTCCGGCCTCCACGGCGCTTCCGTTGCCGTGTAACTCTTTCCGCCGAGCCCTGTGAACGCGCGAGGGATCCAGGCCATCCCAATCGGATGTGACAAACGTCACGCCCCTCCCTATACTGGCGTGGTCTCCCGCTGCTGATCGCTTGGGTGCGATCGCGGATTGTCTGATAGATGTCGCGATGGTCACAAGCGCTGCTGGTCGCGTCTCCCGGCTTGATCGTGCTCTTGGCCGGCGCGTTCCACGTGCTGGCATTGAAGGAGCCCATCGAGTCGCCCGCCATTCTCACGGTGGGCAATACGCTCTTCCTCGGGGGCATCGGACTGTTCACCGCCGTTCTGGCCCTGCAGACCGCGCGTCGTGCGTCCGGACAGGGGATCACCTTGCTCGGTTGCGGCGCGCTGGTGCTCGGTCTCATCGGCCTGCTCGTCGGACCCCGCATCGTCAACGTGAACGCGGCGATAACGGTCTTCAACAGCGGCGCCCTGGCAGCGGGGGTTCTCTTCCTGCTCGCCGCCCTTCGGGCGCGCTTCATGTCGACGGACGAGAACAGGCCCTCCGGACATTCCGTGGGCACAATCGCGGCGGCCTACGGCGCGGCTTTCGGGTTCGTCGTGCTGGTGCTGCTCGCGGCAGACAGGGGTGTACTGCCTCCGTTCTACCACCCCGGCGTCGGCTCGACGTCCCTGCGCAACGTTGTGCTCGGGCTCGCCGTGGCCGCCTTCCTGTCCGCCGGAGCAGTGGTTGCCGGGGGTTACCGGCGCTCCCGGATGCCCTTCGCCGCATGGCTCGGCGCAGCCCTCGTCCTCATCGGCATCGGCCTCGCGCTCGCCCTCACTTCAGTACCAGGCTCGCCTGCCGGTTGGGCCGGTCGCGCCGCGCAGTGGATGGGCGCCGTCTACCTCCTCGCCGCGATTCTTTCCGCACAACAGCGGTACGGCGCCTACACGCTGCCTCTCCAGGCCGCGCTGCTCGAAAGCGAGCGGCGACTTCAGCTGGCTCTCGATGCGGGCCAAATCGGAGTATTCGAGTATGACGAGGCAAACGGGCAACTCGAGGTCAACGAGCTCATGGCACGACAACTGCGACTCGCGTCGCCGGGCCGCTTGGACGCCCGCCAGCTGCTTTCGGTGCTGTCGCCTGAGGAGCATGACCGGTTCGCCGCCTCCGTGCGAGCTGTTCTGGACGGACGCCAGCCGAATCTGCAGCTCGAGCTACGCCTCGCGGACGAAGCCGGCGAGGAACGCTGGCTGCTGACGCGCGCCGAATCTGTGACTGGCACATCTGGTCAGAGGCATCTGCTGGGCGTTTCCATCGACGTCAGCGAGCAGCGACGGATCGACCTGCGTCAGCGCAAACGTGTTCGGCTCTCAGAGACGCTGGCCGCCATCGATGCGCTGGTTCACTCCACCCTCTCCCTGAACGAGGTCCTCGAAGAGGTGTTGCGGGAAGCGGTCAATGCCTTGGCCTGCGAGTCGGCGATCGTTCTTCTGCGCGACACAGAGTCGACCCGCTGGCGGGTCGCCTCTCTGCACGGCCCGCCCCGCAAAGCCGACTGGCTGGACAACCACGTCTTTCCCCTTGCCACGGTGTGCGAGCAACGGCAGGCGCTGGCGACGACGGATGATCTTGGGAAACGGAGTCACCCGGGATTCCAGCCCGACGAGGATGTGCGGTTCGGCCTGTGCGTCCCCCTGCTCCTCGCTGAGCATTTCGTGGGCGTGCTAACCTTCCGCCACCACGGGCACGAGTCTCGCTTCGACGAGCTCGAGCGCGACTTCTGCAGCAAGCTCGCCACCAGCATCTCCCTCGCGCTCACAAACGCTCGTCTCTACGAGGAGCAGCGGAATCTGGCCCGTCAGCTGCAGGAGCACTTTCAGCACGACTTGCCGGCGATCTCCGGTCTCGATGTGGCCGTCGCCCAAGAGCTAGCCCATGCCCCTGAACTCGTTGGCGGCGACTTCCACGACGTGTTCGTGCGCGAGGACGGCACCGTCGTCATTCTTCTGGGCGATGTCGAGGGGAAGGGGGTGAGCGCGGCCGGCCTCACCGAGACCGTGCGGAGCGCCGTTCGTGCCCTCGCCCTCGTCACGGCCTCGCCCGCCGAGATGCTCGCCACGGTCAACCGCGTTCTCCTCGCGAAGCCGGCGGGGCAGTACGTGACCGCTCTGCTCATGGTCTTCGATACGGGGACAGGGAACGGCATGATGGCGAGCGCAGGTCATCCCGCGCCGCTCTTCGTTGAGGATGAGAACGTGCGCTACCTCGAGCCGTCGTATCACTTGCCGCTCGGCGTCCTTCCCGGAGAGTATGAGAACAGCCCGTTCGCGCTCAACCTCGGCGCCACCATGGTCCTCTACACCGACGGCCTGACTGAAGCGCGTCATCACGGAGAGTTGTTCGGCGAGGCCCGGCTGCTTCAGGCAGTGCGGCAGCTGCGCCGACGCGAGCCTCGCCATCTGGCTTCAGCTCTCATATCCGCCGCGCAGGAATTCGCCGAAGACGTCAGAGACGACATGCAGGTGCTGGCGATACGCTTCATGGCTCAGTCGGAGCGAACGGACGCGATCACGCCCGTCGAGACGAGCGCCGGCTGATCCAGCCAGCATCCAGCCCGCGACGCGCAGAAGCGTCAGGTGTCACTCACGGGCAAATCTCTCACGCATTTCTGCTCCCATTTCCGCTCGTCCTTGCCCTGCATGCGAAATCTGGAGGCATAGCATGCTTGTGCCCGTCACACGTCCACGCCACGAAAAATCGGCCGGCCGAAGGAGCACCCTCCGACCGGCCCGTCGAACTTTAGCGCCGGCTACAGTACAAAGATGAGCAGAAGAATGATGAGAATGAGGACTGCTGCTCCGATGCCTATATACATGGTGTACCTCCTACACACGCGCTCCCTCATCATTCCCCTACGGCAGTAGGTGAAACGAGGGGATCGCGCGCATTCAGCAGGAGCTCGAGGGGGCCGGCGACCTGCGAATCCTCCGACGAGCTTGTCTCGACCGCCCGTGGCCCGACCCTTTCACGGCGAACGTCAGCGCGGGTGGAATCCGAGGGAGGAGTGGTGCCGAAGGTGGGAATTGAACCCACACGCCCCAGAAGGGCACCGGATTTTGAGTCCGGCGCGTCTGCCAGTTCCGCCACTTCGGCACAAGGAGATGTGCAGGCATTCTACCGCACGCTGGGGCGAAGGGGCATGCGCCCTCGAGCCAAGGACACCCTTCGAGGGCCCCTCTCCGGAAAAGGCGAAGACGCTGGAACTCGACATGAGCCGCTACGGTGCGACGCCTTCGAACGCAGACGTGATGTCCAGCTTGGCGACGGACTGAGGTCGCGGGCCGCAAGGGGTGAAGAATGCCCTGCAGATACACTCGTCCTCCTCCCCCACCTTCAGGGCTGGCCCTCAAGCGGATTTCTGCGCGACGGCGGCAACCTCGACGATCCAGCGGAACGCATGTTCACGGAGGTCCACGACGTCGAACCCCGCGGCCCGCACCAGTTGGACGGTGTCACGGTCGATGCGGCACCCTCCGGTTGCCGCATCCCAGAGCGGCGCCGAGAGCGACTGCAGCCGGCGACCGGGCTGCCACGGCAGGTGCACGTGCTCGATCATGAACAGGTGGCCCCGCGGCGCGAGCACCCTGCGTGCCTCCGCGAGCGCCGCCTGCGGATCGTTCACGCTGCACAAAGTCAGCGAGAAGACAATGGTGTCGAAGCTCCCGGCGTCGAACGGCAGCGCTTCCGCCGACCCAGGCACCACCTGCACCGTTGCCGGTGCGGCGACGGCTCGTCTGCGAGCCGCGGCCGCCATGGCCACGTCCGGTTCGAGCGCCGTGACCATGGTTTCGGCACGGTACCAGCGAAGCTGGCTTCCCGTCCCGGCGCCGATTTCGAGCACGCGGCCGTGAGCGAGGCACCCGAGGCGCCGTCGCCATGCGCGCAGCACGGCGCGTTCAAAAGGCCACATGAGGGCATCGTAGAAGGCAGGGTGGCTTCCCCGCTGTTCCGTTCCTGGACAAGGGCTCATGGGGTTGTCTTCTCCTTCTGCATCAAACAGAATCGGATGGTCTCGGCGCTACCCGGCTGATACCCGCCGGCGGGCGCCGCGCATGCGAGCCGGCGCCGGGAAGAACCTCTTCCTGCCCGGTGCTCATGATCGAGCTGGAGGGCGCCCATAAAGAAGACACTGCGAAATATCGCCGTCTTCGCCGTCCTGGTCGTCGCGCTCTATTTTCTCCTGCCGCGGCTGATCGACGCACAGGGAACCTTCGCTCTGCTCAGGCAGGCCAACTACTGGCTGCTCGGCTTGGCCGTCGTCCTCGAGGTCATGGCCGTCCTCGCGTACGCGACGCTGACCCGCTTCATCCTGGGCGTGCTCGACATCCGCTTGCGGCTCATCCATGTGCTCTCCATCACCTTGAGCAGCCTTGCCGTGAGCCACGTCCTCTCGGCCGGCGGCGCGGGGGGCTGGGTTGTCACGTACAACGCGCTCATGAAGCGCAAGGTGCCGCACGGCCTCATCTTCGTCGCCGTCGCGGCGCAGCAGTTCTTCAACTACGTCGTCCTCTGGTTCGTCTTCGCCTTCGCGCTCCTCTACCTCGTTGCCCGGGGCCAGTCTGTCGTCGCCTACGGGGGAGGCATCGTCGTCATCGCGCTGATCCTCGGGCTGACCGGCTACGGCATCTTCCTCTACACGCATCGCTCCCGCATGCGACATCGAGTCGGCCAAATCGGGGCGCTGGCGAATCGTGTCGCCCGCCGCGAGGTCGTCGACGAAGACAACATCGACGGCTGGCTCGACAACCTGTTCGCCGGCATGCGACGGATGACGTCCCACCGCCGCGCCATCCCCAAGACCGCCGCGCTGGCCTGCGGCTTCTGGATGTTCGACATGCTCTGTCTCTGGGTGGTCTTCATGGCGTTCGGCCACGGCATCGGCTTGAGCTCCGTGGCGGTCTGCTACGTCGTCGCGTACGCAATCGGCACGCTGGCGCCCACACCGGGTGGCCTGGGCGCCATCGAAGGTCTCCTCATCGCGCTCTTCGTGAGTTTCGGGGTGCCGTCGGCCACCGCCGTGACCGTCGTCCTGGTCTATCGCCTCATCAACTTCTGGCTCCCGATCCTGCCGGGTCTCGTCGCCTACTTCGTCATGCGCCCGGGGCGCAAACCCGTGGCGGACGGCGAGATCGAGCAAGCCGCCGAAGAGGTCATTTGCGGCATCAGCCCGACGACCGGCATGTACACGGAATGCGAGAGCGACCGCGAGCCGGCCGGGGGAAGCGTCGCCTCGCTTGAGAAGAGCGATTTGCCCAGTACGGGGACGGGGACGCCGTCCGCCACAACGATCTCGAAAAACGGCAACGGCAGAAAGCGGCCTCACCTGTTTGCGCTGCCGGGCTTGAAGGGCCGCAGGATCGGCGCGAACGGCGCGTCACGAGATCGCCCCGACAGCCAGCACGACGCCGGCGAACGTCAGTCAGATCAGGCGGATTCCTCGAACCGCTAGAAGCCGCGGAGACAATGCAGGCGCAGGCGCGACGGTCAGCCGGAGCCGGATGACTCAGGTTCGTCCAACCGGTAGATCTTGATCACAGGTCCCTGCTCCCCGGCACCCGGCGTGAACACCTTGACGAGTTCCGCCTCGCTCTCGAGATGCCGATAGAACGCGACGACGTCCGGGTAGACGGAGGGGGCGCGCAGCACGCGATCGTACACAGTCGAAGCGACAATCACGTACTCCGCGCCCTCACCGCGCAGCCAGGCCATCGAGTGCGTCGGCTCGGGGACGCCTGGGCTCGGCAGCTTCAGCGACAGCAGCCGGTAGCTGGCCACAGATCGGGAGGCGCCGGCGAAGTGGACCTCGTCCTCCCGCGGCACCAGCGGCGGGCCGTAATTCTCAGCCGCGATCACGCTGCCCTCCGGCACAGCTCGCTCGACCCATGCCTTGGCGATCAGCCGTGTGTCGGCGCCGGCCAACCCCCGATCGAACCGCAGTGACGACGAGAGCGGAACGACGAGCGCCGCGGCGATGAGGACGGCGACGAGGGGGATGGCGACCGCACGTCGCCGTCCCTTGAGGCACAGGACGTCCGCCAGCAGACGTGCCGCCAGCAGCACCAGCAGCGGCAGAATGGGCAGCAGATAGCGATCGGCGAGCGCCTTCCATGTGCTCACGTACACGAAGTAGACGACCACGTAGGGCGCCAGGATCAGATCAATTCTCGTCCGCCGCACGAGGGCCCAGACGATGCCGGCGAGCGCAAGGACGAGCAGCACGATCCCGAGCGTGCCTTCGAGATTGGTGGAGAGGTTGTACCAGAACCCGTTGGGCGTGTTCTCATAGCCGAGCCAGCCGCGACTCTGGATGCCGTTCTGGCGAATGAAGTCCCTGACGAAGTGCGGGGCGTCGAGCAAGACGAACGGCGAGCCGAGCACGAAGGCGGCGAGCATCGGAGCGTACAGACGGGCGGCGAGCAGACGCAGCCAGACCCTCGCCGCCTGTCCTCCCGCCGCCACCCGGCTCGCCGCCTCCCCCCGGCAGGCATAGATCGCGGCGACCGTGGCCGGCAGCACGAGCATGCCGAGGTTGTACTTCGTCGAGGTGGCGAGACCGGCGGCCGCCGCTCCCGCGATCAGCCAGCGGCGGCCTCGCCCCCTGCCGGCCTCGTGCAGGAGCACCAGAGCAAGCAGCGAGATAGCGGTGGCCGTCACGTCTGTGACGGCCATGTGTGAGTACGCCACGTGCAAAGGCAGAACGGCGAGGAACAGGGCGCCCACCAGTCCGGCCGGTCGGCCGTAGGCCTCCCGGCCGAGCCGATAGATGAGGTAGACGGACGCCGTCCCGAAAGCGGCCGATACCAGTCTGCCCAGCAGGTAATACGGGCCGGGATCGACGACGAAGGCGGCCATCGACAAGGGATTCTGGCCGCGCGCCACCCAAAGCACCGGGGCCGCCAGCAGATCGACCGCCGCCAGCAGGTAGAAGAAGAACGACGGGTAGAGGAAGAACTGTGGATTCACGTGCCCACGGGCGACGGAGAAGCCCTTGGGGACGACTACCGTCTCATCGATATTGATGAGGCTGTGGGGCAAGCCCCACGTGATGCCGTCGAGCCGCAGGATCAGCGCCAGGATGAGGATCGCCGCGAGCAGCAGCGCTCCCGCAGCCTCGCGGCGCTCCCGTAGCCGCGCGACGGCCGCCCTCATGCGTCTCTGGTCTGGAGCTCCACGGTCGCGCCGTCGTTGGCCATCTCGCGGAAGCAGCTCACGTCACCCGTATGACAGGCCGGGCCGGCCGGCACAACGCTGAGCAGCACGGTGTCGTGGTCACAATCGAGGCTCGCGCGCAGCACACGCTGGACATTGCCGCTGCTGCCGCCCTTGTGCCAGAGCACCTTGCGGCTGCGGCTCCAGAAGTGGGCCTCACCCGTGCGCAGCGTCTCACCCATCGCCTCGGCATTGGCCCAGGCGACCATCAGCACCTCGCCCGTCTCGCTGTCCTGCACGACGCAGGGCACCAGGCCGTTGGCGTCGTAACGAACGGCCTCAAGGAAACTCGTGTGGTCCATGTCGCGCCCTCCGCAAGCGGTTGACTGATCAGGAGACTGCCTGCAGCTCCCGTACGATTGAGACGCCGGCGCTTGTGCCGATGCGAGCAGCGCCGGCGTTGATCATGAGCTCCGCGTCGCGGGCTGTGCGAATCCCCCCGGACGCCTTGACGCCGATGAATTCGCCCAGACACTCCCGCAGCAGCTCGACGTCCTGCGCCGTCGCGCCCTTCGGCCCGGCGCCCGTCGACGTCTTCACGAAGTCGACCCCCGCCTGTTCGCATATCTTGCAGGCCAGCTTCTTCAGTGGGGTTGTCAGGTAACAGGTCTCGATGATGGCCTTGACGGCGACCTGGCCGCGACCGGTGTTCACGGAACGTCGGCGAACTGCGTGCACGACGGAGGCCAGATCGTTGCGGACGTGGCCGTACTGGCCCGAGAGAAGGGCGGGCAGAGTGATGACCACGTCGATCTCGTCGGCGCCGTTGCCCACCGCATCCTCGGCGGCGACCACTTTTGCCCGCGGGGTGTCGGCGCCGTACGGGAACGAGATCACGGAGCACACCTTGACATCAGCATCCTTCAGCAGACTGTGTGCCAAGGGAACGAAGTACGGGAAGACGCACACGGTCGCGAAGTGGAACTGGACAGCCTCACGGCAGAGCTGCTCGATATC
The DNA here is from genome assembly GCA_964533575.1 of uncultured Thermoleophilia bacterium. GTDB lineage: Bacteria > Actinomycetota > Thermoleophilia > UBA2241 > UBA2241 > CAIXSE01. The sequence continues at coordinate 23,872 of CAZHMG010000019.1, read as the reverse complement.
GGCGGCGGTTCCGTCCGCCTTCAGCAGCGTGTGATCAATCGTCTTGGCCAGTTCCTCGACGTGCACGATGATGCGGCCTCCGCGAGAAGGTGAGAGCGGGCAGGGAACACGCGGCAGTATAGCAAACCCCGCTGCGGCCTCTCGCCTACAGCAGTCTGTCGATGTAGCGATCGTCGCGGCGCCAGCGCTTGCGCACCTTGACTCGCAGGTCGAGGAAGACCTTGACGCCGAGCAGAGCCTCGATCTCGCGTCTGGCGCTGCTGCCGATGGCCTTGACGACCTGGCCCCCCTTGCCGACGCAGATCCCCTTCTGCGACTCCGTCTCAACGATGAGGCTGGCCTGGATCTCAAGAAGAGGCCGGTCCTCGCGTTCGACGAGATCGGTCACCTCGACGGCGACCGCGTGCGGCACCTCCTCGCGCGTGCGCAGCAGAGCCTGCTCGCGAATCAGCTCGGCGACGAGCAGCTCGAGCGGCTGGTCGCTGTGCTGGCCTTCGGGGAAGAACAGGGGGCCGGGCGGCATGGCGGCCGCGAGGCGGTCGAGGACGACCTCGAGCCCACGTCCCTGCAGGGCCGAGACAGGCAGCACCTCCCGGCCACCGACTATGGCCGCGGCTTCCCCCAGCCGGGACGTGATGCGCTCCGGCTCGATGAGATCGACCTTGTTGAGCGCGAACACCGCCGGCAGGCCGGAACGGGCCACAGCCTCGAGGATGTACCGGTCGCCGCCCCCGAAGCCCTCGGCGGCGTTCAGCAGCACGAGCGCCGCGTCGACCTCGCCGAGAGCGTCGTCGACCGAGGTCTGCATGCGCCGGGTCAGCGAGTCGAACGGCCGCTGAAAGCCGGGCAGATCGAGGAGGATCACTTGGCAATTCTCGAGGTTGACGACGCCGGTGATGCGTCGCCGCGTCGTCTGCGGATGGTCGGAAACGATACTCACCTTGTGACCGACGAGCCCGTTCACGAGCGTCGACTTGCCGACGTTGGGACGGCCGAAGACGGCGACAAAGCCGGAGTGGAACGCCTCGCTCACGAACACCTCTCCCGTGGGGTGAAGGGCGCCGTGAGCAGGTCATGCAGCGACACGGCGCGCAGCGTGCCGGCGATCTGGACGACGATGACAGGGTCGCCGAATTCGGCCAGCGCCTGCAGGCACATGCCGCATGGCAGGCAGTCGCTGCCGTCACCGGCGGCGACCACCACGATGCTCAGCTCGCGCTCGCCGGCGGCGACGAGAGCCGCGAGCGCGGCCCGCTCCGCGCACAGGCCCACCGGATATGCCGCGTTCTCGACGTTCACGCCCAAGTGACGCTCCCCTGCAGGGCCCACGGCAGCGGCGCCGACCCTGTACCCGGAATAGGGCGCGTACGCCCTGACGGCCAGCTCAAGAGCCGCCCCGAAGAGCTCCTGTTCGGCCGGCGAGGCCGGCCTTCCTAGAGCGGATACCACAGGCGGAAGATGGCCGCGGTGATGACGATGCCGAGGCCGGCGCCGACCCCCACCTCGAGCATGTTGTGGATGCCGGCCTGGACCCGGCTCTGGGCGACGAGCACGGCGAGGAACAGCGTGATCGCCGAGATGGGCAGCGCATAAGGGGTGTTGGTCGCGACGAACGTGATAGCGACCCACGACGCGAATGCGACGGCGGCATGGACCGACGGCAGGCCGCCGCGAAACGCCGTCCCTCGCCGCGTGATCGCCTTGAGTGCGATCGCCGCCAGGATGACGATGAACAAGGCGATGACGGTGATGTCGATGGGCGAGGTGCGCAGCCGGCTCAGGATGGTGTAGGGCACGTTCGTGATCTTGTCGTAGAAGACGAGGTAGGCGACCACGATCGCGTTGACGGCGGCGATGAGCACTGCGCCCGCCGCCACGTCCTTGGCGATCCTGGCGCGGGGATCATGGGTGTCGGTGATCAGATCGACGATGTGCTCCACGGCCGTGTTCAGCATTTCCGCGATCAGCACGAACGAGATGGCGATCAGCAGCGCCACGACCTCGAGCCTGCTGAGGGCGAAGAACAGGCTGGCGATGAGGACCAGCGCGGCAATGGCGAAATGGATCCACATGTTGCGCTCGTGACGCAACACGTGAACGATGCCGTCGAATGCCCAGTTGAAGCTGTGAAGCAGGTTACGGCGGCGCGGCAATGAGGCCCTCCCATGCGACCAGCTCGAGGACTTCGGCCTGGCGAAGCGCCATCTGGCCTGCATCCACCTCGTGGTCGTAGCCTAGCAGGTGAAGCGTGCCGTGAACGAGCAGCACCGCGAGCTCGAAGGCGGCCGGCAGGTCGTCGCCCTGCGCCTGGCGCACGGCCTGGCGCGAGCAGATGACGATGTCGCCGAGCAGCCGCGGGGACGGGTCGTCCGGATCCGTCGCCTCGCCGGCCTCCTCAAGCGGGAACGAGAGCACGTCGGTGATCTCGTCACGCCGGCGATGCTCGCGGTTCAGTTCGCGGATGCGGCGCTCGCCGACGAACTCCACCGCCAGCTCGGCGTTGCCGACGCGTTCGGCCTCGAGCACGCGGGCGACGAGGCTCGCGACGGCCTCGCCGTCAATCGCGAGCCTCGTCGCGTTGAAGACGTCGACCTCGCTCACGCCATCTCCTCCGGCCCGGGGGCGGCAGGCGGCGCGATTCGCGCCGCCTCACGGCGGTCCTCGTGATCCTTGTAGGCGTTCACGATCCGCTGCACGAGCTTGTGCCGCACAACGTCGTGCCCGTCGAAGCGCACGATCCCGATGTCCTCGATGTCGCGCAGCACCTCGGGTACGGTGACCAGCCCTGAGGTACGGCTGTGCGGCAGGTCGATCTGTGTGACGTCGCCGGTGACCACCATCTTGCTGCCGAAACCGAGACGCGTCAGAAACATCTTCATCTGCTCGGGTGACGTGTTCTGCGCCTCGTCGAGGATGATGAACGAGTCGTTCAGCGTCCGGCCCCGCATGAAGGCGAGGGGGGCGACCTCGATCTCGCCCTTCTCGATCAGGGCCGCCAGCTTCTCCCCTTCGATCATGTCGTAGAGGGCATCGAACAGTGGCCGGAAGTACGGGTCAACCTTCTCGGACACCGTGCCGGGAAGGAAGCCGAGGCTTTCGCCGGCTTCGACTGCAGGCCGCGTGAGGATGATGCGGCCGACCTGCTTGGAGAAGTAGGCCGCAACCGCCATCGCTGTCGCCAGATACGTCTTGCCCGTGCCGGCGGGCCCGATGCCGAAGGTGATCGTCCGGCGGCGGATCGCGTCCACATAGCGCTTCTGGTTCACCGTCCTCGGACCGAGCTGCCGGCCGCGATGGCTCCAGATGATGTCCCCGTACACTTCGGAAGGCTTACCAGACGCGTCGATGGCGATGTCCATGAGCGACTCGACGATGACGGGGCTTACGGGACGACCCGAGCGGATCACGGCCAGCAGTTCCTGAAGCGCGGACCGCGCCTGCGCGACGGACTCCTCTTCGCCGTCGAGCAGCAGGAGGTTGCCGCGAAGCGTGAGGGTGCAGTCGAGTCGCTCCTCCAGGATCTTGAGGTGCGCGTCGTGCTCGCCCGCCAGCTCGAGCGCGATGCTGTTGCTCCCGAGATCGATGGTTGCGTGCGTCACCGGCGTCAAGACTAGCCTTCCAGCATGGCGCGCACGAGGTCGCTGAGGCGTTTGCCATCCGCACGTCCAGCCACCTTGGGCTTGAGCCAGGCCATCACCTTGCCCATGTCCCTCGCCGTCACCGCGCCGGTCGCCGCGATGGCCTCCTGCACGAGGGCGTCGAGCTCATCGTCGCCGAGCTCCTCGGGCAGATACGACGCGAGAAGCGCCTCCTCGTACCGCTCCCGCTCGGCGAGGTCGTTGCGTCCAGCCTGCAGATAGACCTCGAGCGCCTCCGCGCGCCGCTTGCGCTCCCGCTTGAGCACCGTCAGCTCGTCCGCCTCACTCGGGACCTTACCGCTGTCGATGCGTTCTTTCTTGAGCGCCGAGACGATCGTCGAGAGAGCGGCGCGGCGCTGCTTGTCGCCCGCCTTCAGCGCCGCCGTGGCGTCGTCGCGCACGCGCTCTTCGATCACACCCAGCTCTCTCATGCCATGCCTCCCAGCCGCGCTCCCCCGATGATGTGCCAGTGCAGATGCTTGACCGCCTGCTGGGCGTCGTCGCCGACGTTGGTCACGACGCGGTAGCCGCTCTCGTCGACGCCCGCGGCTCGCGCCGTCTCGGCGATGAAGGTCAGCAGCCTGCCCGCGGTCCCGACGGCGAGTTCCTCGATGCCGTCGAGTGAGATGACGTGGCGTCGCGGGATGACCAGGAGATGCACGGGAGCAGAGGGATTGATGTCCCTGAAGGCGATGAACTCCTCCGTCCCGCCCACAACGTCGGCCGGGATCTCGCCGGCCACGATCTTGCAGAAGATGCAGTCACTCATTCGTTTGCCTCCTCCAGCAGGCCGGCCACGCCGTCCTTGTGCTCACGCTGCGCCACAGCACGGACGAGTTCTCCTCGGCGTGCCCTTCCCTCCAGATAGTACGGAATGTACTCCGAACTGTACCCCCTCCAGAAGCCCTCGTGCCGTTCCTCGAGGAGGACATGGGCCGGGCGGCCGAGGGCGGCTGTCCGAGCCTCGCGGGCCGCCCTCGCGGCGGCCGCCAGGGCGCGGGCCATGCGCTCCTTGACGAGCAAGGCCGGGAGGGGCGGCAGTCCCGCGGCCGCCGTGCCCGGCCGCGGCGAGAACGCGAACACGTGGACGCGACCGAAGAGCCCTCCGTCGAGAAGCCGCAGAGTACGCGCGAACGCGGCCTCGTCCTCCGTCGGAAAGCCGACGATCACGTCCGTGCTCAGCATGACGTCACCGAGGCGGTCTCGTGCCAGCTGTGCCGTGGCGAGAAACTCGCCCACGGTGTAGGGGCGCCGCATCGCCGCGAGCACGGCGTCGTCCCCTGATTGCAGTGGAAGGTGCAGATGACGCGCGACGCGTTCGTGCGCCAGCGCAGCCAGGAGCCGCTCGTCGACGTGGCGCGGCTCGAGCGACGACAGCCGCAGCCGGCGGAGCCCCGGGAGGCCGCAAGCCGCCTCGATCAGCTGCGGCAGACGGGCCTCCCCATTTGTCCACGCGCCCAGGTCTATGCCGCTGAGGACGACCTCCCCGCAACCCCTCTCGAGCCCCGTGCGTGCGGCGGCAAGGGCATGCGCGAGCGGCGTGCTGCGCGGCGCGCCGCGCACGAGCCGCACGACACAGTAGGCGCACTGCCCGGCGCAGCCGTCCTGGACCTTGAGCACGAAACGGGTGCGACGGCCGGCGACGGCGCTGAAGTCGGCCGCCGCCGCACCCTCGCCTTCCGCGGGCGAGACATGGCGCTCGGCCGCGAGCGACACAGGCGAAGCCGCCGGCTCCACGCCGGGCACGGACGCCTCGGCGGCCAGCGCCGCCCAATCCCGGCCATCCACGATCTCCACGCCCGCGCCTGCGAACTGCGCGGGACGCAGGCGCGCTGCACAGCCGGCGACGATGACTCTCCTTCCGAGCCGTTCATACCGGCGCACCAGGCGCCTGGACTTGCGCTCGGCCTCCGCCGTCACGCAACAGGTGTGCACGACGACGACGTCGGCCGCGTCGTGCCGCTCGGCCGCCCTCATGCCGGCGGAGGTCATCTCGCTGAGCGCCTGCTCACCGTCCGCCTGGCTGATCTTGCAGCCGACGAAGACGGAGGCCACGGTGGGCTTCATGCCGGAACCAGGTGCAGCAGCAGCCACACATCCTCCTCGAGCCTGCTGACCATCCTGTAGCCGGGAAAGGCAGCGGTGGCCTCCTCCCCCTGCTCGACGAGCAGGCCGGCCAGCAGCAGATGGGCCGGCCTGAGCGCGGTCGCCGGCCTGTCCTCACCCGTATGGAAGCGACGCGCTAGGCTGAGGATCGGCCGCAGCGCGATGTTGGCGACCACGACGCCGGCAGCCGGCAGCGCGAGCGCCGGATCCGTCACATCGCCGGCGAAGAACGCCGAGTTGAGCTCGTTGCGCTCCGCGTTCTCGCGCGCGGCCTCGACGGCCGCCGGATCGATGTCGACACCCCACACAGGAGCGAAGCCGAGCCTGATTGCAGCCAGCGACACCACGCCCGAACCGCAACCGCAGTCGAGCAGCGAGCGTGGCGCGATTTCCTGCAATGCCGCCACGCACTGCCGCGTCGTCGCATGGCCTCCTGTCCCGAACGCCTGCCCGGCGTCGACCACCACGTCCAGGTGGTCGTCGCGCGCTGGAGACCACGGCGGTCTCAGGTAGACCCGTCCGACCGTATGGGGCGTGTGGAATTCCTTCCAGGCATCGTCCCACCCCGGCCGTTCTGGCTGCACGTTGAGGGATCCGAGGCGCGCGAGCTCGACCAGAACGGCGGCCACCGGGCCCTCCGCCTCGCTGCCCTCCTCCAGCCAGAAGACGATGGTGTCGCCGTCGTCCTCCTCCTGCCAGCCCGCCGGCTGCAGCGCCTGCACACGGGCCACGGCGGCGGGATGAGCGTAGTCGAGCGCAGCCGAATCGGGCCGGTGAGCGAAAGCGGCTGCACCGGACCAATCGTCGAACGGCTCGGGCGCAACGGCGACGGCGTCGCCGGACCTCCCGCCCGAGGGCGCGAGGCGCAGTGTGCAGCGCAGGTACGAGGGCGTCGTCACTGGCGGAAGACGGCCCTCACCTTGTCGAAGAAGCTCTTGTCCGGCTCGTAGTTGGCCTGGCTCGTCTCATCAGCGAACTGCCGCAGCAGGTCGGCCTGCTCCGGCGACAGATGGCGCGGCACGATCACGTTGACCACGACCTTGAGCGCGCCGCGGCCGTAGCCCTGCAGCACGGGCACGCCGCGACCCCGGTACACCTTCACTTCGCCCGGCTGGGTACCGGGCGGCAGGTCCAGGTCGAAGCTGCCGTCCAGCGCCGGGATGTGTGCCGTCATGCCCAGGGCGGCGTCGGTCATGGTGGCGTCGAGTCGATAGACCAAATCGTCTCCGTCCCGCACGAAGTGCTCGTCCGGCTCGACGTTGACGAGCACGTACAGGTCTCCGGGCCGCCCGCCTTGAGCAGCCGCCCCGCCTTCGCCGCTCAGCCGTAGGCGCTGGCCGTGGTCGATGCCCGCTGGAACGTCGACCTTCACGGTGTGCGTGCCGCGCACCCTGCCTGTTCCGCGGCACGTCTCGCACGGGTCCTTGACGATGCTGCCCTGACCGCGGCATACGTTGCACGTGCTGGTACGGACGAACTGGCCGAAGCCGCCGAGGCTCGACACTTCTCGCATGCGGCCCGATCCGTGGCATTGGGGGCAGGTTTCTCTCCCAGTGCCCGGACGAGCGCCACTGCCGCCGCAGGTCTCGCACTGCTCCTCGGCCCGCACTTCGACTTCTTTCGCTGTGCCGAACACCGCCTCCGTGAAGCTCAGGTCGAGCTTCACCTCGACGTCGTCTCCCCGCGGCGCCGGCGCGCCGCCTCCGGCTCCCCACATCCCCGTGTCGCGCAGCGCCGAATCGAACCCGCCGCCGAAGAAGATGTTGAAGAGGTCGCTGAAGCCGACGTGTTCGTAGTCGATGTGAGAACGGCCCTTGAGGCCCTCGAAGCCATACCGGTCATAGGCCGCACGAGAGTCGGGATCGCTCAGCGCCTCGTAGGCCTCGGCCAGCTCCTTGAATTGGGCCTCGCACTGTGGATCGCCGGGGTTGACGTCGGGGTGGCACTCGCGTGCCAGCCTGCGAAAGGCCTTCTTGATCTGCGTCGCATCCGCATCGCGGTCGACACCGAGGACGTCGTAGTAATCTCGTTTCACCAGATCTCTTCCAGGTAGGCGCTGAGACTGTCAGCCGTGGCACGCACGTTGGCGATGACACGCGGGTAGTCCATGCGCGTGGGGCCGAGCACGCTGACGGTGCCCAGAGCACGATTGGCCACGCCGTAGTTGGCGGCCACGAGCGAGCACGCCTGCAGGTGTGGTGAGTTCATCTCGCTGCCGATACGGAGGTACACGCCGTCCTCCCGCAATGCGGCGGACAGAAGCTCCAGCAGATTGTAGCGGTGCTCGAGCATCTCCAGCAGCTCGTCCAGGTGTTCCACGCCTGCCCGGCTCAAGTTGTCCACCAGGCGCGACGCGCCGCCCACGTGCAGGCCGTCAGTGTCGTCGGCGGGCATCTGGAACGCCGAACGGATCGTGTCCAGGAACTCGAGTTCCTTGCTCCGCAGGTCCGTGCTCTCGAAGGTGGACGCGACGCGACGCGTGCCGAGCTGGGCGCCGACGAGCCGTTCGTTGAGATAGGCGCGGGCGAAGCTGGCGAGTCCTTCGTCGACCGGATCGTCGAAGCGGAAGACACGCTTCGTCACCTGGCCCGAGCTGGTGATGATGACCACCATCACGAGGCGGGTCTGCAGCATGAGAATCTCGATGTGGCGGATGATCGACGTCGTCACCGCCGGTGCGGAGACCACGGCGAGCAGCTCGGTGACCTGCGAGAGGGCCTCGGCCGTCTCACGCAGGGCGTCGTCGATCTCGCGGCGGGCGCGATCTTGCTCGATCACGACCGCCGGCACCGCCTCCCGGCGCTCCCGGAGCACGACATTGACGTAGTGGCGGTAGCCGGCGTCGGTCGGCACACGGCCGGCCGACGTATGCGGATGCGCGAGAACACCGGCCTCTTCCATCTCGGCGAGGTCGTTGCGAATAGTCGAAGGCGCGACACCGAAAGAGAATCGCTCACTCAAGTACTTGGAGCCGACGGGGTCGCCGGTGGCGATGTACTCCTCGATGACGGCCCGCAGCACCTGTTCCTGGCGTGGCTTGAGCATCGGGACCGCCTTGTTAAACGTCAATCGCGAAACAGGCGCACGCAGACCTCGTCGGCTACGTACCGCCCCTTTCGCGTCACCCGGATTGTACCACCCCGGAATGAGACCAATCCAGCAGCGGCGAGAGAACGGGCGGCCTGCTCGTTCAGTTCTGATTCGACCTCGGAGAGCGGCAGAGCGCCGCCGTGCCTCGCCGCCAGCATCAGACGCTCGTGGACGCGCGTCTTCGCATCGAGACACTCCGTCTCGCGCAAGGGCGCCGGCGCCGTCAAGCCTGCGCGCCAGGCCGCTACGTCCGTGGTGTTCGTCCAGCGGCAGCCCCCGACGGTGCTGACCGCACCAGGGCCAAGGCCGATGTACGGACGGGCGCGCCAGTACGCCACGTTGTGGCGCGCCCGTCGGCCGGCCAGCGCATAGGTGCTGACTTCGTACCACGCGTAGCCCGCCGCCTGCAGGGCCCGCACGATGCGCCGGTACATGACGGCCCGCTCGTCGGCGACCGGCGGGGGCTCGTGACCTGCTCGGGACGAAGGCACCTGCTCAGCAGCGTCCCCCTGCCTCATCGCGCCGGGCTCAAGGCGCCGTGCGAGCGTCGTTCCCGGGACGACCTGAAGCTCGTACCACGAGATGTGCTCAGGCCGCAGGGCGAGTACGGTGCCTATCTCCACGTCGAGATCGCCGAGCCCCTGGCCTGGCAGGCCGTACATCAGATCGACACTCACGTTTCGGACGCCGGAGCCGCGCAGGCGCGCAAAGGCGTCACCCGGATCGGCGAGGGCGCGGCGGCCGACGGCGTGCCGCAGCTCCCTCGAGAAGCTCTGGACGCCGAGCGAGACGCGGACGGCTTCGCGATCGCCCTGCCGCCGGGCGCCGGCGCCGCCCGCCCAGGCAGCGAAGGCCTGGCTCACGTCCTCCGGATTAGCCTCGATCGTGATCTCGGCCGCGGGTGTCAGGGAGGGCCGGAAAAGCTCGAGCAGATGCTCGAGCCGGTCCGGCCCCAGCACGCTGGGCGTGCCGCCGCCGAGATACAGCGTGTGGAGGCGGCGCACGTCGTGCGCCGCCCGCTCACGCTCCCACTCGGCCGCCACGCCGTCCACGAAATTGTCAAGCACCTTCTGGTCAGGCTCTGCTCCAACGGCCCGTGAGGCGAAGTCGCAATAGTCGCACTTCGCCCGGCAGAAGGGGACGTGGATGTAGAGATGGCGGACGGGGCCGGCGAAAGCGCCCCGGCCGACCTCTCCAAGCGCCATCACTCGCCGCCCGGTCCGCCGGTCATTCGCTACTCGCTGCTGTCGAGCTCGAGTACTGCGAGGAAGGCCTCCTGCGGCACCTCGACCACGCCGAGCTGCTTCATGCGCTTCTTGCCTTCCTTCTGCTTCTCGAGGAGCTTGCGCTTGCGCGAGATGTCGCCGCCGTAGCACTTGGCGAGCACGTCCTTGCGCTTGGCGCTGATCGTCTCGCGGGCGACGACCTTGTTGCCGATCGTCGCCTGCACCGGCACCTCGAAGAGCTGACGAGGGATCTTCTGGCGGAGCTTGGTGACGAGCGCCTTGCCGCGCTGGTGCGCACGCTCTCGCGGCACGATGAGCGAGAGCGCGTCGACGGTGTCGCCTGCGAGTAGGATGTCGAGCTTGACGAGATCGTTCTCGCGGTACCCGTGGTACTCGTAGTCGAGGGATGCGTAGCCCTTGGTGCGCGTCTTCAGCTGGTCGAAGAAGTCGAGGACAATCTCGCTGAGCGGGAGGCGATAGTGCATCTCGACCCTGTGCGGCGAAAGATACTTCATGTCGACGAAGTCGGCGCGCCGTCCCTGGCAGAGCTCCATGATCGTGCCCACGTAGTCGCTGGGCACGAGGATGCTGGCGGCCACGTATGGTTCCTCGACACGTTCGATGCGCGTCGCACCGGGAGTGGGGGTGGGGTTGCGGTCCGGGAGCATCTCACCCTGGGTGGGATACGGGGGGTATGCCCGGTTGGGGGGGGTGGGGGGCAGCTCGGGATTGTACTCGCGTTCAGGGGGCTCGGGCACGATATCAATGTGCAGCAGCCCGAGAAAACCGCAGCGGAAGCCGAAACCGAGGGCCTGTGACGACTCGGGTTCGTAGCTGAGTGCGGCATCATTGAGCTTGAGCTTCTCGAGTGCGTCGCGCAGCTCCTCGAACTTGTCGCCCTCGATCGGGAAGAGCCCGGCGAAGACCATCGGCTGCACGACCTTGTAGCCCGGCAGGGCTTGGCCGGCCGGGCGCCGCTTGTCCGTGATCGTGTCGCCGACGCGCACCTGCGCCACCTCCTTGACGCCGGTGATGATGTAGCCGACCTCGCCGGTCTCGAGACGTTCGGTCGGCGTCATGGCCGGGCCGAAATAGCCGAGCTCCTCGATCTCGGCCTCCTGGCCAGTCCCCATCATGCGGATGATCTGCCGACGGCTGAACGAGCCGTCGACGACCCGCCCGTAGGCGACCACGCCCCGATACTGGTCGTATTCGCTGTCGAAGATCAACGCCCGGGAAGCACCGCCGGGATCGCCTTCCGGCGCCGGCATTCGGGCGACGACCGCCTCGAGGACCTCGAGCACGCCCTCCCCGGTCTTGGCCGAGACGGTGAGCGTCTCCTCGTGCGTCGCGCCCGTGAGCTCGTGCAGCTCCAGCTCGGCCTCCTCGACATCGCTGGCGGGGAGATCGATCTTGTTGAGCACCGGCACGATCTCGAGGTCGTTATCGATCGCGAGATAGGCGTTGGCGACGGTCTGCGCCTCCACTCCCTGCGTCGCGTCCACGAGAAGGATCGCTCCCTCGCAGGCCGCCAGACTGCGCGAAACCTCGTAGGTGAAGTCGACGTGCCCTGGTGTGTCTATCAGGTTCAGCTGGTACGTCTGGCCGTCCGCGGCCCTGTAGGAGATCCGTACCGCCTGGCTCTTGATCGTTATGCCGCGCTCGCGCTCGAGCTCCATCTTGTCGAGCAGCTGTTCCTTCATGTCGCGAGCGGCCACCGTCCCCGTGAGCTCGAGGATGCGATCGGCAAGCGTCGACTTGCCGTGGTCGATGTGCGCGACGATGCTGAAGTTGCGGATGTGACTGAGCTTGACCATGACCGCCAATGATACAGCCTGTCGGCGAGGCGGTCGCCCGGCGGCCTCAGCGGCTCTGCCCCTCTGGGACCTCCCGTGCGCGTGGCCACTTCGCGCTCACGAGCATGACGCCGCCCAGAGCCCACAGGCACAGCCCGAACAGGAAGGGGAAGGCGGCGAACGCATCGGCCCCCGTTCCGCGATAGGGCAGCCAGGCGACGCTAGACCAGATCAGGAAGTGCAGGCTGGTGAGCGCGTACAGAGCGACGACGAGCGCCAGCAGGCCGTGGCGCCGGCGTACGACGAGCTCCTGGATCACGACGAGGAAGGGGATCAGCAGAACCAGCAACTGGTGGTACCACGTGAACGGGAACACCAGGCCGAGCGCGGCGATCACCACAGAGAACTCGAGCAGGAGCCACCGCTGCCGCTCGCCGCGCGGCCAGCACACGAGAGCCGTCAGGACGATCAGGGCCAAACCAGCAACGGCGGCCAGCGCGCGTGCGAGAGCTGGGTCCAGCATGCGCCCCAGCACCCCTGTGAGGGTCTGGTTCATCTGACCGGAGAAGACGGAGCCGGGCCTCGTCAGCCCCAGGGCGTTCTCGAGATAGGCCATGGTTCCGGACCAGCCCACGAACGGCAGGCAGATCGCAGTGAGCGCCAGCGCGGCCAGCATCACCCCAGCGGCCAGACGCCCGCGGCCGCGCAGGGCCAGGTACGGGAGCAGGAGGAACGGGATGAGCTTGAGTACGCCGCCCGTCGCCAGCCAGACTCCGGCGGAGGCAGAACGGCCGCGGGCCAGAAGCCAGAGTGCGGCCGCCACCGACAAGAAGAGGAGGCCGTTGACCTGGCCCATCATGAGCGTATCGTACGCGGGCGCGAACAGGAGCAGTGCCGCCAACGACAGGCGCAGCCAGCGGCCGCCGCCGAGCGCCAGTCCGAGGAGCCAGGCGGCGGCGATCATGGCGGTCGCGTTGAGCGCGCTCCAGACGATGACTGCTCCCGTCGGACCGAGTGGGCGCAACGCCATGACCAGCACGGCGGTGTGCGGCGGATACCGGTAGGGTTTCGCGTAGTGCGTGATCCCAAGCTCGGCCGCGAGCGCGTCCCACTCGGGGCTGGGATACGCATCCGAGAACGCATACGGGTCGCCGCCGCGCGCGTACACCTCCGCCGCCAGGTAGTAGACGTTGAAGTCGAGCGGCTGATCGGTCGTGACGACGAAGACGATCCACCACGCGAAGCCGGCGAGCAGGAGCGCGACGAGCAGGCCGGCGCACATTCCGGGGCCGGCCCGAAGGCCGTTCCCCGCGCCATCGCACGCGTCACCTGTCGCCGCCCGACTCTCCTCTGACCACCGCACACGGCGTAGATACCCGCGGCGCCAGAGGCGGCGCGCCGGCGCCCGTTAGGTCTCGCTCAAGCCGCTCGCCGGCGCCGTTGGCCTGGTTCAGGCGTCGTGCGCCCCGCCCCGCCGGCGTCGCAGGGCCCGAAGGACTGCAGTGAGCTCCTCGAGCCTGAAGACACGCGCCAGGACAACGTAGGCGGCGGCTCCGGCGGCCACGGCGGCGGCCACGGACGCCAGCAGGGGCACGAAGCCGTCGTCCGCGAACCCGGCCAGCGCCCGCCATACCACGCCCGAGACGAGAGCCAGCAGGCCGGCGCACGCGAGGGCACGCACCGCTGTACGCAGGATGCGCCTGCCGTCCATCCTGCCGAGCTGGCGCCGCAACAGGACGAAAAGGGCGGCGAAGTTCACCAAGGAAACCAGCCCCATGCTGAGCGTGATCCCGGCGACCCCGAGCGGCCGGTACAGCAGCCAGCAGAGGACCACGGTCGCAACGAGGTTGAGCAGGCTCACGTAGAGCGGCAGCCACGGACGCTGCATGCTCTGGAAGGCGCGGTTCAGCATGATGTTGGCATTGGCGAAGACGAGACCGACGGACATGAAGGCGAGCGCAACGGCGACCTCACCCGTCGCATCGGAGCCGAATTGGCCGCGTTCATACACGAGTTCGACGAACGCCTCGGGCATGACCATGAACCAGGCGACGAACGGCAGGGAGACGACGATCATCTGCCGGACGCCGAACGAGATGGCGTCGCCGAAGCGTCCGTCCTCACGCGTCAGGGCAAAGCGCGAGAGCGATGGAAAGAGCACCGTGCCGATGGTCACCGCGAACACACCCTGCGGAAGCTGGTACAGCCGAAACGCATAGCCGATCTCTGCCGCAGCCCGGTCGCTCACGAACTGCGCGAACCACGTGCCGATCAGCGCGTTGAAGTTGAGAACGCCGAGGGTGATCGTGATCGGCACCATCAGGAGAAGCACCCGTGCCAGGAGCGGATCCCGGAGGCCGAAGCGCGGCCAGAGCCAGCGCTCGGCGCGACCCATCGCTCCTGCCAGGAGCGCCCACTGCAGGAGCGTGCCGATCAGCATGCCGACGGCGACTGCGTACACCCCCAGCTCGCCCTGGAGCAGGAGGATGGCGACGATGATCGTGAGGTTCCAGACGATCGAGACGACGGCAGGCATCGTGAACCGCTCGAGCGAGTAGAGAACACCGCTCAGCGCTCCAGCCAGCGACAGGAAGAGCACGGTCGGCAGCAGGATGCGCAGCAGGTCGGCGGCCAGGGCGCTGCCGGCGGGATCGGCCGTGAGCTCGGGAAAGACGGTCTGCGCGAGCGGACCGGCCGCCAGGATGAGAATGGCGACGATGGCGCCCACCACGACGACGATCAGGCCGAGCAGGTTCGCGGCAAGCCGGAAGGCGCGCTCGCGATTGCCCTCGGCCCACAGCGCTGTGAACACCGGCACGAACGCGGCGCTGATCGCTGCGTCGGCGAACAGCTGCTGGATCAGGCTGGGGATGACCGAGACCGACACGAGCGTGTTGTACTCGGGCGTGACGCCGAAGACCGCGGCGACCACGATCTCGCGACCCAGGCCGGTGACGCGAGAGAGAGCGGTTGCCGACGCCACGATCAACGCCGCGAAAGCGAGCTTGCGCGAATGGTCGCTCATTGCCTCTTCTCTTCGACCGTCGGCCCGGAACTACTGCTCGTCGGGCGACGGCAGTCTAGCAGAGGGCCGTCATCGATCGTTCCTCGGCCGCTCACAGACGCGACTGCTCACAGACGATCTCCTTGGAAGCGCGGCGGCGGAGCCCACATTTGCCGCCCCCGGCCGCCATGTGGTAGCATCTCGCGTCCGAGCGCAGTCCCCACTGGCTCCTACACAGTCACGACGTCAGCTTGAGCGAAGGGATCACGTGGCCAACATCAAGCAGCAGAAGAAGCGCATTTTGCTCTCCGAGAAGCAGCGCCTGCGCAACCGGCACGTCAAGTCGACCCTCAAGACGCTGTTCAAGCGCCTCGAGGGTCAGGTCGCGGAGCAGCAGACGGAGCAGGCGGGCGAGACGGCTCGCGTCCTCACCTCGCGCATCGATCAGGCGGCCGCCAAGGGCGTCCTGCACAAGAACAACGCCGCCCACAAGAAGAGCCGCGTCGCCAGCACCATGGCGCGCCTCTCAGCCTGAGCCGGCGCTAGAGTCTCCGACAATGCGGGCGGGTCGCGACGAGCGACCCGCCCGCATTGTCGCGTCTTGACTCAGTCGCTGCATGAGCCGCCAGCGTACGCGCCGTTCGCGTTCCCCTTACGGCGCGCTCACGTCAGAAGCCGGGCGAGGGCGAGCTCGAGCACGAAGCGGTCGGTGTGATTCACTCCCGCCTCAGTCTCCAGGGTGGCGGGGGCGCGGCCTCGCATGCCCGCTGCCGCGCCGGCGAGCGCCTGGTAGGCGCGGCCCAAGCGCGCGTGGTCGTGCCGGGCGGCTTGCTCGATCAGCCGTTTCGCCGTCCAGAACGGGACGCCGACCCGCTTCGCCACGGCTCCGGCGTCGCTCGTGTTCATGCGTGAGGTGGCGTCGAGTTGCTCAATGTGCCGCCCCAGCATGAAGAGGACCTTGTTCGGGTCCTCGCCCGCATTGAAGACCATCTCGAGCAGCGCGAAGACGCGCGCGCTGTCGCGATTGCCGACCGCATCCATCAGGCTGAATATGCCCGCCTCGTCGTCCGGCGAGCACACCGCATCGACGTCTTCCTTCGTCGCCTCGTGACCCCGGCAGTACACCGCGAGCTTCTCGATCTCACGCTCGAGCCGCTCCGAGTGCTCGGGGTCCGCGCCACAGCGCTCCAGGAAGTGATGCGCCACCGCCTGCCCCATGGGCAAACCGTGTGAAGCCGCAAGCTTGCGCGTCCAGCCCGCCATCTCGTACTTCTTGGGCAGGTCGTACGTGAGGATCTCTCCGACCGCCTCAACCGCCTTGCGCAACGGATCTGTCGCCTTGCGCAGCGCGTCCTTGCTCACTGAGAACGACTCCGCCTGAATGGCGAGACATGTGTCCGGCATGGGGTCGCGGAGGTAGCCGGCCAGCGACTGGCGCGACTTCGCCGGCCACTTCTGGGCGTTGACCAGAAGCAGCAGCCGTGTTCCGAACGTGAACCCGGGCATCGAGGCCGCCTGCAGCACCTCCTCGACCGAGTTGACCTCGGCGTCGAAGGCCGCGAGGTTCAGGTCGCTGCCGGACTCCGTCACGATGCGCCGCCGCAGGCGCGCCACGGCGAGGCGCAGCTTGGGCACGTCGTTGCCGATGATCAGATAGGCGAGCTTGAGTGACGGGCGTTCGCTCACGGTAGCCGAAGGATAGCATGCGGCTCGACGGCCGGCGGACACGGCCGTAGGATGCTCGAAACAGCTCATCAGCGCAGCGGTCCGAGCTGATCCCGAAGACACAAGGAGCACCGCCATAGACCAGTCGTTGAGCGATCTCTCACCGATCGTCCTGGCGCTGCTCGGGGTGCTGGTCGTCGTGGAGGTCGGCCTGCTCGTCTGGGCCCTCGTCGACCTGGCCAGGAGGCCGCGGGAGCTGGTGACGGGCGGCAACAAGTGGATCTGGCTGCTGCTCTGCGTCATGGTCCAGCTCCTCGGGCCGATCCTGTACTTGGCCGTCGGCCGTGAACGCGCCCGAGTTGCAGCACCGCAAGAGGACGAGCACGCGCGTCCGGCTGAAGCGGAGGGGCGGGTCGCCCGCCTGGCGGCCCCGTTCTTCGCGGCCTCGGCCGCCCCATCGCATCACAGCACCCCGGACGGCGAAGCAGCCGGGGCGCAGGCGAGAGCAGCCGTCGAGCTCATCCACGTGTCCAAGACTTACGGCGACACCGCCGCCCTCGACGGGTTGACGCTGACCGTACCGGAGGGATCGGTGTTCGGCTTCCTCGGTCCGAACGGAGCGGGAAAGACGACGACGCTGCGCATCCTCGCCGGGCTGGCCTGGCCCACATCAGGCAGCGCCCGCGTGCTCGGCCACGCTGTCGGCGGCGACGGGGACACCAGGGCCATGATCGGCTACCTGCCGGATGTGCCCGCCTTCTACAAGTGGATGACCGCACACCAATATCTGCGCTTCTCGGGAAGTCTGTTCGGATTGCAGGGGGCCGTCCTCGAGGAGCGCGTCACCTCCCTGCTCGAGCTGGCCGACCTGAAGACGGTGAGGACGCGCGTCGGCGGATACTCCCGGGGCATGAAGCAGCGCCTCGGCGTGGCGCAGGCGCTCATCAACGGACCACGGTTGCTGCTGCTCGACGAACCGACAAGCGCTCTCGATCCGATCGGGCGACGCGAGGTCCTGGACATGATCGCCGCACTGCGCGGCCGTACGACCGTGTTCTTCTCGACACACATTCTCGCCGATGTCGAACGAGTCTGCGACACCGTGGCGATCATCGACCGCGGCCGCGTCGTCGAACAAGCCGGGATCGACGAGCTGCGCAGCAGGCGCGGCGGACTCAACCGCTTGCTGGTCGACGTCGATGATCCGGCGCGGCTGGCGGCAGCCGTCGAGGGCCGGCCGTGGCTGCGCTCCCTGACGCGCGCCGAATCCGGCGGCCTCAGTCTCGCCGTCGACGACCTTGCTGCCGCTGAGCGCGAGTTGCCGGCGCTGATCGCCGGCGCGAACCTCGCGCTTCAGCGCCTTGAGAGCGACGAGCTCAGCCTCGAAGACGTCTTCGTCAATCTCGTCGGCAAGGACCGGCGATGATCTGCACTGCGACGGAACGAACGCCCCAGGCTGCCGCGGAAACCCATGTGCCTTCACGGAGGCCACCGTCATGACGGGCTTCGGCGCCTTCTTCAGAAAGGAGCTCGCCGAGACGGCGCACACGTGGCGCATCTGGGTCCTCCCCGGCTTCCTTCTCTTCTCCGCAGTCACCTCACCACTCGTCACATACTTCATGCCGGCCCTCATCGATATGCTCGGTGGTGAGCAGACCGGCTTCGCCATCCAGTTGCCTGAGCCCACCGCCGTCATGGCCTACGCCGATTACCTGAGCAACCTCGCCGAGCTCGTGATGCTCGCCCTCGTGATTGCATACGGCGGCATCGTAAGCTCCGAGCTCCGCAGCGGCACCGGAGCGCTCACTCTCGCCAAGCCGCTTTCGAGGACCGCCTTCGTGCTCGGGAAGTGGCTCTCGCAGTTCGTCGTCCTCGTCGTCGGCGCCGGCGTGGCGACTGCGATCTGCATCGGGCTCACGGCGCTGCTGCTCGGCGTCGGGCCGGCGGCCGCGCTGGCGGCCGCCGCCGGCCTTTGGCTCGCCTACGCCGCCCTGCTGCTGAGCGCCATGGTCCTGCTGAGCATCGCGCTACGCGCCCCGGCGGCCGCCTCCGGTGCCGGCGTTGGCGTCTACATCGGCTTGGTCGTGCTCGGCCAGTTCGGGCGCATCAGCGACCTGTCGCCTGCCGGACTCGCCAAGGCGGGTCTCGCACTCGTGCTCGGCCAGCCGGCCGTCTGGATCACGCCGCTGCTCACCAGCATTGCGGCGAGCGTCGTGCTCCTGCTCGCCGCCCTCTGGCTGTTCTCACGCAGGGAGATCTGAGGGCACGCCGGGTCAGCCATGCGTCGATCCGATGCCGCCTGTTCGACAGCGCTACTGGCGATCCACGCGCACCTTCAGTCCGTCGTCGTCCGTCGTGACCGCCACGTCACCGTGCCGATCCGTGCGCACGTACGGCACCCCTGCCCCGGTCAGCAGGTCGATCGCCTCGTCCGTGGGATGTCCGTGCCGATTGGGACCAACCGGGATCACGGCGAGACGCGGCGCCAGGATGGCGAGCAGTTCCGCGTCAAAGCCGCCCGCGCTCCCGTGATGCGGCACGCCGACCACGTCACACAGGGGTAAGCCGAGGCGGCGGAGAACGTCTCCCTCAGCGTCGCCGGGCAGGAGCACACGGCGGCCGTGGAGGTCCGTGACCACCACCAGGGCGTTGTCGTTCTCACCTTGATTGCCGCTGCCAGAGGCCGACGCCTTCGTGGGGAGAATGACCATCCCCCACCCCTCCCCGGTCAGGGAAACCGGGCGCTCACACCGCTGCACATCTGCTCCCGACGCCAGGAGCTGCGCGGTGAGGCGCTCCAGCGCCGCATCGGGTTCCGGTGGCCGCGGCAACAGCGCGGTCCCAATCGACACGCGACCGATCACGTCCTGCAAACCCATCGTGTGATCGCTGTGCCCATGCGAGAGCACGAGCAGATCGACGCGGCGTACGCCGTGCTCTCGCAGCGTGCGCGCCAGCGGGGCCGGACCGGCATCGACCAGCACCGTTGGACCAGAGGGCACCTGCAGCAGGGTCGATGCGCCTTCGCCGACGTCCAGGAAGGTGAGCGTCGTCCGCGACGGGGCGGCGGGGCCTGCCGGCGTCAGAAGCAGCATGACGGCGAAGGCGAAGCCGGTCACCGTGATTATCGGCGTGAGCCGCTTGCGTACATACGCAAGCGGCCCTTCATCGGCGCGCCCGGCGAGGAGCCAGACTCCCGCGGCGAGAACCGCACCCGCCACGGTGAGCAGGAGCGCCAGACTTGGTCCGTGCCACTCGTATACTGCCCATGGCAGCCGTCCGAAGAAGCCGGCCACCTCCAGCAGGAAGCCGATGAAGAGACCTGCGACCAGGTTGAGCGGGGTGGCCAGCCACGAGCTGATGAAGCCCAGCAGTAACGACAGCATACCGAGGAACATGATCGGGCCGAGCACGAAACCGCCGGCAACGTTGGCCGGGATGCTGACCAGCGATGCGGAGCCGAAGGCGAGCATCGACACCGGGGCCGTCGACAGGCTGGCAGCCATCGTCACCCCCACCTGTTCCGGCAAGGGGCCCGGGAGGAAGCCCACTGCGCGCGTGAGAGGCTGCGCCAGCACGAGCAGACCGGCCACGGCCCCGAACGATAGCTGGAAGCTCACATCGAACAGATTGTTCGGATTCGCCGTCAGCAGCCATGCCCCGGGCGCCAGCCAGAGCAGCCAGCCGTCGCTCGGGCGTGAGGCCATGATCGCCAGCAGCGCCACGATACCGGAGACCCCAGCTCGCACGATCGACGGCGACGCGCCGGTCAGCAGGACATAGGTGGCGACGACAGGCATGAGCAGCGCGGTCCGCACGAGCCGCGGAATAGCCAGCAGCGTGAAGACGAACGTCCACATACTGCAGAGCAGCACGACGTTCTCGCCGGAGACCGCCATTATGTGCAGGAGTCCGCTGCGGCGGAAATCATCGATGAGCTGTTCGTCAACGCCCTCGTCGTCGCCCAGCACCATGCCCTGGAGCACATCTCGCACCGGTGAACGCAACCCCTCTTGCAGATGGGCGCGAGAGGCCCGCCGCAAGCCGTCGATCGCGCCACGAACCCCGTCCCGTCGGCCCGTGACCGTCAGGCCAGGGAACTCGGCCTCAAGCAGCACGTGCTCGCCCCTGCGGCGCAGGTAGCGCCCGTAGTCGAAGGCGCCGAGCTTGGGATCCGGCAGCGGCCGCACGTGCACCGAGCGAACCTCAACCAGAGCGCCCTCGCTGAGTGGGCCGGATGGATCGTGCCGAAGCCGCCGCCTCTCGTCCAGGCTCAGTCGAAGGTGTACGGGCTCGTCCATCGGCTCTCCGTCTGCCGCTGAGACGCGGAGGGCCAGCGTCACCTGCTTCTCGGCAATGTCCGGGAGATCGGTCAGAACGCCGCGAAGCGTCACTCTCTGACCCACATGAGCGGCCAATGAGGACCGTTCCATTGCGGCCAGGCGCAGGCCTCCGGCGCCGACTCCGGCGATCAGCAGCAGCAGCGCAAGCGTGAAGACGGCCACGGCACTCCGGTGAGTTCGCCGCGCCTCAGTCTCGCCGGATGATGCGGGCGTGTAAGCGTCGCGTGCTGCGTCTTCGTCTGAGCGCGGTTTCGCGCAGGCCTGCACTCCCTGTGCGCGATCGAGCACAAGCCACATCCCGAGGCCGGCCAAGGCGCTCATGCTCGCCGCGAGCCCGAGCATCCACGCGGTCGGCCTCATCAGCAGAGAGCAGAGCAACCCGGCGCAGTAGGCGGTCAGCAGGACATGCGGCGCTGCGAGCCTTCGGCCCATGGGAAGGTGGGTGTCGTCGTCCGCCGGCAGAGTCAGATGGAGATGACGTCCTTGACGGCGTCGAACTTCGCGTCCCCGATGCCGGGAACGTTCTTGAGCTCGTCGATGGCCTTGAAGCCGCCGCTCTGGGCGCGATAGTCGATGATCTTCTGGGCTGTGGAAGGGCCCACGCCAGGCAAGGTCTCGAGTTGTGCGAGCGAGGCGGTATTGATGTTGACGGGACCGCCGATCACCCCGGAGCCGGAGGCCGACCCCAACCCTGAACCGGCGGGCGTCGGCCCTGCCGCGGCCCCCAGCAACGCCCGCTCGGGAACGACGATCTGCTGGCCGTCGGCCACGTGGGAGGCAAGATTGACCCCGGCCAGCTCTGCCTTTCCGGTCGCACCACCGGCCGCCTCGAGCGCGTCGGCGACCCGCGACCCCTGTGGCAGCCGGATGATCCCAGGGGAACGTACGGCGCCGCACACATGGACCACGACGTCGGCGCTCGCAGACCCGCCGGCGTCTCCGGCCGTGGTCGCGCCGCTGGCCTCGGACACGGAAGCCTGCGGCGAGGACACTGGCGTCAACACCAGCTGCTCGCCGCCTGAGGGCGCGCCGTCGACGACAAGGTACCGCACGCCGACGGCCGCGATGACGGCGGCCAGCGCGAGATAGGCGATGAGGTGACGACGAGAGAATCGCATGACGACCTCCGGCGGGTCGGGGAAAGGCCTGAGAAGTGGCCCGTCTCCAGACCGGCCGGCGCCAGACTACGCTCGCATGGCAACGGCGGCATCGCCCTTCAGGGGCGATTGCGGCGGTGGACGTTCGCCGGCCAATCGCAAGGCCGGCATCGTCATCCTATCTCACGACGAAGTTGACGAGTTTGCCGGGGACGTAGACCTCTTTGAGGATATGCCTGCCCTCAAGGAAGCGCGCCGTATTGCCGGCCGCCTTGGCCGCGGCGAGCACATCCGCCTGCTCTGCGTTCACCGCCACCTGCAGGCGGTCGCGCAGCTTGCCGTTGACCTGCACGACCACGGTGATCACCTCGTCCGCGGCCAGTTCCTCGTCCCATGCCGGCCACGGCGCGCCGAGGATCGTCTCGCCCTGCCCGAACAGGTTCCAGACCTCTTCGGCGAGATGCGGCGCCATCGGCGACAGCAGCAGGGTCATGTCGACAACCACCGCCCGCCACTGCGCGAGGGTGAGGGCGCCGCGCGCGTTCGTCCACACGTCGAGCACCTCGTTCTGAAGCTCCATCAGCGCTGATACAGCGGTGTTGAAGCGAAAGCGCTCCATGTCGTTCGTGACCTTGCGAATCGTCTTGTGCAGCGCTCGCTGGACTTGGCGGCCTCGTTCGAGCTCGTCCTCGCCGGCGGCGGCGCCGCTACCCTGCGCCTCGACCACCTCACAGACGAGGTTCCAGAAACGGCTCAGGAAGCGGAAGCAGCCCTGCACGCCACGATCGCTCCACGCGACGCTCTGCTCGAACGGCGCGATGAACAGCTCGTACACGCGCAGCGAGTCGGCGCCGTGGCGATCCACCACGTCGTCCGGCGTCACGACGTTGCCCTTGCTCTTGCTCATCTTCTGGCCGTCCTCGGCCAGCACCATGCCCTGGTTGCGCAGGCGCGAGTACGGCTCGACGAAGCCGACATGGCCGGCGTCGTACGCCACCTTGCAGAAGAAGCGCGCGTAGAGCAGGTGCATGACGGCATGCTCCGCCCCGCCCACGTAGAGGTCAACCGGCAGCCAGTAGTCGATCGCGGCCCGATCGAAGGGCGCTTCGTCCTCCTGCGGCGAGGCGAACCGGAAGTGGTACCACGAGGAACACGCGAAGGTGTCCATGGTGTCGGTCTCACGCCTCGCCGCGCCGCCGCAGCGCGGACAGACGGTGTGGACGAACGCTTCGTCGCGCGCCAAGGGCGACTTGCCGTCGTCGGTCGGGTGGTAGTCCTCGATGTCGGGCAGCAGCACTGGAAGCTGTTCGACGGGCACCGGCACAACGCCGCAGGTCTCGCAGTAGACCATGGGAATGGGCACGCCCCAGTAGCGCTGACGACTGATCAACCAGTCGCGCAGCTTGTAGTTGATCGTGCCGCGGGCCGCGCCCCGATGACCGAGCCAATCGACGACGGCTTCGAACGCTTCGCCGGGCGCCGGCGTTCCATCAAAGCGACCCGAGTTCACGAGGAAGCCGTCGCCGATGTACGCCTCGCCGAGCGTACCCTGTGCGCCCTCAGGCGGGGCAATCACCTCCACGATCGGCAGCTGGAACTTGGTCGCGAACTGGAAGTCGCGCTCATCGTGAGCCGGAACTGCCATGATGGCACCGGTGCCGTATCCCATGAGCACGTAGTCGCTGATCCAGATGGGAATCTGCGTGTTGTTGACGGGATTGATGGCGAAGGCGCCGGTGAAGACGCCCGTTTTCTCTTTCTCGGTGCTGAGACGCTCTATCTCGCTCTCGCGGCTCGCCTGCTGCTGGGACCCCGTCACCGCGGCGCGCCGCTCGTCGACCGGCCGTTTGTCCACCAACGGAGGCTCCGGTGCCCGCCCGATCAAGGTTGCGGCGACAGGCATTGCG
>CAZHMG010000018.1:0-36143 GCA_964533575.1 uncultured Thermoleophilia bacterium | reverse complement strand
CGGATCGGCTACGCCTGGCAATCGGTCAAGGAGATCGTCGGCAAGGTCTGGCCCTACGTGGTCGCCGGCATCGCCGTCGGGGCCGCCATCCACGGCTATGTGCCGGAGAACTTCATGGCCGGCGTCATGGGCGCCGACGCCTGGTGGAGCGTGCCGCTCGCGGTGCTGCTCGGCATCCCGATGTATTCCAACGCCGCCGGCATCATCCCCATCGTCGAGGCCTTGCTCGGCAAGGGCGCCGCTCTCGGCACCGTGCTGGCGTTCATGATGGCGGTCATCGCCCTGTCGCTGCCCGAGGTGATCATCCTGCGCAAGGTCCTCAAGTGGCCGCTGATCGCCGCCTTCCTCGGCGTGGTCGGCACAGGCATCATGTTCGTCGGCTTCCTGTTCAACGCCCTTCTCTAGGAGCATCTGCATGGATGCGCTGATGGCCTTCGGAGCCGCGAGTGAATTCGAGCGCGCGGTGTCGCTGCTCGAGCACCTCGGCATCGCCTACCAAGTGATTGCTCCCGGGCCAGGCTACGCGCACGTCGGCTGTCCGGCGCTCGTGCTCGACGAGGAGGACAGGCTGGCATTCCTCATGAGCGGGGGCGCGGACGTGCTCACCGTCGGCTGGGTGGACTACCGGCCGCCGGCGAAGAGCCTTCCGGCAGACGCCGCCCCCGAGTTCGCGGAGGACGTCGTCGGCCGCGTGGCGATCGTGGTGCTGACGCCCTGCGTCGCCGACCTCACGCGCCTGCGGCTGACCGCGCACTTCTCCGGCGACGTCGCCGCGGCGATGCCCTACCTCAACGCTGTCATGCCACAGGCATCGTACATGGCCAAGGTGCCCGTCCTCAGCTTCATGGACGGGCCCCGCATGGTCTCGCTCTACCGCGACCGGATGGCGATCGCCAAGGCCGACGACATTGTCGATGCCTGGGACAGCCTTGAGCGGCTGCGCTGCCGCGTCAACGCGATCTGGGCAGATCGCGATGCGATCACGCCCTCGACCGAGCTCCGCCGCCGGCCCTCCGCCCTCGAGATCTACAAGCGTCTGCCGGGCAGCAATTGCAGCGAGTGTAGCGAGCCGTCCTGTACCGCGTTCGCCTGGGGCGTGTGGCGCGGCGACCTCGACGTGCACGGCTGCCGCCCGGTGTTCGCAGGCGAACGCGGCGACCTCAAGGAGGCATTGCTCTCGATCTGTGCCGGCTTGGGTCTCCTCAAGGAGTAGGACCGGCAAGCGGAGGCGAATGTGGCCTCCCGTCGTGCATGGCCCACGCCGCTCTGCTCACCCAGGGCGACAAGTACCTCAACGACTGGCCGTCGCTGCAACATGAGACGAGAGCTGCAAAGCACTGGTCGAGCTCGGTCCTTGAATAACAGGCGTTGGCAGGAAATCACCCGGCCAGCTGCTGTCGATCGTCAAGGTCACTCTCTGAGATGAGGCCCACTACCCCGTGGCGAAATGCGCGCCAGTCCTCTGCCTCGACTACGGACGCCGGTTGTCGGGCTTCGACAGGTTCTCCAACTGTTCGCGACCAGCGCCTCGGAACTGCGCCTTCAGCCAGGCAAGCGCTGCTTCGGCGTCATCGTCCAGCTGAATGCGCAGCAACTCGAGGATCTCCTCATCGTCGAGAATGAGAGTGACCGCCTTGCTCACGACGTACTCCTTCCGACTTCGCTGACGGTGCACCCTCGTGTTGCCCATCTCGCGCGATCCGCTGCCAGTCGTTACCGAGGGATGAAGCTACCCTTCAAACCCGTAGCGCCCGAACCGGGCTCGCTGATCATGACCTTTCGGCCTCCCTCGAGCAGATCCCGTGCTGTGCCCTTCAGGCGCACCTTGAGCCACTCGAAAGCGCCGCCGGCATCGTCCCGGCTCATGACGAGCTGCGACTCGCCCAGCTCTTCATCGGCGAGAACGAGGGTGAACCCCCTCATGTCTCATCCGCTGGACCGCAGAGCCGGCCTCGTGAGAGATCCGTGAGAAAAGAGCTCACGCGGGACGCCAATTCGTCGCGTGCGTGACGAAACACAGCCAGCCGCTCATCCTCCGTTCCTTCAGCCGCGGCTGGATCAAGCGTCGACCAGTGAAGACGCGTTGCAGACCCAGGAAAGACGGGGCAGTTGGCGGCGGCGTGGTCGCAGACCGTGATCACGAAGTCGAAGTCGGTCCGCCCCTCGAACTCATCCACGCTCTTTGAGCGCTGACCGCTGATGTCGATGGAGACCTCAGCCATGACCCGTACGGCGAACGGATTGACGCCTTGCGGCTCGAGCCCGGCGCTTGAGACCTCGAACCGATCACCCGCCGCCTCACGCAACAGGGCTTCCGCCATCTGACTGCGCGCGGAGTTGCCCGTGCAGAGGATCAATGCCTTGATCTTGTTCACGCGTACCCCTCGGCCTGTCGTTGCGCTGGTGTTCGGGGTGTAGCAGCGGGAGCGGTCGGGCTGGGAGGCTCGGTCCTCCGGTTTGCTCTGAAGCGACCTCGCCCGAGCCCACTCCTGCGCCGCGATCTGCAAGGCATCCCAGGGGCTCCCGAACGGCGGCGTGTAGCTGAGATCGAGATCGTTGAGCGCGTCGACGGTCATGCCATGGAAGAGCGCCGTCGCCACTGTGTCGATGCGTTTGGAGACCTGCGCGTGTTGATGGCCGACGATCTGTGCGCCCAGCAGTTGCCCGCTGGAGCGATCGCCGGAGAGGCGCATCCACAATCGGTGCGCATCCGGATAGTAGGCTTTGTGGTCAAACACGGTCGCGTCCACGGTCAGAGGGTCGAACCCCGCACCTCGTGCCTCTCGATCGGTGAGTCCGGTCCGCGCCACCGCGGTGTCGAATACCTTGACTGTCTGCGTGCCCAACGACCCCTCATACCGACGATCACCCCCGACGGCGTTCTCTCCCGCCACAGACCCCTGCTTGTGGGCAGTGGTTCCCAGGGGAAGGTACGTTGGGTGATCGAGCAGTCTGTGATGCGTTTCCACGCAATCGCCCGCCGCGAAGATGCCCGGGAGGGTCGTTTCCATCCGCCTGCTCACCCGGATGGCGCCACGCACCCCGGTTGCCGCTCCCGCCGCTCTCGCCAACTCCGCATCAGGGCGTACGCCTGCCGCAACGAGGACAAGGTCGGCTTGCCGTCGAACGCCGGACAAACCAGAAACGAGCAGGCCGCCCTTGGCCTTTGTGATGTCCATCACGGCCGTGTCCGTCAGAACCTCAACCCCTCGCTCCTTGAGCGCGTTGCGGATGTGCCTTCCGAGCTGTGGATCGACGGTGCGAAAAACCTCAGCGTGACGATCGATCATCGTGACCTGCACCCCGCTGGCGACGAAAGCCTCGGCCATCTCGACGCCGATGTAGCCCGCCCCGACGATGATCGCCGTCCTTGGCCGTCTCGCGAGCGCGCCTGAGAGGGCGAATGCGTCCTGCATCGTGTGCAGCACAAACACCCCGTCGAGGTCGAGGCCGTCGATGGCAGGGCGAACCGGGAGCGCTCCCGTGGCGATGACGAGGCGGTCGTAGGCGAGCGTCACGTCTGAGCCCCCGAGCCGGCTCACCGACACCTGGTGGGCCGCGGGATCGATAGCCCGAACCACGTGCTCGCACCTCACGTCAATGCCACCGGCAGCAAGCTCGTCGGCCGTGCGATGCGCGAGACTCTGCCAGCGGGACACGTCGCCGCTCAGGTAGTACGGCAGGCCGCAGATGGAGAAGTTGGGATAGACGTCGGCCAAGACAACGGTGACCCCCGCCGAGGGATCGACCTCCCTCGCTCTGAGCGCGGCACTGATGCCGGCATCGCTGCCGCCTATCACCATCAGATTCATGAGCGAGCCTCCCGGGGACGGACACTCTTCCTGCTACGGACCTTCTGTCCGGCGGCCCAACCCTGATCCGTCCGGTGACCCGCCGTCCATATGATAGTGCCCAGGCGCTCCCTCAGAGACGCGTGATCGCCCTCCATTTCGCCGCCGTCGCGGTGCTCAAGGGTCGAGGCTTTCGTCAGCTCGAGGAGCAGCGCGAGTGGACAGAGGCTTGGAACGACACCGGCCCTCGCGGACGGTGCTTCCCAGTACTCACAGGCTTCACGACCCGCCCCGTCTGCCGCGGTAGATGTCCGCATAGGAGTCGTAGTCCTCGGATCTGCCGTAGACGACTTTCACGTCACCGGCGACGTTGCCGAATGGCTGCCCTGCGATGCAGGCAGGCGGCGGAGGCAACTTAGACGTCGCGATCGAAGTCGGCACAGACCTCCGTCTCTGCTGCCTCGACGTTCTCGTGCTCGAAGGCGTTGGGCTCGTTCTCATAGAGGAGCGCCAGCAGACGTAGGCATCGCTTTGGTCCCAGAACGTTACGACGCAGATGAGGCGTTACCCCGCCGAGCAGCGCCGGCTGCGCGGACAGGGGTCCTCGTACGCGGAAGCCCGGGCTGTCCTCCCTGCAGAACCAGCGTCGCTTCCTCCATGACAAGCCGCTCGGCCGACTGCGATGAAGTAGTATTGCGTCGTCTTCCCGGGGGCCGCAACGTGAGGGGCACCATCGCCGTGGGCGCACTCGTTCTTGCGGCAGCCGGTCTGCTCGTCGGCTGCGGGAACCCGGCGTCGACCCGCAGCCCGAGTGGAGGCGATGGGGTTCAGCAACCGTCCGCGCCTCAGAGCACCAAGTCACTCGACCTGCCCATCGCCGCAGCCACCATCTCAGACCGGAGCGGGCCTTCCTGGAGCGGTCGACTGCGCGACACCGTCCAGGTCGACTGGTACGACCAGACAAGCGGCGAAACGCACAGCGAGCGGATCGCGGTCCTCGCCGTCAAACGACTTCCGAATCCGGAGGGCGACAAGGCCCCCAACGAGTTTGGTGACTTCATCGGCCCCTACGAGTGGAAATACGGCATCAAGGTGCGGCTCACGAGCCTCGACAAGAGCACAGTGCTCTCACCCGTCGCCTACCAGTTCCTCCAGTTGAGTGACGGCGTGTACACCAAGGACAGTCCGTGGGGCCTAGGGAAGGCCGGTGGGCCGAACCCCTCCCGCATGGGCAAGAGCTCGGTCGGCTGGCTCTCCATGCTGGTCGAGAAAGGCTTCGAGCCCACCGAGGTGGTCATGCCGATCGGCGAGTCGCGTGCCACGTGGTCGCTGCGCCATCGCTAGCCGGGTTCCGACGAGGGCGCCGGGTAGCCCTCTGTCACGAAACGGGTGACACGCCGACCGATACCGGTGCTCGGCGCCATCGAGGAGCCGGCCGCCGCGCTGGCCGGCCCCTACTCAGCGTGGGGCGACCGCACAGATCTGGGAGCCGCCAACCTTCGCGCTCCTCGATCTACCGCTGCCTGGTTCGTCACGGGCCGATCGTCGCACAGAAGCGCCGCCGCAAGCGGGAGGACTACCGCCGGGTAGCTGTCGAGCGTCGTCAGGAGATCGAGATGGGTGATTCCAACCGAACGAATCTCAAACGGTTCGCACAGGCCGCGGAAGGAGCTGCACGGCGCGACCTCACCGACGCCCCGCCGACGGACCCTAGGCGACCCACGCCGGTATAGTTCGCCTTCGTGTTCTCTGAAGGACCGTCTTCGCCCGTCTTCAAGGCTGAGAGAGAACATGAGGCCTCCGAATAGCGAAATAGGCGAACTGAACTGACGCTATCCGGGCTCTATTGCCTTCCCGGACCGGCGCTGACGAAGCGTTCGTCAGCCTCGCCGGCCTCCTGCGGAAGCGTCAGAGCACCAGCCACTCGTTGAGCAGGCGGTACTCGGCGCCGCCCATGCCCGCCTTGAAGGTCTCGGTGGCGCCGGCACGCTTGCCCCCGAGGTCGAACCACTCACAGCCGCGGCGCTTCAACTCCAGGGCTGTGTGCCAGTAGAGGTGCCTGCCGGCATTCGCGACTCGAGCCTTCTCCCCGGCCCAGAAGATGAGGTCCTCGGCCGCCACGCCGAAGCGATAGGCGACCATGGCCCCCACCGGCTCACCGTCGAGCAGCGCCTGGGTGACCAGGAAGTCTTCGGGCCGGGAGCCAGCGTGAAGGGCGTAGAGGAAGGCGGGGTTCATGCCCACGAACTGCTTCTCCTGCATGTGCCTGGCGTGGCGCTCGATGATCCAGGCAAGATACTCGCTCGCCTCGCCGACCCGGAACCCGACGCCTGCCTTCTCGGCGCGACTGATCAGGTTCCGCCACGTGGCGCGAAGGTTTCCATGCATTCCTTCCTCGTCAGGACGCAGGTCAACGCGGTCCGAGACCCAGCCCTGTGCTTGTCTGGGTCGATAGCCGAGCTCGTCGAGCAGACGATGCGCCTCGGGAGAGTCCGGCAAGGCCGGGGCCAGCACCAGCGGCCGCCGGCCGCGTATCGCGTTGCCTCTGAGCAGGCGGTAGACGTCTCTGACGAGAGCCTCGTCGGGCTCAGCGTCCAGGAACAGCGGTCCCCGGTTCAGGCGGGAGGCCAGGGTGACGCCCGCGAGGCGCTTGTCGAGTAGCTGGCAGACGGCCACCGGCTCATTGCCGCGCCTGATGACGAAGCGCCGCGGGTACCAGCCGCCGGCGTCAAAGACGACGCGCCGCGTGCGCCAGCCCGTCGCTGCGCGCTTGGCCTCTCCATAAGCCCACGACTGGGTCATGTGGGGATGCGGAACGCGTGCGAGCAGGGCTTCCCATTCAACCGCGTCAGTCACAGCGTGTGCAGTGCAGGAGGGGCTCACCAGAGAACCACGACCATCGAGTGAGACACTCGCTCACCCACCTCATCCGTGTGCATGTCCTGCTCATCATACGTGGTCAGCTCGGCATCACACCGGTGGCTCCAGCCTGACCGCCCTTCCGCCACGTCGGCGAGCGAGCTCAGGAAGGCGAAAACGGCTCCTCTTTCGCTGAACAATGCACCAAGGCCTTCCAGCGAAGGCCCGCGAGATGACGGATCGGCAGGTGCGTGTCGATCTTCTGCCGCGCCACCCAGTTCCACCACTGCGAGTGGTCATCGATGCCGGTCACGACCTTGATCTCGCCGCCATCGGCCAGCTTCACGCCGTCCATCACGTCCATTTGTCAGAGCCAAGGACCGCGGGCGGGCCGATTCATCGGCGAGTCCGCCGATGCGCCCGAACGTAGCGGCGCGGGAAGCGCTGCACCGTCTGACGCGTGACCTCGTCCCGCAGAGCGACCTCGCTGACCATCGGGCCGCCCAGCACGTCGAGCACTGCCTGGAGCAGCAAGCAGCCGATGCTGTGATGCGCGAAGGCCCGCCACCCTTACTGGGTGGCGGGCCTTCGCGACCCTCGATCTCTTCCCGAAGCGACGGCCGCGAGGATCACGCCAACCGCGAACAGGCCGTGGCCCCAGCCACCTCTCGTCGCCCGGACACCAACCCAGCCATCAGCAGGTGAGGGTGAGACTGACCCGTGGCGTGAGCCTGTTCTGCGTACCGGCTCCACCGGACGGGGAGTCCCAGCTCTCAGCGCCCGGGGCTGCAGTGCTGCGAGCGGTCCAAGAGCCAGCAGTCAGGGCTCTCTCTACCGCTCATCGAGAGCGGCGACGACCTCGCTCTGGCTCATGTAGCACTTGAACTCGAGCCTGTCGAGCACCTGCAGAACGTCCGCCGACCCTCCGGCCTTCTTCACTTGCTTCTTGATCTCGGCCTTTGCGGCGGGGAACTTGACTTTGTCCAGGAATGGAACAATCTGCTGGGTCTGCACTTCGATCCTCCCCAATGACGAACTGTCCGATCAAGATCATGCTAGGGCGAGTCGCGTGAAGCGGGCGTGAACCCGGGGGGTGCGATTGCTAAGAATCCGTGAAGGACCGGCGGCGCTGCGGGCGGCGCCGGTTGGGTCCTCTCCGCCGCGTGTCGCGTGCGACGCGCGTGAGGCCGTTGAGGACGGAACGCCGTCAGTGCGGGAACTTGGGACCCGCCGCAAGCCGTCACACGACGGCGCGAGTTATCATCCGCCCATGAGTATTCGCGTACGGGCCCTTGCCCGATCCCATCCGTACATTGTCGCTATCCTTGTCGTGGCTGCAGCGACTGCTCTCTTCGTGCTCGGGCGGCCTTACTTCGACAAGAGCCAATGGGCGCTCCTGTACCTGCTCACGGTCGCGCTCATCGCACGCGCCAGCGGAGCGGGCCCCGCGCTCCTGGCTGCGATTCTCTGTTTCCTGGCGTGGTACTACTTCTTCCTGCCACCCCACCAGAGCCTACGCGTCACGGGAAGCAGGGACTGGCTGACGCTTGGCGCGCTTCTCGTCGTTGGGCTGGTCGTTGGGCTGCAGACGGCGCGACTCAGGGAGAGGGAAGCCAGGGCAGTTGCCCACGCGCGTGAATCAGACCTGCTGGTCGAGCTGAGCACGTCGCTCGTCTCGGAAGGCTCGAGGGAGACCATGGGACGCACGCTTGTGTCCGGTGTGTCAAGACTGCTGCGGGGGTCACGCGTCATGCTGTTCGTCGCCGATGGAGCGGGATGCCGGGTACTGGCCGTCTGGCCGGAGGCCGGCCGGCCAATTGGGACGACACAGCTGAAGGCGGCGGCGTGGGTGCTCGCGCATGTCAGTCCCCTCACACTTCCGTCAGACTTCATTGTGGCGGATTCAGAATCGGAGGACGAGACGGTCGTTCCTGGCAGAACCAACCACCGCCTCAATGGCATCTACCTGCCGGTTCAGACCGCAGGTCGTTCACAGGGAGTGCTGGCCATCGAACCTGCGGAAGGCGGCGAGGAACTGTCGGCGGCAGAGCTTCGGCTGATGCAGTCTGCCGCGAACCTCGCGGCAGCGTTCCTTGAACACCAGCACCTTCTCGATGCTGCAGCGCGAGCGAACGCTCTGCGCGAAGCAGATGAGCTCAAGTCGACGCTGCTTTCTTCAGTGTCACACGAACTGAAGACCCCTCTCGCCGCGCTCACGGCGACGGTCAGCAATCTGCTTGAGGGCGACACCGAGTGGAAGGAGGAGGCGGTCAAGGAGGAGCTACGGGCGATCATCGCCGACGTGACACGGCTGAACCACAGCATCAGCTCGCTTCTCGACCTCTCCAGGCTGGAAGCGCACTCGTGGAAGCCGAACAGGGACTGGAATGACCTTCAGGAGATCGTGTTTTCTGGCCTGGATGCGCTGCCCGCTCATTTGCGCGGGCGCGTACAGATACACCTGCCGCCGGACCTGCCGCCGATCTGTGTCGACTTCGGCCAGCTGAGCAGAGTCCTTCAGAACCTGCTGGAGAATGCCCTTCTTTACGGCGGCGACGCCCCGGTCCTCGTCGGCGCTCGCGAGCAGGACGGCTCCGTCCTCGTCTGGGTGGAGGATCAAGGCAGCGGGGTGAGTGACAGCGAGAAGGATCTCGTCTTCGAGAAGTTCTACAGGGGAGCCGAGACGAGCATGTCGCGGCCTTCTGGCACAGGCCTCGGTCTGGCGATAGCGCGGGAGATCATCTTGGAAAACAGTGGCGCAATCAGGGTCGAGGATGTCCTGCCTCATGGCGCTCGCTTTCTCGCAGAGCTCCCTGTCACGAGCGGCACGGGAATGCGCGCATGAGCGATCGCTCCACGTCTCCTGGGGCTGGCGCCATCCACGAGCGGCCGCTCACTGTGCTGGTGGTCGACGACGAGGAGCAGATTCGTCGTGCGCTGCGCTCCATTCTGAGGACGCGCAAGTATGGCGTCGCCGAAGCGACTGCGGGGGAGGAGGCTCTGATCGCGGCTATCGATCGGCCGCCGAACCTCGTCATCCTCGACTTGATGCTGCCTGACATGTCGGGCGTCGAGGTCTGCAGGGAGCTCCGCTCCTGGTACTCGGGCCCGATCCTGATTCTCTCCGTCAGGGCAGACGACGCCGATAAGATCAAGGCACTTGACGAGGGGGCGGACGACTACCTGACAAAGCCATTCTCGGCCGGCGAGCTGCTCGCTCGCGTGCGGGCGCTGCTGCGACGAGCTGCGAGCCAGACGTCACCCCCGCCGGTCGTGAGGGTGCGCGATCTAAGCATCGACCTCGGCCGCAGACTCGCGGCCGTTGCGGGGCACAAGGTCGCCCTCACGCCGACGGAGTTCGACATCCTCGCCGTACTCTCGCGCAACGTCGATTGCGTCGTGACGCAGCGCATGATCCTCGAGCGCGTCTGGGGATCAGACTGGGGGGAAGACCCTCAGGCGCTGCGCGTGCACATCAGCCACCTTCGCAGGAAGCTCGCGCAGCACGCGGCTGGCGAGCGCTACATTCTCACTGAGCCCGGGGTGGGATTTCGTCTAACCTCCGCCGGCGAGGCGGGAGAAGCAGCGCACTGACTGCCGCGTCACGCTCGAGACCGCCGATCCGCCGCGGACGAAGGGTGACGGCACCAAGGGAACTGAGACCTGGAGCGTCGAACAGCTCGACGCGTTCCTCAGCTCAGTCCCGATGATCGCCTCTACGCCCTCTGGCACACGATCGCCATAAGCGGCATGAGACAAGGCGAAGCCCTCGGCCTGCGCGGGAGTGATGTCGATCTCGAGAACGGCAGGCTGTCGGTACGCAGAGCCTTGATCCGCACCGTCAGGGACGTGGTCGTGGACGGCGCTCCTGATCAAGCCGGCGGCAGAGAAGTCACTCGGCGTTGCGTCTGTCGGCACGCCGCTCGAGTAGTCACCACACGAACGGCACGAGCCGATGGCGCAAGCCCGCCATGTACTCCTCGTACTCGGGATGCTCCTCGAGGAGCCAAGCTTCTTCGTAGCGGCGCTTGGCATCGAAGAACACCGCGGTCACCGCCCACGGCGCCAACGCCAGCGGCGACGAGGCAAACACCCAGGCAAGCGCCATCAACAGCGCGCCGCCGTACATGGGGTGGCGTACGAGTTTGTAGGCGCCGCTGCGCTTCACGCAACCTCCCTCGACCGGCTTGGGAAACGGCGTGATCTGGCGCCCGAGGCGCGTGACGCCGCCGCCGAAGAGGTACAGTCCTGTGGCGCCGCTCAAGCCGGCCGCCGCCAGCCGCACTCCGCGCAGCTCTGACGGCCACCGCCGCCCTGTGGCCCCCGACACCATCAGCGCAGCGGCGAGCACCGCCTGCAGGGCGAACCACCCCTCACCGCGGCGCCCCAGTTGAGGCAGTTGACTCCTCACGATGCACCTCCTGAGGCGGTAGTCCGAGCGTCGCGGTTCCAGAGATGACCACACAACGGCATCGCTAGCCCACTGTTGGGTGTCGGCGAGAAGTGTAGCGCCGACGGCGGCGCCGATGACGCCGCCAGCGTTGCGCGGCGTTCCGCCAGCATCTCGGCATCTCCTATGAGCCTTCACAAGAGAAGGCGCGAAAGGGGAACGTGCCACGGGCCAACAACCAGAAATGATCCCCGCTCTTGCCGGCTCAGGGGCAGCGCGGCTGCCCCAACGCTTGAATAGCCCACCCTTCCGGTGTATGCCTCGTTACATACATACGAGACTCCCAGAGGCAGTCTCTGCGGGACGCTCTTGCCCGCCAGTGCGTCTCGCCGCCCCCGGCATCCGGCGGGGAGCCCTTGATGTGACCGGCCTACCGGCTGGTCTTCGCGCCTCGTGAAGCCTCGCGGCGGCAAGGGCCGCGAGGGCCGGGGCAGGCACTGAGCAGGGAGGTCCGGTGCATGGCTACGCAATCGGTTGAGATGCCGGCTCCATCACTCGATTCGACTGCCGGCGCGGCGCGAAGGCTTCGCAACCGAGGCTTGGCCAACCTGTTGCGCATGGGCCACTGTGCACCTTCGATCATGCAGGCGATGCTGGACGTGTCCGAGACGGACGCCCGCTGGCTCGTCAAGCTGACTGCCGGTTTGCCGGGGGGCATCGGCAACACGGGTCGGGAATGTGGCGGAGTGACCGCGCCATTGGTGCTGCTCGGCCTGCACCACGGCCAAGAGACGGTCCAGGGACTGCCGGTGGTCGTCTACGAGGGGCATGACCTGCTTCGTCGCTTCACGGCCTCCCAAGGCACCACGTCCTGTGAGGAGATTCGCGGCCAGGCCCGCGTGCCCGTGCGCTGCATCGGTGTAGTCCGGCGAGCGCCCGTTCTCTGCGCGGAGAGCATGTGTGCCGACTGCACCGCCGCGATTCCCGCCGCCCACCAGGAGGCGTTCCGTCGCCTCTACGCTCACTGGCTCGAGGAGGAGTTTCACTGTGCCCACGCCGTGCTTCATCACCTGGAACACGGAATGCCCGTCAGCCGAGAGCTGCTCGACGGCAGTTCAGGGTTCATCGGCGGGACAGTCTTCACCGGGATGACCTGCAGTGCGCTCACGGCCGGCGTCATGGGGCTCGGCCTGATGCTTGGCGAGATTGAGAACAGTCGCCTCCGTGTCCTGCGTATGATCGGAACGATGGCCGTGCGTGGCGACGCGTTTGCTGACAACCTCAACGCGTTCAACAAGATCATGAATCTCGGCAATGGTCTGTCGCGGTGGTTCACCGCCGAGTTCGGAAGCACCCAGTGCTCCGCCGTCACGCGGTGCGACTTCTCCACGCCTGAGGGAGCACAGCGCTACATCGATGAAGGCGGTACAGCGCGGTGTCGAGCGATTGCCCAGAGCGTCGCAAACAGGGTCCTGGACACGGTCCAGTCGGTTGAAACCGCCGAGCGCGTGCAGAGCGCCCACTCCAAGACAGCCTGACTCTCTGCAGCTCTTTGGGATCAAGCTGAATTCGGGCCGAGTTGGCGATATCGGCACATGGTCGGCACAGCACCCCTAGCCCCTTCCCTCATGACTCCACGATCATCAGGTGGCGCCCTGCGAGATGCACATCGGCGGCATTCTCGACATCCCCAATGCGGCCGTCACGCTGAAGGTGTCACTTGACATCTTCGACCAGGACATCCTGCCGCGGTAGCGGTAGCGACTCGAGCGAGTCAGGCGATGGTGCTCAGTCGCCCCTGTGAGTGCTAGAGCAGGCGCACGACGGCGATGATGCCGACAACCACGATGACGGCGCGCAGAGCAGAGGGGTTGAGACGGCGGCCATACCGCGCGCCGATCTGCCCACCGATGACGGAGCCCACAGCAATCGCCGCGACGACCTTCCAGTCGATGTCGGTGGCCAGGATGAAGACGGCCGCGGCCACCGCGTTGACCGCACTGGTGAGCACGTTCTTACAGGCGTTGAGACGCTGCAGGTGGTCGTCGATCATGACCCCGAGGATCGAGATGAGGATGATGCCCTGCGCTGCTCCGAAGTAGCCGCCGTACACACTCGCAAGGGCCACCGGCACCTCAACGGCGAGGGTCGCGTCACGATGGGCGTCGGGGCCCGCGGCCCGTCGAGCGGCAAGCCGGCGCGACAGCGCAGGCTGCACCACGACGAGCACGAGCGCAATGCATATGAGGACGACGACGACTTTGTCGAACAAGCTGCTCGGCAACAGCAGCAGCAACGTCGCACCGGTCAGCGCTCCGAGCATGGAGGCGGGAATCAGTCGCCGCAAACGCGTCCGCTGGCCCACCAGTTCACGCCGATAGCCGTAGACACCCGAAGCTCCTCCAGGGACAAGACCCACATTGTTGGAGACATTGGCCAGGAGAGGCGGGTAACCAAGCGCCACCAACGTCGGGAACGTGATGAGCGAGCCGGAGCCGACCACAGTGTTGACTGTCCCCGCGCCGATGCCGGCGAGCAGGATGATCAGAAATTCAGTGAGGGACATCGACGCATATCGGTCACTGAGGCGGCGAGACGCCTGCTCTCGACCCCGACCCTGCAACGAGTGGCTCCGAGGCGACTAGCCAAAGAAGTCCAGCGCTAGCGCGACTATCGTCCACGCAACAACAACAAACGACAGCAGGGCCAGCAGGTGAATGACGAGGGCCAGTTGGGGGCCGTTCAGGATGCCCTTCCATTCGAAGGCGGCTTCGCGGGATCGATCTGAGTTCTTGAGGTGAAGCGCGAGTTCCTGAAGGCGATAACGATAGAGCAGCAGGTAGCCCATCGACGCTGCACCCAACAGATACGTGAGTTCCACGTTCCCCCTGTCCTCCGCCGCTCTCGCAGCCGAACAATGCGCCTAGTGTAGCCCCCTCTGTAGGGACAGGAAGGATCTCTGGCTCCGGGAAGGCCGCTTGCAGGGCTTTGCCGGTATGTGCAGCCGCGTCCGCAACTGTCACATATGCCGGAGCCAAAGTGGAAAGCATGTACCGGATCAGCACACTCAATCGTGACGGTGCGTCTCGTCAGCCGATTGTCGGCATTCTGGCAGCAATTCGGCAGCGGGCGCGCTAACGGCGCTTCAGGAAATCGCCCTGTGCAGCAAGAAAGTGGTGCCCCCGGGCTGGATCGAACAGCCGACACCAGGTTTAGGAAGTCTGCGTTACTCCTGCTGGGCTGTGTAGGCCCGTGCCTGATTGTGCTGCACAATCCTTGCTGCCGCCAATGCGCCGACGAGACGCACCACCACGGCCCTCACGGCTCAACACGCCCGCGATGCAGGAGGAGGCGGCGGTGCTGATTGCGGGGCTGGTGTTCGCGGGGTGGTGAGGTTTTGCGGTCACCGCCGACGCCAGCGGACTAGAACCTCGACGGCCGCGGCGAACTGAAGCCTGAGGTCAGTACACTCTCGACGTTCCGGCCACCGCACTTCGGGCAGACCGCCTTCTCCTCGCGCTCGTCCATGTGGCAGTCGACCTCGAAGTCCTCGTCGCAGTCCTTGCACCTGAACTCATAAGTCGGCATGACAACCTCGCTGCAGACGTTGGATCGTGGCCGGTCTCATTGTACTTCGCCCAGGCCGGCCGCCCCTCATGGGGAGCATCCCCGGCGATTCAGGAGGAGGCTGGACTGGTGCTGAGCGCGCCCGCTAGCTCAACGTGCAGCCCCGACAACCACAGTTCACGATCAAGGAGGCAGATTGTGGGCAAGGAGCACGCGCTCTTTGAGCTCTTCAAGAAACGGGTGACGGAGGCAGCACCGCGGGGATCGACGCACGCAAATGGCGAGTGCAGAAGGCGCGAGTAGGCAGCCCCTCCTCTCAGAAGGCGATCTTACCGCGCGCTGAGCCGGTCTTCTCACAGCGTCTCGATGAAGTTCTTGAAGCGTGCGAGATCCGCTGCCACCACCTGGCTCACCGCACCGATCACGTAGCTTTCGCTTGCTTTCAGGGCATCTTCTGGTTCCCAATCCATCCGAAAGGTGACGCGGCACGCCGAATCGCCGAGAGGCTCAAACGTGGCAGCCCCTGCATTGGGCTTTTCGTCGGGCTTTCCGCCCACGCTTGCCCAGGCGATGCGCTTGTCGCGGGTCTGCTCGGTGATCTGGGCGTCCCACTCACGGGTCTCGTTCTTGACCTCGGCGACCTCGTTCTTGACCTTGGCCACCCAGTGGAGGTGGCTGTCGTCGACCTGGTCGACCGACGCAACCCCCTCCATCCACTGGGGGAAGCTCTCAAACTGGGTCCACTGGTCATACGCTGTGCTCACGTCGACGTTCACGTCGATGGACTGTTCTACAGTAGACATGGAGAGGACCTCCTAGTTTATTCGTGGACACCCTGTCCACGGGCCGCCCGCGCGAGGGCGGGAGATGCCCTGCTCGGTCGGCTCGCCGAGAGGCTGCCGCTCTTCAGTTCATCTGAGGCTGAACGGCGGGTAGCGGTCCGTGACCAGCAGGAACGCGTAGGCCTCGACTCGAAGCGACCATCTGCCGACCCCGACCACGTAGTCGAAGAGCGCGCGCGGATAGCGCCCGGTGAGCAGGATGGCGAACCAAGCAATGACGACTGCCAAGATCGCGATGAGCCCAAGCACTGCGAGCACGATGTAGTGCGGGATCGCCAAGAGCCACTTCACCAACGGAAGCCAGCGATTGAGGCCCCGCTCGACGTCGGGGTAGTCGATCTCGAGATGCACCGACTGCTCGTCAACGGTCGAGGGATACCGATCGGTGAGCAAGACGAGGTAGGCAAGGACCCGCGCGCCGAAGCGCGTGAATTCTCGTGCAAAATCAAACCACCAGCGCGGGTAGCGCTGGCGAAACAGGATCATGAGCATCGTCGCGACAAAGAGACCGGCGGCGATCCCGCCGCTGGTCCTTGTGACCTCGGACACCGTTTCGCCCGTCCGCGTCACGACCCTCACGGTAGAGGTCGAGGTAGCTGAGAGCAGCGACAGAATGATGTAGATGGGGATGATCCAGACCAACCGGAAGAACGTCGTGAGCCGATCGAGCTTCTCGGGGTAGTCGACGGCCAAGCGCGCTGCGTAGGACTCAGGCGGCGGTGGCTCGGGTGGCTTCGGCGTGGATTCGGGTGCTAACGGTTCCTCCGGCGGTGTGGTCGGCTCAGTCGGTTCATTTGACATGGGCATGCTTCCCCCTCTGCTCGGGTGCGTCCTTCATAGAGCACGTTGGTTCGCGCGTGGCGCGCGGTCCGAGGCTTGTCACGCCGCCGGTCGCAGCTCGCTCTTGGGGGCGGGCGCCTCGGGCACGCCGGGCTCAAAGCCGAGCTTCTGCAGACCAGCCGCCCTGAATCCCTTGATGACCAGGTAGACGCCCAGCGAGAACTCCTACAGCGCGATCGGGAGTGCGGCGAGCCCCGACAACCCGGAGCCATACTCGTTGGCGCCGAACACCGTGGCCACGGTGGAGGCGAGGAGCAGGGGCGCTCCGATGAATCCCAGCATGGGAAGGATGCGCGGCACCAGGCGCGACTGGTAGAGCAGGGCGCCCAGCAGCAGGGCGTTCAAGACCGGAAGGAGGCTTTGCCCGAGGGTGAACGTCCAGTCCGATCAGCGCCTGGCCCGTGGCCAGCGCGTCTGCTCCGGCTCCGGCCTGCCGCAAGGTCACCATCGCCATGAGGGTGACGACGCCAGCAAAGATGGTGGCGGCTTCAAGGGTCCGCGCGCCGACGAAACCCAGCGCGCCCCTTCGTTCTGCCGCTTGACCACCGGGTAGAGCACGACGGCGGTGGCGATACAGGCAAGGGCGACGATCATCTCGAGGATGACACCGATCAACACGCGAGTGTCGGGGCCAGGGCCAAAGATGTAGGGCGCCTCACGCACCGGACCGTAGAGATACAGGTCGGGATCGAGACGAAGGTGAGCAGGTAGAAGATGCCTGCTGTCAGCGAGATCTTCCTGGTCGAAGTCATGTTGATCGACTCCCTCGCATAGACTCTGAGTTCAATGCCCGCCAAGGGTGTTCCGGCTGTGGTCCGCGCTCACTGTGACCTCACACCGCCAAGCTCGACCCAGGCCATTGCCAGCGACCGGGCGGTTCCGCGCTCAGCTTCTGCCCAAGGGCCTCGCCACTCAAACAAGCAGAAGACCGAACCGTGAACCATATGCCTCCACGTTGGCACGGCGTCCTTCTTGGGCTGCGCTCTCTCGTCTTCCGTGCGACATCACAGGTCTGGTTTTCCGCTGCCGTGCGGCAACCGGCCCTGTGCTCGCCTTTTCACTCGTCCGCCGACCAAGGGCCGGCGAGAGCCTCAGGAATGTGGCGCCGCTCGTACGTGATGGTGTGCGAGAGACGAACCGCGGGAGCAGCTACCTTCGTGGGTCAACCCTCGGCAGCGGAGGCGGTGAGCGTGGTCTCTGCTTCCGCCCCGTCATGGAGCGCTGCAGCGGGCGTGAAGCGCAGGGCGAGCACCTGCACGTCGTCGGTGATGCCGTCGGCAAAAGCCCGGGGGCCGGCCAGCAGGGCCGTCACGAGTTCCTGCGGTGCGCAGGCGCGCAGCTGCCGCGCCTCGGCCAGGAGGCGCACCTCGCCGAAGAGCTCGCCCTGGCGGCGCGCCTCGATGAGACCGTCGGTGTAGAGGACGAGGCTTGCTCCGACCCCCAGCTCGAAGGGTCGTTCCGTATAGGTCGTGGCCAGCACGCCGAGCGGCAAGCCGGGGTCGACCGCAAGGAAGCGGGCCTGCTCGAGTTCAAGGTGTAGCGGCGGCGGATGACCAGCGCTACTGAGCAGGCCGCGGCCGCGGGCAGGGTCAAAGGTGATGAGCAGGGCGGTCACGAACTGCTCCGCCGCCCCCTGCAGCAAGAGCTCGTTCACGACCGTGAGGATCGTAGCCGGCGAGCTCTCCCGCAAGGCCAGGGCTCGTACGGCGCTGCGCACCGTCTCGGTTAGCCCGGCGGCCTTGACCCCCTTGCCCTCGACATCGCCGATCACGATGACGAGCGAGCCGTCGTTGCGGGCAAGGACGTCGTGGAAATCGCCGCCCACGAGTTCCGGCGCCCGGGCGAGCTCTTGGGCCACCGCGAGCTCCAGGCCGGCCAGCTCGGACAGCTCATGCTGGAAGTGCTCCTGCAGCCGCTTCGCATCTGCGTCGCCCTTGAGAGAAGGTGCGTGAGAAGGCTCGGGTCCTTGGGGTCGAGATGCTGCAGGACCACGAACGCCAGCCCGGTCTCCAAGGGCAGGCCCTGAAGAAGCGTCCATCGGTCGTGGGATGCCTGCGCACCTGAATCGCCCCATCGCACTCACGGGACTCTCGACATGAGGGGGCACTGCAGAATCACGACGACAGCCAGGAGCAGTCACAGGTCTAGGAGTTCGCTGCGACGTGGCCAAGAGCCTACTGTGCGGCAACTTCCAGAGGTGCGCCGACGAGATGCCGACTCGATCGACCGGGCGCATCCGGCCAATGGTGAAGGCGCTCGGGCTAGAAGAGGCTCTCAACCAGCAGCCGATTCGGCACAGCCCAGCACAGCCCTCGGCGATACATGCCGGCGGCGACCGGGGGTAGAATGAATCGACCGGCCTTGCGCTGTGTACGAACGAGGGAAGAAATGGACCGACTGCGCTTCGGCACCTACCTCGGCCCCAACATCCTGCCGGTGTACCAGGCGGTCACCGAAGAGGTCGGGCGGCGCTTGGGGATCGAGACCGAGCTGGTGGTCGAGACCGAGTACGAGAGCTGCGCTCAGGACAAGAACGAGGTCTGCTTCGTCTGCAGCCTGCCCTACGTCGAGTTCGAGCGCCAGGGCATAGCGCCGGCCATTCCCATCGCCGCACCGGTGCTAGACGGCGAGCGCTACGCTGACAAGCCCGTCTACTACTCCGACGTCATCGTCCATCGTGACAGCCGCTTCAGGTCGTTCCTCGACCTCCGCGGCCGATCCTGGGCATACAACGAGCCGCACTCACACTCGGGCTACGGCATCACGCGCTACCACCTCGTCGAACTCGGTGAGACGCGCGGGTTCTTCGGCGACGTCATCGAGACGGGCTTTCACGAGGCGTCTATCCGCATGGTCGCGGACCGCGAAGTCGACGCCTCCGCCATCGACTCCCAGGTGCTGGCAGTCGCTCTGCGCGACGATCCATCGCTGGCCGGGTCGCTGCGCGTCATCGACGCCTTGGGGCCCTCCACCATCCAGCCGGTTGCGGTATCGAAGCGCGTCCCACTCGAGCAGCGCGGCGACATCCAGAGGGTCCTGACGTCGCTGCACGAGGACCGCGACATGCGAGAGCGCCTCGCCCAGGGGATGGTCAAACGCTTCGTGCCGGTAGGCCCCGCCTCGTACGATGACATCCGCATGATGCTGGAGGCCTGTGAGGCAGCGGGCTTCATGCGGATCCGATGACCGCGCGACGCCCGGAAGGGCGCCTTGGCGTCTGATGCACTCCCTGGGAATCCTGTGCCCCCGCTCCCCCTGCCGGCTGCCT
Organism: uncultured Thermoleophilia bacterium; assembly: GCA_964533575.1. Classification (GTDB taxonomy): domain Bacteria; phylum Actinomycetota; class Thermoleophilia; order UBA2241; family UBA2241; genus CAIXSE01. The sequence continues at coordinate 16,586 of CAZHMG010000018.1, read as the reverse complement.
CCGGCGTCCATCGGGTATCACAGGCGGGCGGCGGCTTCTTGGCCGCTTGAAGAGGGCTGCCGTTGTAGCTCGCGACGCCTACTGCCGCTGCAGCCATCGGGCTACCGCAACCCCAGCCCTCGCACCGTCTCCGGCGGCGATGATCACCTGCCTGCCGAGCGCGTTCGTGACGTCACCGGCGGCGAACACGCCCGGATGGCTCGTCATCAGGGCGCCGTCGACCACGATCTCGCCGGCTTCATTGACCTCTACCAGGCCGCCTGTGAACTCCTCGGCGGGGATGGCGCCCGCCTCGATGAACACCGCATCCACCGGTAGCATCGCCTCCGCGCCTGCGTCGTCTTGCAGCACGATGGCGGTGACCTGCTGCTCTCCGGCGATGCGTACCACTTGCCAGCCGCTGCGCATCTCCACGTGCGGATCGCCGGCCAGCTTGTCGAGCAGGCTCTGGCTTGCGCGCAGCGGCCGTTCGCTGACCAGCGTCACCTGCGCGTCGAGGTCGGTGAGCTGTAGCGCGGCGGCAGCAGCAGCCTCGCCCGATCCGACCACGGCGGCTCGACGGCCGCGGAAGAAGGCGGCGTCACAGGTCGCGCAGTAGCTGACGCCACTTCCGAGCAGCTCCTGCTCGCCGGGCACCGAAAGGCGCACGGGGGGGCGACCGCTGGCGATGATCACCGCGCGGCTGTTCAGCCGAAGGCCCTCCCGCAAGTAGACCTCGAAGCGCCCATCGGCGCTCAGCAGCGCGTTGACATGCTGGCCGGCAAACGTGTCGATGTCGAAGCGGGCCACGTGTTTGCGGAAACAGCTGGCCAGTTCGGCGCCGGAGATCAGACCGAAGCCGAGGTAGTTCTCGATCTGGCTGGCCCACTGCGCCTGACCGCCAAGCTCCCCCGCCACGATGGCCGTCGAGAGGCCCTGACGCGTCGTGTAGATGGCAGCCGCCAAGCCGGCAGGACCGCCGCCGATGACCACGACATCGTAGCTCTCTTCGGGCTTCTTCTCGGTCGTCACGCTCTCACGCTCGCGGGTTGGAGGCGACACGCAAAGAACATGCCCGCCCGGCAAGACGCTCAAGCGTCCGCTCGGAAAGCCGCCCAGTTGACGATCGGTTCGATGGAGCCCTTATCCACTTGCCAACTGCCGCGCTAGTGCGCGGTACTTCTCGTGGATCAGGCCGGCATCGAAGACTTGGTAGGCGGCCAGGATGGCCTCTTCCCCGGCGGCCGTGAACTGGATTGCGCCGCCAGGAAGAAGACCCCGTCCTCCTTGGCGATGTGCGTCGGTGGAGGGCGGTGAGAATGCGCAGGCAGTGACAGACGCAGCGCCTCACGATCAGCTACTCGGACGCCGCGCCGACGTCAACGACGGTAGCGGCGGCGCGCTGCAACAGGTCCCCGGGCAGCGCCGGGGCGGGGTCGCTATTGGCAGCGACCACTGCCAGGCGCCTTGGTAGCCCACCTTGTCCTTCTGCACGTGCAGATCTTTGGCTGCCCCACGCACCGTCGCCTCGCCGAAGCGCTGTTCCTTCGCGGTCTTGACGACCTGAGTCGCAGGAACTGGGCCGGTCGCCAGTTCGACGAGCAGGAAATCCTTAGCCATGTCGCGCTCCGCGCGCTCCTCGTGGTCGATGGTGGGCGAGGTGAAGGCAGTCGCCGCGTCGATCGTGACCGGCAGCTGGTCGAAGCTGATGCCGTCTTCACCGACGCGGAAGCCGAGACCCGGCGGCATGGCGGCGATGTTGCACTTGACGGGAAAGAAGCTGCGACGTCCATCGATGTCGGAATCAGGGGCGACGCCGTGCACGATACGGGCTGCCGCCACGAAGTCGAGCGAGCCGGAGGCTCGGGACAGAGCGTTCGACGAAGCTCCCTCGTTGAGATGGTGGACGGCGAGGATCGCTGCCCGAGTCTCAGCGGCGAGGCGCGACAGCGGCGAGAGCACGCCACGTACGTCGGCTGCCTTGTGCGGATCGATGCCACCGAGGAAGGCGTTCAGCGGATCGACGACTACGAGCGTGGCCCCGGTGTCCTCGATCGCGCCCCGTAGCAGATCGAGGTCGAGCCGCAGCGAGAAGGGGCGCAGGAGCTCAGGGCCCGCGTTGCACACGCCGTCGATCGACGTGATGCCGGCGACGTCAGCGGCCAGCGTGCGCCACACGCATGCCACCCTCGCCCTGCAGGCCGGCATTCAACCCAAGGTGGTCAGCGAGAGACTCGGCCACGCCACCGTCTCGATCACGCTCGACACCTACTCACAACGCCATTCAGGCCGCGCAGGAGGAGGCAAAGGAGAGGATCGCGGGGCCGGTGTTCGCGGCCCACCGGGGGCACGACGCTTATGCCTGGAAGCTGACCTCGTAGTGCTCGCGCACTGGCGGCCCGGTGAAGACGTCGTCGAAGCGTGCGACCTGCTGCCGCCACCAGCCGCTCTCCTCGGTCGCCAGCATGTCGGCTTCCGACTCCCAGAGCGTGATCGAGATGCTCTTGTCGTTGGCCTGATCGGTCAGCAGCAGGGCGCCTTTGAAACCCTTCTCCTTGGCGCCGGTCACCATGTCGCTGTAGATGCTGACGGCCTCGTTCATGCGGCCCGTTTGAACCTCTGTAGTTACGACGCGCGCGTACATGGCCACACTCCTCTCGGTGGACTTCAGTACTGCCGCTCTTCCCCATGAGAGTCCCGCCGAAGCCGTCTTCCGCAATCGGCGCAGCAGATCCTGAGATTCAGCTCAGACGGCGTAGCCGGCGCCTCGCCCATTATCCGAAGAAGGCACAGTAGACGTCTTCGTCGATGACCCCGATGAGCACAGCAAAGGTCGGCCGTCGGTGGCGCCGGCTCAGAGGCATGCCACTTGAGGTCGGCCCGCATCCAGTAGAGGGTCCAGAAACCTGACTAGGGAATCCGTGGAGTGCTGACGCGTGCCCGATTGTGCTGCACAGTCTAAGGTTCTGGCGAAGCTCGATGCTCGCCGGTGCTGGCGCGTGTTTGGCCGTGGGGCCCGTCTCGTCGGCAGGTTGGCGGCAGATCACGAGTCCGCCGCGTCGAACGTTTCCACGAGTCACTCAAGTACGAGCACCTCTACCAGCGCAAGATCGCCAGCGCCATCGAGCTGGCCGAGGAGGTTACGGCCTACCTCACGCTCTACAACGAGGTGCGGCCGAACGAATCGCTCGCCTTGGAGCCGCCGCTTTCCAGCCACTGCGAAGACACACCTATCTCGGGGCGAACTCTCCAAGACCCCTGACAGGGGACACGGCAGATGCTTACACACTGGCTCCGCCACCTGTGTTACACATCCGGGACGCGGCTCCGGTACCTGGGCGACAGTGGCTCCGGTACCTACGCTACACCTCAAGCTCTTCGAGACGGCTTCCACGACCTTGGGGGCGCGTCGCGCAGACTGTGAGCCAGGTCGACGGCGAGCGTTGCCTCCGGTGCGGCGTCTGCGTGGGGGCCTGTCGCGATGGGGCGCTCGCGCTCGAAGAACGCCACGCGAGCGCCCCACGTCCCACTGAACCCCATCGAGCTCCTCACCCGGCGCATGCTCGAGCGCGGTCGCCTGGCCGACCTGATCATCGACTGGACCAGCGGCCGCGGGCCGTCCTTCGCGAACGCCGTCTTCACAGCCGTCTTCGCGCTCCCGGCCGGCATGATCCTCCGGGGGCGCTGCCGGCATGAGCCGGCTCCCGAGTTCGGCTAGACTGCGGCAAGCTTCTACGGATCGGCTGGGCCACGAAGGGGTCTCGCATGGACATCACGCTCAAGTACGGCTGCAACCCGCATCAGACGCCGGCCGGCGTCAGTGTCCCGGAGGAGGCCGGCTTCAAGGTGCTGAGCGGACGGCCGGGCTACATCAACTTCCTCGACGCGCTCGGCGCCTGGCAGCTCGTCGGCGAGCTGAAGGCGGCGACCGGCAAGCCGGGCGCCGCCTCGTTCAAGCACGTCAGTCCTGCCGGCGCCGCGGTCGCCGGAGTCCTCTCGGACGCCTCTCGCGCCTCGCAGTTCCTCGGCGATGCCGACTTCTCGCCGGTCGCGACCGCCTACGCGCGCGCCCGGGGCGGCGACCGCATGTGTTCGTTCGGTGACGTCGCCGCCGTCAGCGACATCGTCGACATGTCGCTGGCCCGGATGCTCTTCGACGAGGTGTCCGACCTCATCATCGCGCCGGGCTTCGAGGCCGACGCCCTCGAGTTGCTCAAGACCAAGCGCGACGGCGCCTACATGGTGCTGCAGATCGACCCCGCATACGAGCCCGGCGACACGGAGTCGCGCGAGGTCTACGGCTTCACTATGACCCAGAAGCGCAACACCGCTCTCGTCACGAAGGACCTGTTCACGAAGACCGGCAGCGCCGGCCGGACGATCCCGGACGGCGTCCTCGAGACGTTGGTCGTGGCGACGATAGCGCTGAAGCACACGCAGTCCAACTCGGTCTGCATCGCCTATCAGGGCCAGGTGATCGGGATGGGCGCCGGGCAGCAGTCCCGTGTCCACTGCACCCGGCTCGCCTGCGGCAAGGCCGACAAGTGGCTGCTGCAGCAACATCCCAAGACGCTAGCCCTCGAGATCAAAGCCGATCTCCCCAAGCCCGAGAAGGCCAACATCGTCGACTACTTCCTGCTCTGGGACGAGCTCTCTGACGTGGAGAGGGAAAAGCTGCGGGACGGCCTGGACGCCGACCCTGAACCGATCACCCGTGAAGAACGCGCGGAGTGGGTGAAGGAGTTCGACGGTATCTGCCTCTCGTCGGACGCCTTCATCCCGTTCCCCGACAACCTCGATCGAGCGGCGAAGACCAACGTGCAGTACGTCGCCCAGACGGGCGGTTCGGCGCGGGACGACGTGGTCACCAAGGCTGCCGAGGAGTACGGCATGACGATGGTGCACACGGGGCTGCGCCTGTTCCTCCACTAGCGCCAGAGGGACCTGCCGGCCGGGCTCGCTTTCATCCCAGCCGCCAGTCAGCTCATCCGGGCTAGCTTCGCATGGTCCTCATCCTCGTGGTAATCCCAGCCACCTCCACTCAGAGGAGCGTAATCGTCCTCACTCTGCAACGGCTCAAGGCTTTCTGGCTTCGGGACATTGACGGCCTTCGGTTCGGTCTGCGGTTCGTATGAGGGCAGCATGTAGTCAAGTGACAGGACCGGGGCTTTTCGACATCCCGCCGTGATGACCAACAGGATGAATGAGTGCTCTGAGCTCATGTCTGAGAAGCGTCGCATTCATCACACCAGCAGCCGATTCCTCGATCGAGGCGACCCCAGGCGGAGCTACCAACAGCTCGTAGGCGACGAGCTGCAGTTCCGTCGGCTCGACCACGATCTTGCCCACGGTCTTGTCGTCTTCCCCGATCGGTTCGCCGAGGAGGTCCGATCACGCTCGACACCTACTCACACGCCATTCCGGCCATGTCGAAGGAGGCTGCGACGCTGATCGCGGGACTGACGTTCACCGCCGGGTAGTCGCCTCGGGGTCGTTGCTCGCTGAACTAGGGGAGGGTACCTGCTGCAAGGCGCCCCTCGTAGGTGTCTTCACTTCGGCATCGGTTGACGATGGTCGTCTCGCTCACTGGTGCACCCATCGTCCAGCAGACCAGGCCCGCTTCTTCGTAGTAGGTGATGGCCTTCTCGTAGAACCTGCCCTCGTACCCGTGACTACGGATGTGGACGACCAGGCGCTCGAACAGCCGTTCGTCGACACGTTCACGAACGATGTACTCGTGCGGCCACTCAGGCATCGTCTTGGCGAAAGTCCAAATCGCCTTCGACCGGCTGCAAGTGCTTGTCCAGGCCGTTGAGAATGACCAGCGGGATGCCCTCGCCGTCGGGGAACGCCTCGCAGAAACCGTGCCCACAGTACAGCTGAGCGCAGGTGTTGCACGCCTGGTCGCGGGCCATGGGCTCGTGGTCGACTCGGGGCTCGTCCTTCAGAATTGCCTGCCCCCTGGGCCTCGACATCTGGGGGCCCGGACTCGCCGGCAAAGCCCACCGGGGGCGGTGGGATGACGTCGTTGCGATCGTGCATGCTCAGCGCTCCTCCCTCGCCATCAGCGACGGGCAGCGCATCGGGATAGGTCAGATTCAGGGCGTACAGAAACCAGCCGGCGTAGAGCCAGTCTGGGCCAGATGACTGCCTAGCGACATCGGGGAACAAGTCGAGGAACACCCGGGCAAGACGCGCGGGCGGCGTGCTGTCCTTGGCCTCCCATCCCCAGTAGGTGTACTCCGTGGCGCCGGTGTAGCGCGGCAATCTGCCCTCATCGCCAAGCGCGTCCAGCCAGGCACCATCTCTGCTGGAGATCATGCTGGCCGGCGCAAGGACGCAGCGCCAGGCGCCCATGCTGCCCATGTACGGCATGATGTGCAGGCGCTGGAACCCGCGCACATGCAGGTCGGCGACTGCGAGCAGCAGCTTCCGGCACGGGGGTACGTCTGGCGGTACTTGCTTCATCTCGATGCCCCTCCGGAACAAGGATGGCCGCGGCCAACGAGACAGGAGCGTCGCTCCAGACCATAGCTCTGATCGGGGACAGATGTGAAGTTGGCAGTCGACAGTCAGCGGCTCTTCTGGGCAAACGCGATATTGCGTCGCAGCGTAGCTTCGCGTCTCGTCAGCCGATTGTCGGCATTTGACAGCATTTTCGCCGCGGCGACGTCCACAGCGCTTCAGGAACTCGCCATATGCAGGAGAAACGTGGCGCCCCCGGCTAGAATCGAACCAGCGACACCAGGTTCAGGAATCATGAGTAGGTGGTGACGGGCCGTGTTGGTTTGTGTCTGATAGTGCTGCACAGGGCGAGGTTCTGGAGAGGCTTCGTGCTGCCTTGTGCTGATTGGTTCTGTGCTGTGGGCAGGCGTCTGGTCGGCATCGCGGCGGCAGGTCGGCGGTGCAGTATGGTCGAGCGCTTCCATCGCTGCAGCCGCTACTGCGTCGGCTGGTCGATGCGCGACGACCTCACGGCCAATCTCGTCTACGACGCCCTCGGCGCGGCGGAACTGACGCGACTTGCCCGCCGCAAGCCTCGTGCACCACATCGACAGAGGCAGCCAGTGCCGTTCCATGCTCTTGCGACCATACCGCTAACGGACGCGCCCAAAAGGGCGGGCAGCGTTATGGGCCATGATTCGAGGAAGCTGCCGTCATCACAGGTATGTGAGCCGTGGCGGCATGACTCGGCAGCATCATCCATCGATGAGACGACCGTGGTGGGGCGCAGCCCTTTCCTCACTCCCCGGACCCGGCCGCGATCCGGCGGCGCTGCCGGTACCCCTTCGCCTTCTGACGGTTGCCGCACACCGACATCGTGCACCAGTGGCCCGAACGGTTCTTGGAGTGGTCGTAGAAGGCCCACTTGCAGGTGTCGCTGCGGCAGGCTTTCAATCGCGACCATGTGCCAACCTCCATCGAGCGATAGACGATGACGAGGAGCTTCCCCAGCGCGCCGTCAACCCCATCGGCCTCGGCCTCGAGCGTCACTGTACCCTCGGGCCGGGTCCGTAGGACCAGTCCCGCCCGAGCTGCCACGGTGTCGAGGGCCGACGCAGCCGCTGGCTTCACCGGTCGGCCGTCGTTGTTGCTGAGGACGAACTCGCGTAGCGCCTCGCGAAAGGTGATGGCACTGTCTAGATCGTCTCGATCGGCCGGCCCACGCGTATCACTGAGTCTGCGCTCCCCGAGCCACTCCGCCAGCGCCGCGGGGTCGTCAAGGGCGTCCGTACCACTATCGATGTCTTTCGTGTTGATGAAGTCCCGCACCAAGGCAAGGTTTCCCGGTGGTTCCTTCGGCTGACCCGGCATGCCAAGCCTCCTCGTCGTCACCCTCAGTGTACCAACCGTCAAACAGTCTTGACTAGTTATCAGTAACCGCTATAATTGTTTCAGTGGTGAGCGTGGCATCAGTCCACGGGTGGGCCGGAGACGTGAGGGAGGATCCAGCGATGCACGACATGACTCTTCTCGAACTGGTGAGACAGCGGGCCGAACGGATCGACCGCGCCGCTGAGCGCGCCCGTCTCGTACGGTACGTGATGCCGAGGCGGCGTCACGGAGTTGACATCGAGGGTAGGTGACGACGATGCGTACGACAGAGAGCGGCGGAGGGCGCGCTCGGGAGATATTCAGGGACGCGGCGCGGGACCTCGTCGACGCTCTGGCGACGCCACGCGGCGCGGCTCCCGACCGCTCGACGCCGCCGCGGTAACCTCCGCTTCGGCAGCTGCGGAGTCAGGAGCAGAGCGCCCGCGGAGCCGCACGTCCCCCAAAGCGTGCGTCAGGCTGTTGTGTCAGGACCCGAGCGACTGCGCTACGAGACCGCCTTCGCGCCTCTCCGCGACGTCGCCCGAATTCCCGCCTCAAGCGCCGTGCATCGGACGCGAGCGCATCGGACGCGAGCGGTGAGTTCCACAGGTGCGCGAAAAGCCGCACTCGGCTTGTGCACAGGTCTGAGATGGACGTGCATGTCAAGTCCGGAGTGTCAGACCGACCAACCTCCTCCGGTGTGACGGCAGGGGGGACGGCGACCGACGCACTGGCAACGACGACTGTCGCTCTGAGATACGCGGGTCGAAACCGCACTGCACTCGACGAACTCAGACAGGTTCACGCCGTGCTCCATGTCCTTCCTCGCCCCGATGGACTGCAGGAACCGCCGCGTTGGGATGCGAATCGCATGACCCAATTGACAGGATGGGTCTCTCCCGAACGCAGGGCCGAGTAGAAGCCGCTGCGCGATAGCCGCGCCCAGGGCTGTGCCTCTTGGACCCTGAGGCTTGCCGGCATGCCGGCGAGCTCTTCATTGGTGACACGCCCCCGCGGGCGCAGCAAGTCGATGTGCTCACTTGCCTGTCCTTCATCCACCTGAGCTCCTTGGTCTGGCGTTGCCAATTCGGATGGTTTGCTTTGAGGGAAGCCTCTCACGTCCCAGAAGCGTGGATCGACAGCGGCCTCGTGTTCACGAAGGAGAACGGCGAGGCGTCGATCCGGAGACGATCTCACGCTGGTTCCGGATCGCGGTCAAGAAGGCGATGCTGCCGGCGATCCGGCTGCACGATCTCAGGCACACGCACGCCACGCTGGTCCTGCAGGCCGGCATCCATCCCAAGGTCGTCAGCGAGCGGCTGGGGCACGCCACGGTCTCGATCACACTGGACACCTGCTCGCACGCGATTCCAGCGATGCAGGAAGAGGCGGCGGAGAGAATCGCGGGGTTGGTGTCACTCGGCCGGTGAAGTCCGCGCACGACCGCCGACTCTGGGCCCCTGAGCCTGCCCCTGCACCATCGCAAGGGGTTGGTCGACGAGCAGAGCTAGGTCGGAGACTCGCTGGAGCCTCAGTCTCCGTTCTTTCCCTTGCCCTTGCCGACGGCACTGGGTTCCATCGAAGCGCCGGCCTTGTCGTGGGCCGCAGCCGAGACGGCCATGCCGTGATTGGTGACGGTCTTGCCATTGGGGAGGGTCTTGGTGCCGGCCGCCTCCTTGTCCCTGGCAACTGCTGAGACGGCCTCGCCATGATTGCTTGGGGTGGCAGGGGTCTCGCTCGGCGTCACCGAGGGAGGCGGCGACTCGGTCGACGGCAAGCTGGACGGCGGCGAGGACGTCGGAGACTCTGCTGGCGTGGACAGCGGCGAGGGTGAGGCGCCGTCAGGTAGTTCCGTGACGGTCGCCAACGTAGAAGCAAGCGAGCGGACTTCCTCGCGCACCGACGCCGAGGCGACGCCCGCCAGGGCGAACACGCCGCAGGCAATGGCGGCGACGATCCACAAGCGACGCATGGTGTACCCCCCGTCAGTCGCTTCCAGGAGACGAGGCGCTGCCTTCGCGCTTGCTGCCCAACGCACGCCCCGTTCTGAGTCTGACTGGAGTATCGACGCGCGCGAGACGCATGTCTACGCTTTGCCGTAGCCTGAGCGGCAGACGGAGAGGCGGCGGAGCGAATCGCGGGACCGGTGGTCATGGCGAAGTGGGGTTGCAGAGCCGAAGCCCAGACCCACGGCAACGTCTTCGCCGCCGCTGTGACGTACAGCATTGGTCATCGCCTCCTCGACGGCGAGCACGATCTCCTCAATCGCTCGGCGCTGCACACCATACTCATGCAGGAAGTCGCGGATGCGATGGCGGGCACGCAGCAAGCGAGCAGGGTCAAGAGGCAGGTGAAAGCGAAGCTGAGGACGAGTCGAGTCGTCGGCGATCAGGCTGCGCAATGGCGGTCCTCGCCAAAGGAGCAGGTTCAGCTCTCTAGTGTAGCGCCGGTGCTTTGTTGTCTCTGCGTTGTACAGTTTCGGCCATCACCGTCGGCAGCGCCACACGCTCCTCTTGCGGCCACTCGCGCACCGAGCGGGCCAGGCCGCGAGCCAGCCACTGTCACAGAGGAGCCGGAGCCACCATGGTCGCTCGCTGAGGCGGCTAGGGCAATGCCACTATATGCCCCAGACGCACTCGACCACTGGCGCCCCCTCCAGAGGAGCGGCGGAGCGGATGGCGGGATGAACGTTTGTGGAGCGTCGCGTCGCCGGATCAGTCCTTCGACGGCCGCGGCGAGACGAAGTTGGAGGTCAAGACAATCTCTACGTTGCGGCTTACACACTCAGGGCAGACCGCCTTCTCCTCACGCTCGTTCATGTGGCAGTCGACCTCGAAGCCTTCGCCGCAGTCCTTGCAGGTGAACTCCCACGCCCGACAACAACATTGACACACCGAGATGTTCGCAAATGGGCCGAAGAATGGGGTCTGGCGAAATCGCTGTACTCCCTCAACCACCGCCGCCGTCTCGGTTTGACGGCACTTCGTCGGCTCAGCCGACGGTCACGATGCCCAGGTAGCCGTCCACGGTCACCCGGTCGCCGCTGTGGATGAGCTCGGTGGCCCGAGGCACACCGGTCACGCACGGCAGGCCATATTCGCGTGCGATGATCGCGCCGTGGATGAGCATCCCGCCGCGGCGCTCCACGATGCCGGCGGCCAGCGGCACGATGAAGGTCATGTCGGGAGCGATGGCATCACAGACGAGGATCTCGCCGTCGGCGAATGTCGCGAGATCCTCCCGGCTCTCGATGACCCGGGCAGTGCCGGCGGCCAGGCCCGGGCCGGCCGGCTGCCCGACGATCTGGCGCGCCTGAGAGCGCAGGCCAGCGGGCGCAGCCTGCCAGGCGGCCGCCAGTTCAGAGGCCCTGGCCCCCACCGCCGCTGTCTGCTCCGCGCCGAGCGGCGAAGGCAACGTGACCTGCCGCGGTCGCAGTTGCTCGTCGATCGGGAGTCCGCGGCGCTCCGCCTCTTCGAGAGCGGCTACGAGGAGACGTTCGAGACGGTCGAGGTACAGGTTGTCGTCATCACGCAGGCGCCAGCTCGCGCGACCCAGGTCGAGCACCTCGGCCGCTCGCTGCCGCTCGGCCTCCGGGTGCGCCTCGATGAAGCGCCGGGCGCGCTCCGCAAGGTCGGAGCGCGTCACTGCTGGCGCTGCCGGACGCGCCGCGAGCCTCCGGGCGACCTGCAGTACCTCGGCGCGAGCTTCGGCACCCTGGCGGGCGGCATCGCCGAACTCCGCCATGTACTCATCCAGCGCACGTGCCGCGGCCTTCTCCTCTCCAGCGCGAAGTCGCGCGGCCACACGCTCCAGTGCTGCGTTGCGCCGCAGGCTGATCATGGGAGTGCCTGCAAGCAGTTCCGTGAACTCGTAGGGATCCTCGGGGTGTAGAGCGTCGTTGTAGGCGGCGCCGAAGAGGCGGGCACCGTGCGCGAAGGGGATGAAGTCGGCGATGTAGACGTCTACGCAGCGATCGTGGGCTGCCTTGCGTTCCTTCAGGGCCGCACGCAGGCCGGCGTTGTCCAGACCGTCAAGTGACGCGGCCTCAAGGCGGTCGGCGGCGGCCGCGAGCGCCGGCAGGTCCTCGTCCTCGATGCGGCGGCGCAGCCTTTGCAGGCTTTCGAAGCTGCGCCTCAGGCTGAGGTACGTGGAGCGTCCGTCGCCGGCGGCGCCACCCAGCGTGGTGATAGGGCGCGACTGGAGCGCGTACAGATCGTCGCGCCGCAGCGTCCATTCCACGTCTTGCGGCGCGTGGAAGTGACACTCCGCGTGCCGCGCGAGACCGTGAACGCGGGGCACCTCATGGGCCGCCAGGGGAGCCCTGCCCTGGCGGTCGCGAGGCAGCGGCACCAGATGCACGCCGTCTGCTTGCTCCGTGATCATCTCCCGACGCTCCACGGACCGATGCTCCAGTATGGCACCGTCGCGCCGATCCAGGATCCAGCGGTCGGGCTCGACGACGCCGTCCACGAGACCCTGGTTCAAGCCGTGTACGGCCTCGACGAGAGCGCGCGCGTCGTCGTCCGGGTGACGGCTGAAGGCGACTCCCGAGCGCTCGCCCGATACGATCTCCTGCACGACGACTGCCATGACGCTGCGCTTGGGATCGAGCCCGAGCTCGCGGCGGTACAGCAGCGCCGCGTCCGACCAGAGTGAGGCCCACACGAGCTTGACGTGTTCGAGGACGGCATCCGACCCTCGCACGTTCACATACGACTCGTGCAACCCGGCGAACGAGGCGCCGGCGGAGTCCTCTCCCGGCGCCGACGAGCGCACCACGGTGGCCCTGTGTGCGAAGCGAGCGGCGAGCGGCTGCGCCAGCGCCGCGCGCAGCTCTTCCGGCAGCGGCGTGGTCAGGAAGAGGCTGCGGATGCGCAGCGCCGCGTCCCAGAGCTCCTCCCAACGCATGTCTGCGAAGTCCTTGCGATCCAGCTCGAAGAGAATGCGCGCCCGCAACTCCGTAACATCCAGGTAGGCCTCGTAGGCGTCAGTCGTGACCACCACAAACGCAGGCACGGCGATACCAGCGCGTGCCATGCGGGCCAGCGCGAGGGCCTTGCCGCCTACACGCGCGGCGACGCTCTCGTCGATTTCTTCCTGATGGAGAACGAAGCCGGGCCGTACGGCCGCGCTACCGCAGGTGCAGTTCGGTGACATTCTGGAAGCGGCTGACGATGTAGTACGTCTCGACGGCAAGCTCGACCAGCGCGCTGGAGGGCGCACTCGCAAACGGCTTCAGGTGCGGATGCCGCGCAAGAAAGGCGGTGAGCTGTACGGCGCGCTCTTCACCCTCGAGCTCGCGCGCCGTGCCGACTGCCGTCGCGGCGACGGTGCCGTGAAAGTCGAGATCTTCGTCCGCGCGGCTGTCGACGAGCATCGCCACCTGCGGCTCGGCACTGAGAAAGCCGAACTTGCGGGTGGCGCGCGGCGTACTGAAGTAGAGGTGCGCGAGATCCTCCGAGGCGCGCACCGCCACCAGGCTCGCGTAGGGATGGTCGGGTCCTTGCGTGGCGAGCACGCCAAGACGCTGCCGCGCGAAAACCTCGCGCAGCAGCTCAAGAGGCTCAGCACAGGTGTCCATGGCTTTGCTCTACCCACCCCCGTGGCCCGGCGAACCAGCCGGGGCACGGTGATCTCGGTCGCGACGCCCGCGCGAGCGACCACCTTCAACTGAGGAGTGAGACACATAGAGAGGATCGGCATTCGTCATTCGCGCAAGTATAGGGGAGGTCAACTTCCAATCCTCATCGGCACCCAAGTACGAGAACGTGCTCGGCCGCCCATCCGTCTCCACGACCTCTTTGGGGGAGTTTCGGGGGAGGTTCTCCGCCGCCCATTGAGACCTGCCTCGCAGGGGTCGGACGCAGGCTCGACTGACCCCCCATCAGCCCGATCAAGGTTTCCGGATCGGCTCCCTTGGCTTCATCTGCCCGTGCATCAACCCTATCAGGGCAAGCCAGCGTCGGGAACAGGGGTTGTCTGTTGGCAGAGAGGGCAGCCGTCCAGCTTCCTCCGTGCACTTCGTGACGTCCATGGAAGACAAGCGTGGCTGCCCTTGAATGCGGCGGGGCGACCCATCGGCGGCAGCCAAGGCCACGTTCATGCCGACCCGTGTCCTGCCGTGCGCCGGCGCAACGGTGCGTCTCGTCGGCAGAATGTCGGCATTTGGCAGCACTTCGGCCGCGGGCGCGCCGACGGCGCTTCAGGAAATCGCCAGATGCAGGAGAAACGTGGTGCCCCCGGGCTGGATCGAACAGCCGACACCAGGTGTAGGAAACACGCGGCAGGCGTGACTATCGATGCTTGGCCGGACGCGATTGTGCTGCACAGTCCAAGGTTCTGCGCGACCTCTGCGCTGAGACATGTCCTCGTGTGGTCGGCCGTGACGAGGAGTCTCGTCGGCTGTGTGTCGGCAGGAGTCGTGGCGCGCGGCAAGCGAAGGCGTCGCGTTGCCGCCGTGAGGGGGCGCTGATCAGTCCGCCAGTAGGTGCCAGCGAGCGCTCCTGAGTGCCATCCTGAGCGTGCGATATGCTGTCTCGAGTGCCAACGAGGGGTCATGCGTGCCAACCAGTGCCGCTGAGTTCGGTTGCAGACGGGTTGCGGGAAGCCGTCCCGCTGTCGCCGCCGGCCCATCGCGTTGGTCTGCCGAGGTCTTGCCAGCGGACTTCCCGGGCACCGACGCAGCAACGCTTATGTCTCACCATGCTCTTCCCCTGACTGTGGCATGGCAATTGCCGGTCCGGGCTTGGCGTCGGCTTCTTGACGCGGCGGGCGGGCATCGGTGATCGCCACCGGCGCGGTCACCCAGAGCACGAAGGCGCCGTGGATGGCGATTGCCACCGCCGGAAAGAAGGCTGGGATGCGCCCGGGCAAGGACAAGGCCTGCTGCAACCAGCTGCCGACCTCGTACAACCCTGCACCGCTCAGGTAGGTCACGACGTTCGCGGCCAGCCACCACGCCCAGCGGGTGGTGTGACCGCGGAAAGCGGCTGCCTGCGCTATGCCGATGAGCGGCCCCAGGACGAGGGCCTGGACTATCCCGTTGCCGAACGCAGCCAGCGTGTCGCCGCCGCGGGCAAGAGTGTCCACCGCGGCCGGCGAGATGACCAGCAGCCAGACGAAAAACGCGGGCACCAGCGTCGCCCGCACCCAGCGTCGCCGCTGCAGCTCGGGGATACGGCGCCGCAGGAGTCGCCACTGCCACGCTCCCAGGATGAGCCCCTGGGTTGCGGCCCCGACGGCGGCGACGATCAGCACGGCAAGGGCACGCTGGTCGTATACGAGATTTTGTGTCGCCGCGGACGCCAGCCACTCGAGGAGGATGGCGACGACGGGGATCACGAGGAAGGCGACGCCGTTGACCAGGATCCACATGCCGAACAAGCGCCCGTCCCACCATGATCCGGAGCCGCCGGCAGTGTCCGCCAGGACGCGCTGTTCCGATGCGGTGTCTGTCATCCTTCTCCCCCAGCGATCGGCAGTCGCTCGGACGGGGCGCGGTTTGCTCGTGCTGAGGCAGCCCGCGCCCCGTCTACGCTTCTGCTGGTCCCCATGGAGCTCGTGCCCGACAAGTTCTCATAGTCTTCAGGATGCGTGGCCAGGAGAACGGGCCTGGTGCCGGTCTGAGTAGCCCCCATCGTCTCCCCTCCCATTCCACTCGGCGTGCGGCAAGCGCGCCCACCCTTCCTTCTGTCGAGGGTGACGAGCGCGCCGTGCAGCAGGCCTTTCGTCAGCGCGAGGCCGCTGCCTGAGCACCGAGCCCACCCGCCGCCGCCAGCTCCGCCGAGAGCCGCTCCTCCAAAGCGGCCAGAACCTCGGCGCCTTCCGCGCCCACGTCGGGGCGCGCCGCCCGCTCACGGAGGAAGGTGAGCAGGTCGGTGAGCACGGCGACGCGCTCCGCAGCCCCGGGCGAGCGCAGGGCGAACGCGAGGATCCCGTCGATCGCGCGGGCGTGGACCCGCTCGGGTCCGATGGCGGCGAGCGCGCCGGCACGGTCCAGGAGGTCCCGCGCAGCGGGCCGCAGGTTACTCAGCCAGAGCTCGATTTCCTCGCCGGCCAGGCGCTCGTGCAGATGCTCCAAGGCCTCGACCGCGGGGACGTCGAACTCCGGCGTGAGGCTCAGGTCGAGCAGGACGACCGACGGAAGCGGGTCGGCGTCCGCGACGGCCTCGACGATCCCATCGCGTACCGACGCCGCGTTGGCGAAGAAGAGCATCTCGTCGGGGCGCACGACAAGCAGCCCCGGGATCGCCGCGTCCGGCGCCGAGCGCAGGTCCACCTGCTCGAGGCCGCCGCGCGCCCGGCCCAGGAAGGTCAGGCGTGCCTTACTGGCGCGCCAGACCAGCATGCCCACCGAGATGATGACGGCGATCCCCAGCGCCGGCAGGGTCGGCATGACGAGGACGCCCGCCAGAGCGATCAACGCGAGCCAGAAGTCCAGCCGTCGCAGTCGCCACAGCCGTCGCATCTTGCCGACCTTCATCATCCCGGCCACCGCGACGACGACGATAGCCCCGAGCGTCGCCTCCGGCAGCGGCTCGAACAGCGGCGTCAGGAACAGCGCCACCACGGCGGTCGCCGCGGCCGCCGTGATCAGGGAGGCGGGTGTCTTGGCCCCGGCGCGGTCGTTGGCTGCCGACTTAGAGAGCGACGAGCCGATGGGAAAGCCCGAGAAGAGTCCGGCGCCTGTGTTCGCGGCCCCGAGGGCGATCAGCTCGCGGTTCGGGTCGATCTTGCCGCCGTGCTCGCGCGCGAACTCCTGGGCCGGTCCGATCGCCTCCGCGAAGGCGACC
>CAZHMG010000017.1:0-38887 GCA_964533575.1 uncultured Thermoleophilia bacterium | reverse complement strand
CGCCCATCGAGTCGGCGCGGAAGAACACCCAGGCGACGCTGACGAAGGCGAACACGGCGAGGCGTTGGAGCGCCCGCGCTCCGGCAGTCGCGCCCGGCTCGGGCAGGCCCCGAGCCTGGCGCGCGTCGGCGCGGGCGCGCTCCAGCGCCAGGCCGACGCCGTGCATGCCGCCCCAGAACACGAACGTCCAGCCGGCGCCGTGCCACAGGCCGGCGAGGAGGAACGTGACAATGAGGTTCGCGTAGGTACGGCCGCGGCCCTTCCGGTTGCCGCCCAACGGTATGTATAGGTAGTCACGCAGCCATCTGGACAGCGTGATGTGCCAGCGGCGCCAGAAATCCTGGATGGTCTGCGCCGTGTAGGGAGCGTTGAAATTGTCCGGCAGCCGAAAGCCGAGCAGCAGGGACACGCCGATGGCGATGTCGCTATAGGCGCTGAAGTCGCAGTAGATCTGGACTGAGTAGGCGAGTATGCCCCAGAGGGTTTCCCAGGAAGAGTGCGACTGCGGCGATGAGAAGACTCCGTTGACAATGTGTGTGGCTAGGTAGTCGGCGATGAGAATCTTCTTCGCAAGCCCACCCAGGATGAGGGTGAAAGCGCGTCCTGCGTCGACCGATCGGGGGTCACGGCGCGTGCGAAGCTGCGGGAGGAAATCAGCCGCGCGCGAGATAGGACCAGCAAGAAGATACGGAAAGAAGGCGACATAGACCGCAAAGTCCAGGGCCGGAGCGGGCGCGAGCTTGCCACGATAGATGTCGATCACGTAGGTGAGCATCCTGAAGACGAGGAACGAGATGCCCACCGGCAGTGCGATCTGCAGGAGCGGTACGGGCGCACCCAGCCCCAGCGTGGAGAGGAGTTGATCGAGGTTGGCCGCGAAGAAGTCGAAGTACTTGAAAGCGCCGAGCACCGTCAGATTCGCCACCACTGCCAAGGCCACCCAGCGACGCGCCGCGGACCGGTGCCGAGCTTTCGCAATCCGGACCCCTAGGAACTGATTGACGAAAGTCGCCGCCACGAGGAGCAGCACGAAACGCCAATCCCACCAGCCGTAGAAGATGTAGCCGGCGCCGATGATCATCATCTTCCAGAGGCGGAAGTGCGGCATGAGCAGCCAGCTCGCGGCGTACACGGCCAAGAAGAAGATGGCGAATGTGATCGTCGGGAACAGCACGAGACGGCCTTGATCGTCGATCTGCGGGGCCCCTGCAGCGAGGCGTGAGCAGGTAGAGAGATGCTACATCAAGCCGCAGCGGGGTGGCAGCACCTGATCGACTTGGCTAACGGAACCGTGCCATCGCATCGAAGGGCAAAGGCCGGCTCCGTCAGGTCTTCGCCTGCGGGTCGTGGCCGGGCGCCGTCGTGGCAGCGTCGCAATGGCCCTGATCACCCTTGACGTTAGACACGTGCAACTGCGGCAGGTGCAGATGCGGTTTCCCGCCAATCAGATCCCACACGAAATGCTTGCGCTGACGCCAACGACAGTGGAAGTACTCGTCGCGGCGTCGCGCCCGGTCGAGCTTCCCCCGATTGTTCCCGTAGCGCAGATGAGCCCAAGGAGAGTTCGGCTTGGCGAGGCGGATCGCGCCGATCACGGCGACCGGCAGGACGAAAATCCCGATCGTCCCAATGAATAGCTTGCCCTTCAGGTAGCAAACGATCACGAATGCCGCCGTCGCCAGGAGCAAGACGACACCGACCGATCGGGAGAGGTCGACGATGTCGCCGAGCTCATGGATACTTCGCGGCAGGAGTCCGGTGAGCAGCAGGATGATGAAGGTCACGCCGAGGACGATCGCGTCGATCGAGGCGCGGCCTTCGCCTGTCCAGTACACGTCCTCGAGGTGAAGGATCAGAGCGAACTCATCCAAGGTCAGCGCAGCACCGGACCCGAAGCCGAAAGCCAGGATTTCGATCCAGGGACTTCCTGGGCTGAGGGCAAAGCTGAGAATGCCGAAGATCACCATGCCAATCAGACCAGGAACGGCATGGTGAATGTGTATGCCTCCGGCGGTGATGATGCTGCCGGGGCGGAACCGTGAGAAGACCCCGGCTCGCGCGAGTCTTGTGCTGAGCCGGGTCAGGGCGAAGGTGAGAATGAACCCCACCAGGAGAAAGAAGAGCGGCCGTTGAGCGGCGCCGATCACGCTCTCGGGCAGTATGGCAAGGCGCTGGAGCATCATCAGTGATTATGAAGGATGGCGGCCGCTACGGCTATCCTTCCCCACTGTGCCGGATCCTCCACGTGGAGTACAGTGAGGCGGACAATGGACGATGCCGTCAGCAGACAGGCTCATGCCTTGGCTGTTTCCCCTGAGGACGGAGGGGACGTACTACGACGTCCCCGCTTCGCCGACAGCTATGGACTCGTGCTCCTGCTGCTCGTTGTCTACGCCTTTGCCGCTGCCCTCGTCGACGATAACCAGTACGGTCGTCTGATCGTCCTGGTCATCCTCGCAGCCACAACGTGGATGGCGCTGCGTGCTTCGTTGGTCGAGCGCCGGGTACCCCGCCTCCCGCTCGTGCTCATCGTCCTCATCCCGATCACGGGTATCGTCTTCGGTGTCGCCGCCGGCGAGGAGCTCACCAGGATCGCATTGGTCTTGTTGAACGTCGTGCTCATCCTCGTCGCCCCGGTCGCAATCGCCCGGCGTCTGGTGAGCCATCCGACCGTGAACCTCGAGACCTTCTTCGGCGCCGTTTGTGTCTACCTGATGATCGCCATGTTCTTCGCCAGCATGTACACGCTGATCGCGCTCGCCACGGACGAACCGTTCTTCGCACAGGACCCAACGGTGGTCACGTCCACCGACTACCTGTATTTCAGTCTCACGACGATCACCACGACGGGATATGGTGACCTCTCGGCACAGGGCCAAGCGGGAAGACTGCTGGCGATGACGGAGGCCGTACTCGGGCAGCTCTACCTGATCACAGTCGTCGCCGTGGTCGTGCAGAATCTGGGGCAGTCGCGCAAGAACAGCATGCGACGGGAAAGGCGACGCGACTAGACTAGTCCCTGGCGAGGAGTCCGGGGAAGGCTTTCAGCGTGGGCAGTCCGCCGAGAGTGGCAGCCGGGAATCGCGACGCCAGCTCGAGAGCCTGGCCGGGCTGGAGCATGACGGTGCGGATTTCCGGCTCCAGGACCGCAGCCTCCCGTACGAAGTCGAGCGGCGCCTGACGGTGTATGTCCGAACGCATCCGCATGAGGGCCGTTCCCGGCAAATGGTACGTGCCCCAGTGAATCGGAATGACGATCTCCGGCCGCAACAACTCCATCGCCCTGACGGCATGCCGCGGGCTGAGATGTTTCAACTCGGGCATACGTGGCCCAAGCCCCGCGATCGGGAGCAACGCCACATCCAGCTTCGGCCACAGGGCAGCCATGCCTGGGAAGAGGCCGGTGTCCCCCGCGAAGTAGATGTCATGCGTGCCGCTGATGACGTATCCGACGCTGGGCGGCCCTTGTTGGCTCAACGGATGACGCCCTCGTGGGTGTCTTGCTTCAGTCGCCACGATGTCAAGGCCGCCCAAGCTCACACTCTCCCCCGGGCCGAGCTCGTGAACGTCTGTGAAACCACGCCAGCGTAATGAGCGAGCGCTGCCCGGCGGCCCGATGATCAGTACTCCCGTATCGAGTAGCCGGAGCGACGCGGGGTCGTAATGATCGAGATGCAGGTGCGAGATGAGCACAGCGTCGAGTCCCGATAGCGGCCCAAGGTGTGGGCGTGGTGTCCTCCGCCACAAGGGCCCGACGACCTGTCGCAGCACAGGGTCAGTGAGGAACCTGCGACCGTCGATTTCGATAAGGACCGTCGCGTGGCCGAGAAACGTGATGCGATTCAGCGCTTTGACGTCGACCGATGACGAACCAGCGTCATCCCTGCCTTGCGGCCCGGTGTGGTCCCCCATGGTCTCCTTCTGAACGGTTGGTGAACGCGGGTGAGGGTCTGGGATGGGGCCAGAGTACCACAACCCAAATGCGCTTCGTGCCTGGGCCTCTATACGCGAGCGCCGCCGGAGGCTACGCTATTCACGTACGAGAGCAGCCGGGGACGACCGTGAAGGAGACATCATGCCCAGCGAAACGGGGCTGCAGAAGTCCACGATTCAGGAGCAGGTCGCGAGAGGGAAGGAGCGGCGGAAGCTTGTTCCCAGGAGAGCCCACGGGACGTGGACCGCTCCGCCGGATCGGGCCGATCCCATTGGCCTCCTGCGAGCACAGGACACCGATCGCATGGAGGACCTCGTACCCATTCGATGGGGCCGGATGTCGATGTCCCCGTTCACCTTCTACCGCGGCGCAGCCGCCCTCATGGCATCCGACTTGGCGGCCCAGCCGCGCACAGGGCTTCACGTACAGCTGTGCGGTGATGCCCACCTCTCCAACTTCGGTCTGTACGGCTCACCAGAGCGCTCCCTCATCTTCGACGTCAACGATTTCGACGAGACACTGCCGGGACCGTTCGAGTGGGACGTCAAGCGGCTCGCGGCCAGCTTCGTCATCGCTGCCCGCAACAGCGGCTTCGATGAAGAGACGGCGCGCACCGCGGCTCTTGCTGCAGCACGTTCATATCGGCAGCACATGGCGACCTACACGGAGATGCGGGAGCTCGACGTCTGGTACTCACGCGTCGCGGCCGACGATCTGCTTCGGTTGGTCAAGACGACGACCCTCGGGGGAAGCGGCGTCCGTGACAAGGCGTACAGCAAGCTTGAGACTGGATTGGACAAGACGCGAACACGCGATCACCTCCATGCTGCCAGCAGGCTGACGGAGGTCGTCGGAGGTACGCGTCGTTTCGTCGAACAGCCTCCCCTGATCATGCATTTCGAGGAGCTGAGCCGAGCCATCGATGTTCGCGAGCTTTTCGTCCAGTATACGGAGACCCTCACAGACGATCGTCGGGCCCTCGTCAGCAGGTTCGACCTCCTCGATGTGGCCCGGAAAGTCGTTGGCGTCGGCAGCGTCGGCACTCGCTGCTTCATTGTGCTCATGGCCGGCCGAGACGAGAATGACCCGCTCATCCTGCAGGTCAAGCAGGCCAACCGGTCAGTGCTCGAGCCCTATCTCGGCGAGAGCGAGTTCGATCATTCTGGACACAGGGTGGTCGCGGGTCAGCGCCTCACCCAAGCCGCCAGCGACATCTTCCTGGGCTGGATGACCGGCCAGCCGGCCGGACGTCATTTCTACTGGCGTCAACTGCGCGACATGAAGGGGTCCATCGAAGTCGAGAGCCTGAAGCCCATGGGGCTCGAGCTCTATGCTGAGATCTGCGGATGGGCGCTCGCGCGCGGCCACGCGCGATCGGGTCAGCGCAGCGCCATCAACGCATATCTGGGCAACGCCGATCGCTTCGACCAGGCGATTGCCGACTTCGCCCATTCCTATGCCGATCAGACGGAGAAGGATTACGAGGCGCTGCAGAAGGCGATCAAGAATGGAACCGTACCGGTCGAGACGGGCGTCTGAGCGGTACGGTTCGCTCTCACGGGCACGGGATACACAGTAGTTGTCTTCAATGACGCTGTCGGAAATGGGGTCGCATGCAGAGCATTCGCCGACAAACGGATGTCGACGCTCCGTTGCGTGTTGTGGAGGAGAACTGGCCGCACTTTGTGCGGTGGGTCCTGACAGGTCACGCCAGGCTTGCCTGCGACGAGCTCGCATGCGTCGACGCCGTGCGAGCGGGACAAGTCAAGTTCGAGGAGCGGAGCGAGGGGGTCACCAGGATCATCTTCGAACTTGAGGCTGATGACGCGCCGGGCCTGCCTCTCGATGAGATCGATCGCATGGTCACTCGCGATCTCATCACATTCAGCGATTATCTCAAGCGCAATCGCCGGGAGCAGATATCGGACCGGGGGGGCCTGGGCATGCAGAAAGACGTGCATGCGGCGGGCGGACCGCGGGAAAAGGCCGGCTCAGGCGCAGCGATCATGTTCTGGCGTCGTTAAGAAGCAGCACGACGCCGGCGTCAGGAAGGCCGCGGGGAAGCGCATGTTCCTTGCCCTGCACCGGGAACAGCGTGACCATCGGAGTATCGTCGGCGGGCAGACGCTCGCGAATACTGTCGTTACCTCCGGGGCGGAACAGCAGCCGCTGGATTGATGCCGCCGGCAAGGGTACGGCGGGCCGGACGGCGGCGCAGGCGCCATGCAAAGCCGGCGAGGCGACCTTCGTCGATAGGGTCGCCGTCGGTGTAGACGAAGATGACAGGCAATCCGTTCTCCCGTCGTAGCTGTGCCTCGGCGATGAGCGCGGGGCCGCAGCCCCGCGGCGCGACCACGACAATGCCGTCCATCGGCTGTTCGCGCCAGGCAAGGAGCGCCCCTCCGATGGTGGGTATCGTCTCGCCGAACGGATAGCCGCTCGTCAGGCGCCTGCTCTCGCGATCGACCTGGCGCACGTCGCTCCAGAAGACCCATGGGTGCTCCCTCCGCACCGCCTCGATCAGTCGGCGCGCGATGACGCGCATGGCGGCCAGTGAGGCGCGCTTCTTGACCACCTCCCGGGACGATCTCCCATCCTGGATACTGCGAAGAGCGAGAAGCTCGAAGAACTCGCCGAACGGCTCGAAGACGACGCGCAGGCCCTGCTCCGCGAGCTTGCGCTGCAGATCGTCATTCCCCCACTCGTCCACGCGCAAGAAGAGATCGCCACAGAGGAAGACCTCACGCAGCGAGTCGAGACGATGAGTATCAAGCTCCTGGGAGCGGAAGGCGGCGGCGGCATCGGCAAGCAGACGCTCGACCTCGGGCACGAGACGAAGGGCTGCGGCGATCTCAACGGCTTGCCCCCAGGAGTCTCGCGGGCGCTCAAGCAGAGCCTCGAGACGGCTCGAGTAGTCTTCGAAGATGGCATCCGCCTCGCCGCGCCGCAGTTCCGCAGCGAGATTGTAGAAGCGCATCATGTTCAGCAGATCGACGGCCACGAGAGCGGCCCAGGCGGCCGGCATGATGCGCAGGTTCCTCGTCACGATGCTGAAGTCGGCGACCTCGACGCGTCCGGCCAAGCCCAGCCGCTCCAGAGCCAGCTGCTCGGTCAAGGGGAACAGATTGGCCCGACACGCCTGAAAGCCGTTGCCCGCGCTCAGCAACAGTGCCCGCCCGCCGCCGAGCTGTTCGGCTTCGCCGGCGATGAAGCGCTCAAAGGCGCCCCAGATCAGCTGATACGGCAGGCACTCCTTGCCTGAGCAGGCGCCCCCGGACGCCCGCAGGGCGGCGGCGTCGGGCTCCCCCACGAAGCTGGCATCGAGGCCGCCGCCGCGCATGGCGGCGGCGATGTGCCGGCCCAGACGCCCGCCGACATGGCCAAAGTAGTAGCGATCGTAGTCGCGCCCGCCGAGACTGTGCGGCAGCGCCCCGTCATAACGGTCGAGGTGCCGCACCAGCGCGGGTGTGGCGTGTGGGCTGTTCCTCCATGAGTGGACGCTGTGCAGGAAGGCCTGCACCCTGGTCACGTAGCCCGCCTTGCCGCCATGGCCGTCGCTCTCGAGCACAGCATGTGGCCAATCGCCGACCACATCGGCGAACAGGTGCTCGATCATCGAGTTCGGGCCACATCCGAAGGTGCCGAGCAGCAGCGGAAAGACGTTCCCGTCGCCAATGCCTGAGGCCGTGGCCCGCAGCATGGCGCTCGCCGTGGCCCAGTGCACACGCTGGAGACCAGCGATCCATGCCGGCACGGGGTAGCAGTCCAGCGGCAGCGCAACGCCGCCGTTGGCGGCCACGAGTTCGTGAATCCCTGCGTCGAGGATCGCGTCGTGGATGACGTGCGTTTCACCGGCTAGGAGCACGACCGGGTAGTCGTGGTCGCGCGCCCACCGAAGCGCCTTCTCACCGATGGCGTGGAGCCCCGTTTCGTAGCGTCGCTGCGCGTTCAGCGCAGCCTCGTAGGCGGCATCAAAGCCGGCAGGAGCCTTCGTCCAGGCAGCGCCGCTGCCGGGGCCGGCCGCGAGAAGAGCGGCTGCCCGGAGAAGGGCCTTGCGCGTGCGCGGCGCCTCGAATCCGTCCCCTTCGCGCTCGAAGAGGATGGGCCGAAAGACCTTCGTGGCTGACGCCTTCGCCGCAAGGGCGCGCGCCACCATGTCCGGCGCACCTTGCGCCATCGGGCACGTGTACGTGCCCGCTCCCGCGTTCGGCAGCGGGAGATGCACGAACACGGGGGCCACGAGGACATCGGCCCCCGCAGCTGCCAACCCGTGCAACAACTTCACAGGTGCGCACACTCCCGGCGCAGCGCAGAGTCGGTCGCCCTCCGCCTGCGTGTTCGGACCAGGGCGCGCCACCTCCACCGCATACCCCAGCGTGCGGAAGAATGTCAGGAAGAAGGGCAGAGTGTCGATCAAGTAGTGCGCGTATGGCAATGTCAGACGCGGAAGACTCTCGTCACGCGAGCCTGCACCCTCCTGAGCGAGGAGCGACTCGAGCAGCGCGGCACGCTCCTTGTATGGAGCGGGAGCGTCCTTCGGCAGTCTGACTCCGGCGGACGCGACGTCGTCGTACTTCGGGCATTGGCCGCCGCTCACGATTCTCTCGCGATCGCCGTCCAGGTCGATCTCGGCAAGCTCCAGGCGACAGAGGTTCTGACAATCACGGTCGCGGCACTGGAAGACGCGGCGGTCCGCGACGCTCGCGCGGAGGACGCGCTCGAGATCGACGGGCGGCGATGATACCCCATCCCCCATCTGCTCCAGCGTGAGGAGGGCGACGCCGATCGCGCCCATGGATCCCGGATCCGGCGGCACGTAAACGTCCCTTTCGAGCACCGCCGCCAGCGTCCGTGCCAAGCTTGGATCGCTGGCAGGTTTGCCCTGAAAGAAGACGCGCCTCAGCAGCCGCCGCTGGCCCATTACCCTGCTGCGGTAATTGCGCACGACCGAGTGCTGCAGACCGGCGAAGATGTCGGCTCTCGAGTAGCCGTCGTTGAGCGCCTCCGTGGCCACGTCGGCGACGAAGACCGTGCACGTCTGGCCCAGATCCGGAGGCCCCTCGCTCTCGGCCGCCAAGCGGCCAAACTCCTCGATGTCGGGGACACCATGAGCGATCGCCTGCTCCTCCATGAAGGAGCCCGTTCCCGCACTGCACACCCGGTTCATGTCGGCGTCGACGACCTGGCCGCCGCTGACGTTGATGAATTTGGCATCCTGACCGCCGATCTCGACGATGGACAGGCTCTCGCCGTGGTCGGGATCAAGCCGGACGGCGGCTATGGCGTGCGCGACGATCTCGTTCTGGACCACGAGCCGGCATCCGAGCTCGGGGTAAGCGGCGTGGAACACCGCCGCAGCCGCATCCCGGCCGGAGCCGGTGATGCCGATGGAAGCGATTCGCGCGAGGCCCATCTCATGAATCTCGGCGACAAGCGCTTGCGCCGCCTCCACCGGATTTCCCTCCGTGCGTCTGT
The DNA here is from genome assembly GCA_964533575.1 of uncultured Thermoleophilia bacterium. GTDB lineage: Bacteria > Actinomycetota > Thermoleophilia > UBA2241 > UBA2241 > CAIXSE01. The sequence continues at coordinate 29,478 of CAZHMG010000017.1, read as the reverse complement.
AGACTCGGGCGAGCACCGCACCGCTCGCCGCATCCAGCACGGCGGCTTTGGAGCCGGTCGATCCGAGGTCCAGGCCGAGCACCGCGGCCCCGTCTGGAGTCGTGGGAAGCGTCTCCATCTCGCGCAGGCGCACCACGGAGCCGGCTCCTTCGCGCGCCGGCCGCAGGCGGCCGATGCGCGACCGAGCCGGTCTCAGGAGCTCCTGCGGATCAGCCGGGTGCATGTCATCTCCCGCAGCCTCGGCTGCATGACGCAATGCGCCCAATGCTTCGAACACTCCTGCCTGCGGCGCCACGCTGCCGGCACCGCCGTTCAGAGCAATCACGCCTTCCGCGACAGGACGGATCAGCGCGCCGTGGCCAACGAGGATGAGAGGGCCCTCGACTCTGCTCTTGTCGAAGAGGCTGTGGACGTTTCGTGCCACGCCGTCGAACAATCCCCTGAAGATGCGCCCATGTGTCTCGCCCTGATTCGCGAAATGCGTGAGCTCGCTCTTGGCGAAGACGGCGCAACGGCTGGTGACCGTCACGCCGTCCTTGACCGACTCGGCGAGATCGATCGCGACCTCCAGCGTGCGCCCGAGGCGGGAGCACAATCCCTCGATCGTCTCGCCGGTTCCCGCCGAACACCGCTCGTTGGCCTCGTACGCGATCCGCCCCGCGGCATCGCGCGTAAGTACCGAGTAGCCGCCTCCGCCGATCCTGACCACGTTGATGGGTCCTTCCGGAAAGAGCCATCGGAGCGCCTCCTCCTGAGCGATCTCCTCCGGCACGCCGGCGAGAGCCGGAGGCGCCAGCTGATCGCCGTGAATCCCTGTCGCGGCAATCCTCGCCACTCGCAGATGATCCAACCCGCGGTAGAACGCCAGGAAGGGTTGGAATGGCCGGCCGAAATGCCGCTCCACATGCGTCTCGAGCACGTAGAGGACCCCTTCGTCATCCAGTGCACCAAGCGCCAGCGAGGTCGTCACCTTGCCGAGGTCGACGCCGAGGAACAACGGCGCGCCAACCGCAGCGGCGGCTGGGCCAGCATCACGGGGCGCCGGGGCGAATGCAGTCATGCTTTTGCTTATACCAGAGCGCGGCGGGGACGACACCCATCGCTCGAACAACGGTGCACGCACGGCCCAGCGATCATGACGGGAAGAGCGGACCATACAGAGAGCAACCCGGCGTCCTGCCGTTGCGCCGCGAAGACGCTAGGATAGTCACCACAGTGAACAACGAACCGAGACAACTTGATCCCGACGGCCGCCGCGAGCTGGAGGACGCTTGGGAGCGGCTCGAGAGCGACGATCTCGAGGGGGCATGGCGTCTGCTGACCAGCCTCAAGGAATCGGCGTCCGATCTTCCGGACGTGATCGAACTGGAGGCGGAGCTGGCGCTCGCTGAAGACGATCCTGAGACCGCTCTCGATGCCTACAGCCGCTGGAGCGCCGCGGACCCGGATGACCCGGAACCGTGGCTTGGGACGGCAGAGGTCTATCTCGAGTACTACGACGAGCCTGGCCAAGCTGCGCGCCTGCTGCGAGAACTGCTCGCCGGCCCGCCCCTGGACCCCGTCGAGGAGGCGGACGCACGCCACGTCCTCGGTATCGCATGTGAAGGGAAGAACGACCGGCGCGGCATGATCACCGAATGGCTTGCCGTCCTGCGGCTGGACGCCCTCAATGACGGTCCGCAGCCCCTGCTCACGCGCAGCGAGTTCGAGCAGATCGCTGCCGATGCTCTCGACGAACTGCCGGACGAGGTCCTGTTCTCCCTCCGCAACGTGCCGATCCTGGTCGAGGACAGGCCGTCAGAGGCCCTTGTTCTCGAGGGTCTGGACCCCCGCACCCTCGGACTATTCCACGGCATCGCGATGCCCGACCAGTCATTCCTCGGCCCGGGACCCGAGACTGGCCTCATCCACCTGTTTCAGCGCAACATCGAGCGCGAGGTCGAGGACGAGGAGGATGCGGACCGGCAGCTTCGCACGCTGAAGAAGGAGATACGCATCACCGTCCTGCATGAGACGGCCCATTACTTCGGCGCCAGCGAGGACGAACTGAGGCGCTTCGGCCTCAACTAGTCCTCGCCGGCTCATCCCACGGCGCGCCGCTTGGCCTACCCCAGCTGCATCCAGATGGTCTTGAGCTCCGTGTACTGCAGGTGCGCCCACATCGACTTGTCCCGGCCGAAGAATCCGGACTGTTTGAAGCCGCCGAACGGAGTCGTGAGGTCGCCCTCTGAGAATGTGTTCACGGACACCGTACCGGCGCGCAGTTGCCGCGCCAGCCGATGAGCCTTGGTCACGTCGGCCGTATACAGAGAGGCGGCAAGACCATATGCCGTGTCGTTGGCGATCGCGATCGCCTCTTCGTCGCTGTCCACCGGGAGCACGGTGAGAACGGGACCGAAGATCTCGTCACTGGCGATCGTCATGTCGTTCGACGCCTCGTCGAAGATGGTCACCTGGACGTAGTTGCCGCCGGATTCTTCGAGCGCCCGCTCGCCGCCCATGGCTATCTTCGCCCCCTGAGCCTTGCCGGCTTCAATGTAGCCGAGCACCTTCTGCAGGTGATCTGGCTCGACCATGGGGCCCAAACGGGTCTCGGGATCCAGAGGATCTCCCATCTTCCAGGTCGCCACGATGTCCCTGATCTTCGCGACGACCTCGTCTTTGACACTGCGATGAATGATCAGGCGGGATCCGCAACTGCAGTTCTCGCCCATGTTCCAGAAGGCGGCCGAAGCTGCGTTCTCAGCGACGGTGTCGAGGTCCGGCGCATCCGACAACACGACTTGTGGGCTCTTGCCACCCAGCTCGAGGACGACACGCTTGAGGTTGGAGTCGGCGGAGTACCTGAGCACCTCCCGCCCCACCTCCGTCGAGCCCGTGAAGGCCACCATGTCGACGTCCATGTGGAGCCCGAGGGCGCGGCCTGCCGCTGGCCCATAGCCCGGCACCGCATTGAAGACACCAGCGGGGACCCCGGCCTCGAACGCCAGTTCCGCCATGCGCAGCGCGCTCAGGGAGGTGAGCTCGGCCGGCTTCAGGATTATGCTGTTCCCCGCGGCAAGAGCGGGCCCGATCTTCCAAGCCGTCATCTGCGCGGGGAAGTTCCAAGGGACGATCAGGCCGACCACGCCAATGGGTTCGCGCACGATCAGGCCCACGTTGTCCGGACCCGTGGGGGCGACGTGCTCGTAGAGTTTGTCGATCAGCTCTGCATGCCAGCGGATGCACTCAATGGTGTCCGGAATGTCGAGCGTAGCTGTGTCGGCGATGGGCTTGCCGGCCTCGAGCGAGTCAAGCAGCGCCAGTTCCAGAGCATGCTGCTCGAGCAATGCCGCGTAGTCAAGGAGAATGGCCTTGCGCTCAGCCGGTTTGAGCCCGGCCCAGACGCCGGCCTCGAACGACGCCCGCGCCGCCTTCACCGCTCTGTCGATATCGGTCGTGTGGCACGCCGCGACATCGGTGATCTTCTCTCCACTGGCAGGGTTGAACGAGGGAAGCGTGTCGCCGCTGGCGGCGGGACGGAAGGCGCCATCGATGAAGGCCTCGGTGCGGAATTCCAGCTTCGACACAGCGTCCTGCACACCGGCCCGATCCAATGCGAAGCCCATGCGACTCCTCCATTCTGGTGCTGTTCGTCAGGAGGATAGTAGCCTAGCGCACATCGAAGGCCCGCCGCTCTGTTGCCGGCGCAGGGACGCGGAACAAAGGCGGACGATGCGGCGAATGCAAGCCGGAAGGAGACTGTGAACGCAGTGGGGCGGCTACGAGGGCGAGGAGGCTCCCTCGTCGCCCGGAATTGCGCCCCGCATTATCGAACAGTTCTCCGCCGCCGCGCACCACTGCGCGCAGCCGTTGTCGAAGCGGGGATTCTCGACGCCAAGGCCGCAGCTGGGGCACTTGCGACGCTGATCGTCCTTGAAGTACTCGATGCTTCCACCGCAATTGGGACAGCGCACATCGAAGATGTCGTCAGGGGTCCAGTTGATGCGGTCTTGGCCGGGGCACCTGCCGATGTTCATGCGAACCTCCTCTGCACACGAGTCGCTTAGGCATTCCCCTGCCGGTGCAAACCGACACGTCGACAAGAACTGGCAGCGACGGCAGGAGCGTAGTGTAGCATCGCCACATGAGTCCAGCACCAAGCCGCATCCGCCGTCCCGAGCAGCGCGATCTGGTCGCCGTGGTCGATCTCCTCAATGCCTGCGACGTGGCTGAGACGGGAGCGCCGGACACGACGCTACAGGACCTCGAGAACGATTGGATGCTGGAGGGCTTTGACCCCACAGCTGATGCCTGGCTTGCGGAGAGCGCCGACGGCCGCATAGTGGGGTATGCGTACACGGGCGATCAGCTTCGCACGGGGGAACTGGAGGCGGACTACTGGACCCACCCGGAAAACGCAGAGCCGGGCTTGGCGGAGCGGCTCCTGACGCTGACGGAGCGCCGGGCGCGCGATCTGGCGCTGACGCGCGCGTACCAGGATGCGCGACTCGATGTCTTCTGTATCAGGCTGAATCAGCCGAAACGCGAACTGCTGCGCGGTCGTGGCTTCAGCCTCGTGCGCACCGTCTATCGAATGGCTGCCGAGCTGACGTCGCCGCCAGATCCAGGCGCACCGCCCGGCATCGACATCCGTCCCTTCCGTCTTCCAGAGGACGCTCCCGTCATGCATGCCACGATGCGGGAGGCGTTCACCGACCAGTACTGGCGCAGCAACGAGCCGTTCGAAGCCTGGAAGGCGCGACTTCTGGGTCACGACGACTTCGACCCGGGACTGTGGTTCATGGCCTGGGCAGCCGAGGAGGCGGTCGGCGGCGTGGTAGCCTATGATCACGGTGATCTCGGCTGGATCAAAGGCCTCGGCGTGCGCCGTCAGTGGCGCCGCCGCGGCATCGGCGGCGCCCTGCTCGCGACGGCCTTCGCCGAGTTGTTCAAGCGCGGGCAGCGGCGCATCGAACTCGGCGTCGATGTGGAGGGCGTGACGCAGCCGCTGCGTGTCTACGAACACGCGGGAATGCACTCGACCTTCGCCTACGAATGCTATTCGAAAGCCTTGACGGCTTCCGACCGATCCCCGGCATGAGCTCATGACCGCGCCGCCCGAAAAGCGCATGGGCCGCGAGATCCGGCCGGTCCGGCCCGGCTTGGATGTCTGTGTCGTCGTGCCTGGATCAAAGAGCATCACCAACCGGGCGCTGCTCCTGGCGGCACTTGCGAGCGGGGCATCCACGCTGACCGGCGTGCTGACCGCAGACGACACCCTGGCGTTCGCGGACGGGCTTCGCAGCCTTGGGTTCGGGGTCGAGAACATGGGAGAGAGCTGGAGCGTCCAGGGCGCCGGGGGCCGCATTCCAGTGGAGAGTGCGGATGTGTACTGTGCTGAAGCCGGGACAGCCGCGCGATTCCTGCTCGCGGCATGCGCCGCCGGGAGCGGCCGCTACCGGCTGGACGCGGCGCCGCAGCTTCGGCGACGTCCACTGGCCCTGTTGCTCGACCGTCTTCGTGCCCAAGGTGCGCGTACGCAGCCGGCGCATGCCGACCGGCTGCCGCTCACTCTCCTGGCAAGCGGACTCACGGGCGGGACGCTGCGACTTCCCGGCACGACCTCGAGCCAGTTCGTCTCTGCGCTCTTGATGGCCGCCCCCCTCGCCCGCAGCCGACTCACGATCGAGGTAGACGAACTGGTCAGCCGCCCCTACGTAGACATGACCCTCGCCATGATGGAGCAGTTCGGCGTGCGAACAGAGCGCGATGAATACAGAACCTTCAGTGTTGCGCCGGCGACGTACACCGCACGGACCTATGCAATCGAGCCGGACGCCTCCACTGCCTCCTACTTCTACGCCGCGGCCGCGGTGAGCGGCGGCCGGATCAAGGTCCTCGGCCTGCACCGCGACGGATGCCTGCAGGGCGACGTGCTCTTTGTCGATGTGCTCGCCGCCATGGGCTGTCGTGTGACGGAAGAGGCTGACGGGGTCGTCGTCTCCGGTCCTCCCATGCTCACCGGCCTTACGATCGACATGGGCGACATCTCCGACACCTTCATGACGCTGGCCGCGGTGGCCCCACTCGCCGGCTCCCCGGTCACCATCACCGGCATCTCGAACGTCCGACTGAAGGAGTCGGACCGCATAGCCGTCATGGAGGCGAATCTTCGCCGACTGGGCGTGCAGACGGAGTCAGGGATCGATTTCCTGCGCATCCACCCCGCGCAGCCGCATGGGGGACGCATCGACACCGCCGCCGACCATCGCATCGCCATGTCGTTCGCTGTTCTCGGCCTGCGCGTCCCGGGTATCGTTATCGAAGACGCCGGCTGCGTGAGCAAGACCTGCCCTTCATTCTTCGAACTGTGGACTGTCTTGGAACAGAAGGCAGACGCGCCGAACCAGACAAGGGACTGACATGGACGACGAGACCGCGCGGGGCGCTGGAGCGCAAGCGGGCGGCGGGGATGCAGGCGGCCGGCCGCCAGCCGACCAACGCCCACGTGACGCCGAGGAGACGCCGACAGAGAAGCTCTCCCAGACAGCGCCAGCATCCGAGCCGCCTCCGCCTTCGGTTCAACCGCGTCTGGTACGTTCTCGCCGAGACAACGATGGCCGCAGCAACGCTTGGTGGATCATCTTGGCCCTCCTGCTCATAGCCGCTGCGGTTGTGGCCGCCCTGTGGTACTTCATGTTTCGTGACGGAGGGGAAGCCACCCCGGCAACTTCGCCCTCGCCGTCCCAGGTTTCCTGGGCCGGAGCGTGGGCGAGAACCGACGGGATGGGCGGCGGCCTCGTCATCGAAGGCGCTGCCGATACGTATCTGGTCACTCCGTACGACGGCGCGCTCAGGGGGGGTGAAACGGTCAGTGCCACGGCGGACGCGGGCGGCAGTGAGCTCAGCTTCACACTCCCGGCCCAATTCTCTCTCGCCGGACCTGCCGGACCGCTCGCAGTGCTGCTCGTCGCCGGCGACGATCCGGACACGGCGACCTTGGACATCACAGGCGCCGACGGGACGACGCTCTCGCTGCCTCTTGAACGGGTGGCCTCCCTCACGCCGTCTCGGCCTCTGTCGCCGTCGCCGGCTCCGTCGGATCCCGGCCCAGTGCCGACCAGAAGTCCGACTTCCAGCCCAAGCGCCGGCCGCTCCGGCGACGAACGGATGATCATCGCCGTCGAGAGCATTCAAGCGGGAATAGAGCAGTGGTCGACCGTGAACGATGGGCTGTACCCGACACCCGCGGATGTACGGCCGACCGGGGAAGTGGCGGCATACATCGATCCTTGGCCAGACAATCCGTGGGCGCCCAACGAACCCCTCTCTCCGGGAACAGAACCGGGCAACTTCACCTACGAACAACTGAACGGCGGCCTGCATTACCGGCTGACCGGGCACCTCGACAACGGCGCGTTCGTCGTGCCCTGAGCGAAGGAAGGTCACGTGCTGGCCATTCGTGTGCATGAGTTCGGCGAACCGGAGGTCATGCTTCGGGAAGAACTGCCAGAGCCGCAGCCCGTGGACGACGAGGTCCTCGTCCGCATCCAGGCAGTTGGGGTCAACCCGGTCGAAACCTATATCCGCTCCGGGGTGTATCGGAATCTCCCGTCTCTGCCCTACACGCCTGGCTCCGACGGTGCCGGAATCGACGTCAGAACCGGCGCCCGCGTCTATGTCTCGGGCTCCCTCAGCGGGACCTATGCAGAGTACGCCCTCTGCCGCGCGGATCAAGTCCACCCCCTGCCTAGTGGTGTGTCTTTCGCGCAGGGCGCGGCGCTGGCGACACCGTACGCGACAGCCTTCCGGGCGCTGTTTCAGAGGACGGTCGCGAAACCGCTGGAGACCGTCCTCGTACACGGAGGCAGCGGCGGGGTCGGCGTCGCCCTGGTGCAGTTCGCGCTGGCCGCGGGCCTCGTCGTGGTTGGGACGGCGGGCAGCGACGCCGGCCTGGACCTGATCGCGGCCCAAGGAAGCGTAGTCGCGGTCGATCATCGCGATCCAGACCACCTGGAGCTCGCCAAGACCAAGATCGGGGGTCGAGGGTTCGACCTGATCGTCGAGCTGCGCGCTGACCTGAATCTCGGATATGACCTTCCGGCTCTTGCGCCCGGAGGCCGGGTGGTCGTGGTCGGCAGCCGCGGTCCCGTGGAGGTCACCCCCCGGGATCTCATGAACACGGATGGAGCGATCCTGGGCATGCTGCTTCCGAACGCCCTCGAGGCCGATATCGCAGAAGCTCACAAGGCGATCGCCATCGGTCTCAGAGACGGGTCGTTGAAGCCCGTGGTCGGCCGCGAACTGCCTATCGCGGAGGCGCCACGGGCTCATCACGTCCTGCGCGAACGCCCAGCCCTCGGCAAACTCGTGCTCGTCGTCTAGCGGCGTTCGGCGCCGACTCTCGTCCCTCTCGAAATCGCCGCTCAACGATTACACCTACGACTGCTGGGTCAGGAACCATGGACGGGCCGGGATGACTGAAAGCACAACGCTGGGCGACTACACGCACGAGTCGGCACGAGCTCCCATACGATGAGCGGTCAGCTGCGCGGAGTGGCCGGCTGCGTGGTGGATGAGCACTGTGTGAACCACCTCTACGGCGCTCGTTGAGGTTCGGCGAGCCGCTCGATTCCGGCCAGCCAAGCCCTTCGGCTCTCCCCCACCAGCCGCGTGGCCATCTCCGCCGCCTCGATCTTCATCACGCGAAAAGGCTCCGTGTCGAAGACCTCGCGTATCTCCTGCCGCGTCACGCGGCGGGGACCGCCCTCATGGCGCTCGTACTCGCTGAAGCAAAGCATGAAGTAACGTCCTCCCGGCTCGAGGACGGCCGCCAGCGAAAGGGCGAAGCGGCTACGCTCCACGTCATCGAAGGTGTGAAACAGCCCGGAATCGATGACGGTCACAAAGCGCCGATCCAAGCCGGCGAGGTCCAGAGCGTCGTGCGTCAGGAACACCGTGCCTAGACGTCGCCGGCGAGCCTTGAGCGCGGCCTGCTCGATGGCCGCCGGGACGGCGTCGATCCCGACAACCTCAAGGCCCCGTTCAGTCAGGAAGAGTGCGTTCTCACCCGTACCGCAGCCTACATCGAGGACCGGGCCCCGGATTGCATCCGCCTCAGCGAGGCGCTCGAACGCAGGCTGGGGGCGGCCAATGTCCCATGGCGGTCGCCCTTCGTAGGCAGCGTGGAAACGCTCGGCCGTCATCCACCCTCGCTCCGTCAGATGCCCGCCAGATTCCGATCGGCGTCGGCCACGATCCTGCGGATCCGCTGCCGCACGTCGCCGGGCAGCGCTTCCGGCTGATGCGTCTCCAGGATCTCCCGCGCCCGGGTGAGAGAGCGCTGATACATGTCCGTACCGCCGCGCGCCTCCCAGTCTTCGCGAACGCGCCGGTCCATGAGCTCAGGTTGCGACGTCTCGCGCATGTGTCGCATGGTCGCATCCAGGCTGAGAAAGTCGCCGAAGGAGCCCACGCGGGCGATGTCGTCCACAGCAAGCGCCTCGTCGTCGACCCGCATCCCGCGGACGAAGTGCTTGACCATGCCCGCCATCTCGTTGTCTATGACGAGCTGCGCGTAGTCGAAGGTGACGCCCGACTCGATCATTCCCAGGCCATAGATCAGGTTGGTCCCTGCCAACGCTGCCGATAGGGCCGTGAGGGTCTTTTCGTGACCGAGCTGCACGTCACTGAGCTTGCTGTCCCCCTACGCACCGGCGATATAGCTGGGCAGCCGGTACTGCCGCGCCAGCTGGGCCGCACCGGCGCTGATGAGGGCGCATTCGGGCGAGCCGACGGAGGCCGCCACGAGGCGCAGGTCCATGGCGGTCGTCGACGACCCATACAGCACTTTGCTGCCGCGCTCCGTGAGCTGCGTGAGCACGATGCCGGCCAGCACCTCGGAGTTGTGCGTCACCAGGGTGCCGGCCAAGGTGACCGGAGCCGAGCCGCCGGCCATTGCCATGGTGAGTACGGTGGACGGCAGGCCGGCCCTGGCGCACTCAATGACGATTTCGCAGAACTCCTTGACGAGCTTGAGAGGGCTGACGGGACAGGTGCCCATGACCATCATTGGACGCTCACGCACAGCGTCGGCGCTTCCCTGGATGGCCGCGAGCATCTCGACGGTGATGCGAACGGCACGCCCGTCGTGGGCCCCGCCAGAGATCGGCTTCGTCTGGCTGACGATCGCCGCCTCGTGGTTGTGGAGCGAGAATGTCTCAGGCGGCTGGTCGCCGGACACGACGGCCATCTCGAACACGTCGACGTTGGGCAGGGCATCGGCCAAGCGGGCGATATCGGCCATATCCTGCTTCGTCGAAGCCCGCAGCTCGCCCGTGTTCGGGTCGATGACCTTGATCCCCTCTCCGAAGTTGCTGAAGCCGACGCGGTTCGCGCCCACGATGATGTCGTTGGCGGGATCGCGCCCACAGAGCATCACGCTTGGCGGCGCGCTGGCTATCGCCTCCTCGACGATGTGGGGCGGGATTCGTACAATGCGGCTCTGGCGATCCACCGTGCAACCGCCGTCGCTGAAGATGTCGAGCGCCTCGTCGAGTTCCACCCATACGCCGGTTCGCTCGAGAACCTCGAGTGTTGCGAGATGAATCTCCTGCACCTCGTCGTCGCTGAAGACATTGAGACTGAGGCCGCTGGTACGTGAGCGGCCGGCGAACGGGTTGCGTTTCAAGCCCTGCCTCCTTGGGCCGCTGGTGCGATTCAACCTGTCAAGGTAATCACATGGCGATGCCGCTCTGCCAGCCGGAGCGAGCTGCACGACAGGACCGTCTCGTTTCACGCCTTCGAGGGAACACTCGACCACGCGCACCATGGGTGCGCAGGTCTCCTCAGGAAGGGAGCGTCATGAGCAAGTACGGTGTCAAGGAGCTCACACTCCTCATCGCCGTTTTCGGCGCCCTTGCCTTGGCCTCCTGCGGCGGAGACGGCAGCACGGCCTCGACTCCCGCTTCACCCGGCTCCTCCGGCGTGGCCGTCACAATCAAGAGTTTCGCCTACGAGCCGCCCACGCTCATCATCGCGGCGGGCACGACGGTCACTTGGACGAATGAGGATACGGCCGCACATACCGTCACGTCCGCCGACGGCCCCTCGACGAGCGCGGGTACCACGGATCTCTTCGACAGCGGCATGATGGCGAAGGGCGACGCCTTCTCGTACACGTTCGCCGAAGCAGGCACGTACGATTACCTGTGCACACCGCACAGATCCATGCCCAGGATGCATGCGCGAGTGGTGGTGGAGTGACTCTGATAGGATCCGGCAGGAGCCTCTCAGCCTCATCCATCAGGAGGTCCGCGTGGGATACGCTTTCGGCGTCGGTCGCGAGGCACCCGTCTTCACCCTCGGCACAACGGACGGCACATCAGTCAGCCTCGCCGCCTACCGCGGTGACTGGTTTCCGATCCTTGTCTTCATCCCCGGAGGCTGTGAGCAGGCGGAGGTGTTGCTCGACGCGCTGAACAGTGCCGCTTCTCGGCTCTGGGGCTTGCGGGGACAGCTTCTGGCGATCTGCAGCTCGTCGCCCGCGGATGCCGAGCGTCCGCGGGCCTCCACGTCCATCTCCTTCCCGCTGCTGCGCGACGACGGCGGGCTCGCCGCGTCCTACGGCATCCGCTTCTCCGGCGGCAAGCGTGTCCCTGCCGCGTTCATCATCGATCGAGCCGGTAAGATCGTGTGGAGCGCGGAGGGCGCAGACGCACTCAACCCGCAACTCATCGAGGCGGCGCTACGCGACGTCGCTCGCTGAGCGCCGCGCTCGCTGGAAGAGACATCCATGCCGCCCCGTGACACCCGCGGCAGAATTGACCAGTTCGAGACTCTGGCACCCGGGTAATAAGGGGTTACGCACCCGGAAGGAGTGAGCCTGATGATTGTCGGTCAGACCATGTTCAGTGTTTTGAAGGGGACGGAACACCGTGCTGAGGCCGCGTTGCGCGAACTCTCTGGGCATGTAGCGGAGGCGCCAGGCCACATGAGCCACAGAATACTGCGATCCTTCGGCATGTCACCTCTGGCGAGCGACTTGCGGAATGCGGGCCGCGAAGCGGTACTTGGCGACGTACACTTCATCTTCGAGACGCAGTGGGAGTCTCTCGACGCTCACGACGAATTCTACGCGGGCGACGAAGTGAAAGTCGTGTACGGGCGGCTGCAGTCGATCCTGACGAGCGGACCCTTCGAAGTATTGTACGATAGCGTCGTGGAGCAACCGCAGCACGACAATGTGGCCCTTTAGCCGTAGCCCTCAAAGCTCGGCTCCAGTCAAGGTCGTCAGCGTCAGAGAAGTTCAGGCGCGCCTGAAAAGGGGCGCCAAGCTTCTAGACGTCCGTAGCCCGCGGGAGTTCCAGGCTCTGCATCCCGCAGGTGCGATCAATGCGCCGCCGGATCAGATCAAGATGGACAACGTGGGACTGCCTCGTGATGCTGAGATCCTGGTGATCTGCCTCAAGGGCCGGCGGAGCGCGAAGGCGGCACGCCAGCTGACCGCGCTCGGGTACACGAACGTGACCGACGTGCACGGCGGACTGGAGCATTGGGTGAAGTTCAGCCTGCCGGTCAAAAGGAGCCGCAAGGCGAAGTGACGGTGTGGGCGCGCAACGCACGCCCCGCTCAGACTCCTCAGCCACCGCCAGGCGCGACCTTGACGTTGCCGTTCTCCTCCACGATGACCGGCACCACCATCCTCCCGCCGCTCAGCTCCGACAGTTTCTCCCTGGCGCCAGGTACGGCAGAGACGTCGATCTCGTCGAACAGCACGCCACGGTTCATGAGGTCGCCGCGCAGTGCCGCGCAATACGGGCATCCAGGCTTCGTGTAGATGGTCATGACCACGGTTGTTCCCCTTCAGGACATGCGGCGTTGTCAAGCGCCGCTGAGTGCGGGTTGGCGGCCACCCTGATCCGACGGGTGAGCCGCAGGCCGTTGCCGGTGACGAGAAGGGATGTTCCCATATCGGCCAGCACGGCCATCCAGAGCGTCACCAGACCGAGCGGCGCCAAGACGAGGAAGATGGCCTTGACGCCGATCGAGAAGACGATGTTCTGCAGAATGATGCGGGTCGTCTTCCGGCCAAGCCTGATTGTCTTCGGAATAGACGCGAGATCATCGCCCATGAGGACGATATCCGCCGTCTCCAAGGCGGCGTCAGTGCCAGCAGCTCCCATGGCAATGCCCACTGTCGCCGTGGCCAATGCCGGCGCATCGTTGACGCCGTCGCCGATCATGGCGACGAAGCCGTGACGCTCTCGCAGTTCGGCGGCGGCCGCTACCTTATCGTCCGGCAGGAGGCCGCTGCGGACGTCGCTGATGCCCGCCTGTCCGGCGACAACGCTGGCCGTGACGGCATTGTCTCCGGTGAGCAAGGTAATCTGTCCAATGCCGAGGCTGCGCAGGTCCTGGACCGTCCCGGCGGCTCCTTTTCGCACGGGATCGCTGACGCCGATGACGCCGAGGCCTCCTCGCTCATCTGCGACTACGACCACGGTCTTGCCCTCCCGTTCAAGCCGCTCGACGGCGGCGCTGAGCGCGGGATCCCCTGCGGCGCGACCAAGGAGCTCGGGCCGTCCGACGAAGTGGAGACGGCCCTCAACCTCGGCACGGACGCCCTTGCCGGGGAGCGCGCGGAAGCGATCGACCCGCCAAGCCGTCTTCCCCCGGCCCTGCAATCCGCTCACACAGGAGCAGGCTCCCACAGTGCGGTCGTGCGCCCCTGTATCGGCGCTCAGTTCGCCGTCCCCGGAGCGGCAGCACGTCTCCCCGGTAGATCCGCACATGTCTTCGCCTGACACCTCGTTCTTGCGGACAATGGCGTGAGCGAGGGGGTGCTCGCTGAAACGCTCAATGGCTGCCGCAAGGGACAGAACCGACTCGGCAGACATCCCGCGCAGGGGAAGGACATCGGTCACATCGGGCTTTCCGGCGGTCAGCGTGCCGGTCTTGTCGAAGGCAACCGCCCTCACCTTGGCCACCTGTTCGAGGTAGATCCCCCCCTTGATCAGCACCCCGTCACGCGTCGCCCTGGAGAGCGCGGCCAGAATGCTCACCGGGGTGGAGATGACGAGCGCGCACGGGCAACTGATTATCAGAACAGCGAGCCCTCGGTAGAACCACACGCCAAACGGCTCGCCGAACAGCGGCGGGACGAACGCGATGACGGCGGCCGCAGCCACGACGACCGGCGTATAGCGCGCCGCGAAGCGATCGACGAGGCTCTGCGAGGGCGCGCGCTTGGCCTGCGCCTGTTCGATGAGGTGCCCGATCTTGGCGATCGTGTTGTCCGCGGCGCCAGCGGTCGCGCGAACCGTGAGACTGCCGCGCTCGATGATGGATCCGGCAAAGACCTGGTCCCCCGGCGCTTTGGCCACGGGTGCCGCCTCGCCCGTGATCGGCGCCTGATTCGCACTCGCGTGGCCCTCCGTCACGACGCCGTCGATGGCCAGACGCTCACCCGGGCGGACCAGAACGATGTCGCCCGGCACAATCTCTTCAACCGGTACCACTGACTCGGCTCCCTCATGCATACGGCTGGCCGTCGGCGGAGAAAGACTCATGAGGCTCCTGATCGCGTGTCTCGTGCGTTCCAGGGTTGAAGCCTGCAGCATCGTACCGAACCCGAACAGGAAGACGATCAATCCCGCCTCTGACCATTCACCGATAGCGACAGCGCCGGCGATGGCCAATGACATCAATACGTTCATGTCGACCTGACGGGCGCGGACGCTGAATGCCGCGGCCCTGGCAATGAAGAAGCCGCCCGACAGCACGGCCAGCAGGAACAGCCAGGGCGCGAGGGCCACGGAGAGGGCCTGCGCCGAGAAACCGGCGACGACGGCCGCGCCCGAGAGGAGCGTGAGCTGGGCGCGCCGGTCGTGAAACCAGAAGGCGAAGCCGTATGCCGCCTGGGGCGAGCCAGTCTTCTCCGGGCGAGCGGCCGCCTCGCGGCGCTCGAGCGTGTCGTATCCGAGGCGCCCTACTGCCGAATACACGTCGTCAATGCCGAGCAAAGCCGAGTCGAAAGATACAGACAGCGTGGCCGCGCCGAAATTCACCTCGGCGTCGAGGATGCCCGGCCGTCTCCGAAGCGCGGACTGCAGCTTGCCCGCGCAGTCGGCGCAATCCATCCCGACGATATGGAGCATCTGCCGGCGAACGTCGCTCTCGGCCGGCAGCGGTGACGAGAGGTCAAGCGGGCCGTGGTCGTGGACGGCGGCCGGACAATGCTCGTCGCAGTGCGCCTGGGCACCGGCCCGACGCGCCAACGTCTCGAGATCGCGTCCCGGCAACACCGCTTCGTCGAACCGGACGGTGAGGAGCCCGCGCGCCACGTCCGGAGAGACGGCATGAACGCCGTCGACGCGAGCAAGCTCCCGGCCCACTTCATCCACGCATCCCGTGCATTCCGCCTCGGACGGCAGGACGAAGGCGAGCTCAAGCGTTTGTTCCGTCATTCGGATCCCGCCTCTCGCCGTCCACGGTGTCCGACGTGTTCCCGCGTGATCGACAGGAGCACCGAAACATGAGCGTCGTCTGGTGCATAGAAGACCATTTTGCCTGCCCGTCTCGCACGAACGAGACCGTGGCTGCGAAGCACGCGCAGATGGTGACTCACATTCGATTCGCTCATGCCGAGCACCGCTGCAAGATCACACACGCAGAGTTCCCCGGCGGCAATGATCCCCGCCATGAGCCTGCAGCGGCTGGGATCCGCGAGGACCTTGAACAGGGCAGCCATCTGTCCGACGACTTCCGGGGCGTCGAGCTCCAGCTGCACCGCCCGCACCCGATTCTCATCGGTCGCGGTGACGTCACATCGGTCTGGAACACGCTCGTCGCCTGTCTCGCCCAGTTCATCACGCACTGCGGTATCTTCTGAATGACTGATCATATGTTCATATGATAGGGACATGATCTTCACTTGGCAAGGTGCGCGAGTGCGGCGGTTCAGGGCATCGTCGAAAGGAGCGCGGCCGCGCCTTCAGCTGCCGCGACCGCGGCGGCCCGGTCAATCTCGCGCTGTCGGTCATTGAGCACGATCGCGAAGCCGAAGCGACGTCCGTCCTCGCGCTATAGCAGCCGAGCCAGCGACATCACTCCCGGTTCCGAACCACCCTCGAAGCCCTCATACCGCCAGCCCCCCCGATCGACTGGGATCCCGGGATTGCGTGCAAGAATGGTATTCACGGGAGCAAGATCCTCGACCGCTGCGGCATTCTGGAGGGAGACCAGCGCCCTCACGAGGTCGGCTGGTGAAGCGAACCCGCTCGAGCGAGTCGATGCTGCGTGGCGATCTCCACTCGCTCATGGATTCGACGGCGGTCGGCAGTCGGGCAACCCGCGGAAGAATGCGGCGGCGACAATTAGTGCAAACACCTCACGCGTCATCAGAAAGGGCAGATTGGGCTCGACGGTCTTCATCCCCGTTGACCGAGCTCCGCCTCAACGGCCTCCCGGCCAAGGCGGTGCATGAGGTGATCGCTCGCTGTGTTGTCGCTCGCCGCGATCATCTGCTCGGCATAGTGGCGGAGGGTGTACTTCTTGCCAGCCTGCTGGTCGCGCATGTCGCCGCTGGGCAGACTCTCCCAGGCTTTGCGCGGCGCGAGGCGCTCCTCCCACGACGCCGACCCGTCGGCGATGGCCGATGCGAGCGCGCCCAGCACGTACAGTCTGAACCAGAGCCAATTGCTCCGGCCTGCTCGGGGTTGCGCGCGAGAACCGGCTGGCCCCGGTCAACGTCGACGGCCACAAACGATACCTGTGAGGCGAGCGCCCCCAGCAGGTCGTCGAACGCATCCCAGCTTGTGGGCACCTCCACAGGAGTGTACGGCTGGAACAACAGGCCGCTGATCTTCCCTTCTGCTCCCGGGTCCACCACGATCGTTGTCTTCAGCGACGAGCTTCCGGATCCGTCGGCGCGCGCGGCCAGAAGGGCCCCTTGCGACTGGAGCACCGTGCCGATCGCAACGGACCTCCGAGGCCAACCTGCGCCAGCGCCATCCGCAAGGCGTCGGGCGTGACCTGGGAGAGAAACTCCTTGCTGAAACGAGCTTCGATCTCGGGCTTGGCCAAGCGCCGTGCCCTCATTGATCCGCTTGAGCACCCACGCCAAGTGCTCGCCGATGGGAGCGTCGGGTAGCAGCGAAGCCTGTGGCTGCCGCGAGCGCGGGGCCTTCGGTGAAGGCGAGGGACCGGCACCAGGATCGGTCGTCCCGCCGCACGCCGAAACCAGCAGCACGCAGGCGGCGGCCGAAGCCGAGAGCAGCAGTGCGAGCCGCATCCGGCGGTCCGGCAGGCCACGCTTTGTCGTCATGCGCTGCTCGACGTCAAGTCTGCGCCCGGACACGATCATGCGCAGCTTACCATCCGCCATTATCGGCGGGTCCGACACTGGAAGGCGGCTGGTCGCCAGGGGGCCTGTCCATCGGCGAGCACTATGCTCCTGTCAATGCGCTGAGGACCCCAGCCGGCACCCGTCTCCGGGGGCCTTCCGGCTTCAGCCTCTGCTCTCCTCTCCAGCATGTTGGCCGCGATGGACAGGTGTTCCATCTCGCGGGCCTGCCGATCACCCGATGATCTGAGAGCAGCCCGCGGCGACAGAGGAGCAATCGATGAAGAGTGACAAAACGTATCTCCTCCCCGATCTGATTGCTCGCCGGAAGACGGCCTTCCTCAACCAGGATGAAATCACCTATTGCTGGGACGGAGACACAGCCATCCGCCGCGACCCCACATCCGGCGTCATGACACTGGTGACCAAAGTGGAACGGCTGCCTCAGGACGGTTGGCACACTCTGAGCCAGGACTGACGCGCCGAACGGCGCGACCTGGCTCCCCGCACCATCACTCCTTCACGGACGCCACATCGCGCACGACGTTCGCGCAGAGCGCGCGCTCATGGAGTCCCCCTATAATCCCGGGTGATGGAACGCTTCGTCCTCTTCGACATCGACTGCACGCTCATCGACGGCCATGGGGCCGGCAAGCGCGCGATCCTGCGCGCCTTGCAGGAGGTCTACGGACTCGAGGGCGACCTCGGCGGATACAGCTTCCACGGCCGCACGGACCCGGCGATCGTCCTCGACCTCATCGAGCTGTGGAGCAATGGGTCAGAAGGGGCACGTGCCGGGGACGCGGCCGAAGACCAGATCCAGGCCTGCCTGTCACGGTATGTCGAGCTGCTGGGCGAGGAGCTGTCTGAGGGACAGGTCGAAACGCTGCCCGGCGTACGGGAGCTCGTCACCGCCTTGGCCGCAGACCGCCGGGCGTTGCTCGGCCTCCTGACGGGCAACGTCGAAGCCGGGGCGAGGCTGAAGCTGGCTTCGACCGGACTGCTGCCCCTGTTCAAGGTGGCGGCCTACGGCTCCGACTCCGGCGCTCGGCCCGAACTGCCGGGCATCGCGCTGCAGCGCGCGGAAGCGCTCACCGGCCGGCGCTTCCGCGGCAAGGAGATCGTCATTGTCGGAGACACGCCAGCCGACATCGGGTGCGGTGCGCACCTGGGGGTCAAGGCGGTCGCCGTGGCAACCGGGCGCTACTCCAGTCAAGAGCTGCTCGCCCACGCGCCGGACCATGTCTTCGACGACCTGAGCGACTGGCGAGTGGTCTACGAGGCGATCCTGGCTTAAGTGACGGCCTCCCGGCCGGGAAGCTCAGGAGAAACGTGACGGCGAGAGCGGCGAGAGGTCGAGTGAGGGGCTCGTACCACCCGCGATCTCGGCGACGAGCTGACCGGTGACCGGAGCGAGCGTCAGACCGAGCATGCAGTGCCCCGTGGCGACGAGGACGTTGTCGTGGCCGGGGCACCGGCCGACGAAGGGCAACCCGTCGGGGGAAAGTGGCCGCGGCCCTCGCCAAACCTGCTGCAGCGGGCCGCCGGCGCTCGCGCCGGCGGCCCGCTGGGCCACACGCTGCAACTGGGCGACGCGTCGTGGGGCCACGGTCATGTCAGATCCCGACAATTCGAGCGTGCTGCCGATGCGCAGGGACCCGGCCAGCGGCGTGAGCACGGTGCTCTCCTCGAGGAGCAGTACCGGCGTGTCACCGAATGCGTCGTCCCGTCCCACGTCGATCGTGTACCCTTTCGCCGCCTCCACAGGCAGTCGCAAGCCCAAGCGGCGCACCAGCGGCGGTGACCACACGCCTGCCGCCAGCACGACCTGATCGGCAATCATCTCGCCGGAGGTGGTCAGTGCACGCACCATGGTGGTCTCCGCTGAAAGGGCCAGCACTTCGACCCCGGTGCGAACGAGAGCCCCACGGGCGGCGGCGAGTTCGGTCATGGTGCGGGTGAAATGTGCGGGATCCACGTGCGCGTCCTCGGGGAAGAGGTACCCGCCGGCCACGTCGCAGAGCAGCCCGGGAAAAGCCTGGCGCACGGCCTCGGTCGACAACACCTCCGCTTCGATGCCCATGCGCCGCGCCTCCTCGACGTCGCGGCCCAGCTCCTCAAGGCCCGCCTCGGTCTCGCATACCTCGAGCAGACCGTTCTGTCGGTAGTGCCAGCGTTCGCCGTACTGACCACCCAGGTCACGGTGAAGCGCCGCACTTGCGTCGTGCAAACCGAACAGCGCCGGAATGCGCGAACGACACCCCTCCGCCTCACACGAGGCCCGGAACAGCCAAAGCCAGCGAGCGAGAGATGGGCTGAAGCGAGGCGTAACATGGAATGGGCTCGTCGGGCTGAGCATCCAGCGCATACCGCGCCTCAGCACTCCTGGCGCCGCGAGCGGCACGACTTCGCTTGGCGTGATCAGACCGCAGTTGGCGTGAGCGGCGCTCTCGGGAGGGCAGACCGTCTCGCGTCGCTCTAGCAGTGTCACCGCCGCGCCCGACCGCGCAAGCGAGTAAGCGCAACAGGCGCCTACCGGGCCGCCGCCGACGATGAGAACGTCGGACGGCTTGTGCTGGCCTCCGCCACCACTGTGCATGCTAACCACTTCCTAACATCTCAGGCATACTCTGAGCGGACATACTCTCACATTGCGCTGGTGGCGATGGCCAACGAGCACATCCTCGTCGTTGACGACGAGCGAAACATTCTCGAGCTGCTTGAGTACAACCTCAGGAAGGAGGGCTACGCAGTCAGCTGTGTCGGCAGCGGCGAACAGGCGCTGGCCGCCGCACGCGCCCGCCTCCCCGATGTCGTCCTCCTGGACCTGATGCTCCCAGGAGTGGACGGGCTCGACGTCTGCCGGCGTCTCAAGGCCGACCCGCTGACCAAGGCGGTCCCGATCATCATGCTCACAGCCAAGGGCGAAGATGCGGACGTCGTAACGGGCCTCGAGCTCGGCGCCGCGGACTACGTCACCAAGCCGTTCAGCCCTCGTGTCCTCGTAGCTCGCATCAAGGCGGTCCTGCGTCGGGGGGACACCGACATGACCGGCGACGCAGTACTGCGCGTCGGACCGCTGACGATTCATTCCGGAAGGCATCAGGTGAACGGCACGGCGGGCCTCGTCGAACTCACCGCCGCTGAGTTTCGCATCCTCCGCTTCCTCGCGCGCAGACCAGGATGGGTGTTCACTCGCCAGCAGCTCGTGGACGCAGCGCACGGCGACGACTCGTTCGTGAACGATCGTTATGTCACGGACAGGTCCGTCGACGTGCACATCGTCTCGCTGCGCCGAAAGCTCGGTTCTGACGGCGTACTGATCGAGACCGTCCGCGGCGTTGGCTACCGGCTGAGGAGCAACTGAGCGCGTGAGACGCAGGCGTCTCTTCTGGCGGATCTATGCCACCTACCTCATCGTCATAGTCGCCTCAGTGGCGGGGATCGGAGGATTCGCCTTCAGCGTCGCGCGCGACTTCTACCTCGATCACACCGCGCACGAACTCGAGTCGCGCGCCGCACTCGCACGCGAACAGGTTGTTTCGCTCGTGGTCTCTGGAGAATCAGCACGATTGCAGGAGGCCATCGAGCAACTGGCCTCGGCGTCCAGAACACGGTTCACCGTGATCGCCGGAGGCCTCCCCGGCACGCCCCTCGGGACGATCCTCGCCGAATCGGAGATCGCGCCTGAGGACCTTGCGAACCATGCAGACCGACCCGAGTTCAAGGACGCGATGCGCGGGGAGGTCGGCCGAGAGGTGCGCCTCAGCACGACACTGAACAAGCAGGAGATGTACGTTGCCATCCCCGTGAAGCACGATGGCGTGATGCTGGGCGTCGTTCGGGCGGCCACGCCTCTCGCCACCATCAACGACGCCCTGCCCGCTCTCTACTGGCGTATCGCGATTGGCGGCGTCATCGTGGCTCTCCTGGCTGCCATCATCGGATTCACGGTTTCCTCGGGTATCAGCCGGCAGATGCGCGAGATTCGTGCCGGGGCGGAAGCGTTCGCGGCCGGCGACTTCAGCCACAAGCTCAGCGTGCCGCGCACGGAGGAGTTCGCGGCTGTCGCCGAGAGTCTGAACGGCATGGCGGAACAGCTCGATGACGACATCCGCACATTGACTCATGAGCGCAACGAACGTGAGGCTGTGCTTGCCAGCATGATCGAAGGGGTCGTGGCCGTCGACACGGATGAGCGCGTGATCACGATGAATGAGGCGGCGGCTCACTTGCTGAGGGCGGATCGCACCGCTGCCGTCGGCCGAAGCGTACAGGAAGTCGTCCGCAATCATGCCTTCGAGCGGGTTGTCGCCGATACGCTCGCGGGAGGAGCGCCGGTGGAGCGTGAGCTGACGCTGCACGGCGGATCAAGAGCGCGGACGCTGCAGGCAAGTGGCAGCCTCCTCCGAAGTGGGGACGACGAGCGTCCCGTCGGCGCGGTCGTCGTGCTCAATGACGTCACGCGCCTCAAACGTCTTGAGACTGTGAGGCGCGACTTCGTCGCCAACGTCTCCCACGAGCTCAAGACGCCCGTGACATCGATCAAGGGCTTCGCAGAGACGCTCCTCGAGGGGGCGGCGGACGATCCCCTCAGGCGAGACCGCTTCCTGCACATCATCTCCAGCCAGGCCGAGCGGCTGATCGCCATTGTCACTGATCTGCTGGCGCTCTCGACGCTGGAGGCCGACCAGGAAGGCGCGGTGCCACTGGAGGAGACGGACGTGTGCGACGTCGCACGCAGTGCGGCCGAGGTATGCAGCGTCGAGGCGAAGGAGCGGGGGGTCGCGCTCGAGGTCGACTGCGACAGCCACGTGGTCGCGCCGGCCAACGCTCCGCTGCTGGAGCAGGCTCTGGTCAATCTCATCGACAACGCGGTGAAGTACAGTCCTGAGGGAAGCCACGTCGTCGTGTCGCTGGAGCAGGGCGATGAAGAGATATCCATCCTTGTGCGGGACCAAGGCCCCGGAATCGCCCGAGAGCATGTCCCGCGCCTCTTTGAACGGTTCTATCGTGTCGATAGCGCTCGCAGCCGCGATCTCGGTGGTACCGGGCTGGGTCTCGCCATCGTCAAACACGTTGCTCAGGCGCACGGAGCCCGCGTCTCCGTTGACAGCGAGGTGGGCGCCGGCAGCACATTCGGCCTGCACCTGCCACGCGAGGCGCCCCGCCCACTCCGGGACTGACTGCCCGACGAGGACCAATGACGGGGCGGCCACCTTCTTCCCTCGCCGTCCCTCCGCTCCACGTTCACGAGAGGAGCCTGAAGGCCTAACGGCGCACTGACCTCACGCCCCATGCCTGCCTCGCAAACCGGACCGAGCGGAGTGTCAGATCTGACCGCCGCCGGCAATCGTTCCTTTGACCAGGTGAAGATCTTGGTGGCCACACGGGATGACAAACCAGCGTGGGCCTCCGCCCGCATCGCCCTGTTCATCCTTGGGCATCGTCATCGAGCTGACTGCCATCTTCGCTGTTCCGAGCGTGCATGGACCTTCCGTCGTGTTCCTCGATACTCGCTTGCGCTCCTCCTCGCATTCCTGAGGCAACTTCTCATGAATCGGGGTCTGGGCCTATGTGGCAGGAGAAGAGCGCCGCGTTTTCGAGAGGTCCATCACTGCCCCTGGGGACCAGGAAGTGGTTTTCATCGCAAACTGACCGATCGCTAACCGGCGGCTAACAGGTGCATCGTAGTGTCACGAGCGGAGTAGGGCCCGCCACCATTGGCAGGAACAACGGAGTCGAAAGAGAGGCATGCATGAAGAAGTCGTCAGGCATTTGGGGCGGAGTGGCGGTGGCCGTCGCCGTGGCCGCGATCGCGCTATCATCGGCCGCCTGCGGCGGCAGCTCTGACGCTTCGAACAGCCCAGGAGCAGGCGGGTCGGCCATGGGCGCCGACACCATCCTCGGCGCCGGCGCCAGCTTCCCGGCGCCGCTGTACTCCAAATGGGGCTCAGACTACAACGGCGTCAGTGGCGTCAAGCTCAACTACCAGTCCATCGGCTCAGGCGGCGGCATCTCGGCAATCAAGGCAAAGACCGTCGATTTCGGCGCATCGGACGCTCCTCTCGACCAGGAAGAGCTCGAGGCAGGCGGTCTGGCACAATTCCCGCTGATCGTCGGTGGCGTGGTCGTGGTCGTCAACATTGACGGCGTAGACGATGGGCAGCTGAAGCTGACTCCTGAGGCCTTGGCGGGGATCTTCATGGGCACAATCAAGACGTGGAATGACGATGCCATCGTGGCGGCGAATCCAGGCCTCGAGCTTCCGGACCGTACGATCAGTGTTGTCCATCGATCAGACGGCTCCGGTACCACATGGATCTTCACGAACTACCTCACCGACGCAGCCAGCGCCCAATGGACGGCGGGCGCCGACAAGGAGATCGCCTGGCCTGTGGGCGTCGGCGGCAAGGGCAATGAAGGTGTGGCCGCGAGTGTTCAGCAACTGAGCGGCTCCATCGGTTACGTCGAGTATGCGTACGCAAAGCAGACAGGCATGGCAACGACGCAATTGCGAAACAGCGAAGGCGCCTGGGTCACGCCGAGTATCGGCAGCTTCTCCTCAGCCGCGACAAACGCTGATTGGGAAGGCAGCCTGCCGAGCATGTCCCTCGTGCTGGTCAATCAATCTGGCGCGGAGACGTGGCCCATAACCGGCGCATCGTTCATCCTGATGCAGAAGGAGCAGGCCGACCCAGCCCGCGGGAAGATGGTCATGGAGTTCTTCGACTGGTGCTACAAGAATGGCGAAGCTGCGGCCACTTCCCTGGACTATGTGGCGCTCCCCGAGAATGTCTACAGCATCGTTCAGGAGCAAGTGTGGACCACGGTGACCTCGGGCGGAACGCCAGTTTGGCCTTGACCAGGCATCCGTCTACACAAAACGGAGTGCGCCCCCGGTGACAATTGCATGCCGGGGGCGCGCTCCTGCGGGCGAACCCTCCATTCAGGGCGCATATGATCGGTGAGCATCGATGAAAGCTCTCTCCACAAACAAGCCCCAGACTCTGGGTTTCATCGACATCGGCACTAACTCGGTACGTCTGATGGTGGCTCGGGTGCATCCGGACCACACATGGGCGACGATCACGCTGCAGAAGGAATCAGTGCGCCTGGGCGAGGGTGAGTTTGGCGAAACGAGCTGCCTCCAACCTGCAGCGATGGTGAGAACGGTATTCATCTGCCGTACATTCGTCGAGCTGGCCCGAGCCCACGGGGCCGAAGCGCTGATCGCTGTCGCCACAGCCGCGACGAGGGAAGCCTCCAATCGGGCAACCTTCTTGAGGAGACTGCGCGACGAGGCCGGCCTTGATGTCCACGTCGTGTCGGGCAAGGAAGAAGCTCGGCTCATCTACCTCGGCATGCTCACCACAGTGAAGCTGGTTGGCCAGCGAGCCCTCGTCATCGACATCGGCGGCGGGAGCACGGAGCTCGCGGTCGGTGACTCGTGTGGGGCGCAAGCGACGGAGTCTCTCAAAGCGGGCGCAATCAGGCTGACTGCTGAGTTCCCCGAGGCGGCCGAAGGCCCGCTGCCGGTTGACGTATGGCGAATGATGCGGCGACGGGTCCACGTCGAATCGGCGCGAATGCAACGCGCCTTTGCGCTGCAGGACATTGATGTCGCTTTCGGCACATCCGGCACGATCCGCAACCTTGCCGCCTTGGCGGCGCGACTTCCCAACGGACATGGCGGCACACCCGACATACTGACACGCAGAGACCTGCGCAGGGTCGCGAAGCTCCTGCGATCGGTCGATCTATGGTCCCGAAGACAGCTAGCCGGACTCAATCCTGAGCGCGCCGACATCATTGTGGCAGGGGCCGCGATTCTCGACGCCGTGATGACCGACCTCGACCTGCAGGAGATCCGGGCCCTCCCGGAGTGCGGCCTGCGGGAAGGGCTTGTGCTCGACTACCTCAGCCGCCTCAATGTGAGCAGTGCTATTGGCAGCCAAAGCGTACGCGGGCGCAGCGTGCTCCAGCTCATGCGTTCCGCAGCAGCCGACGAAGCCCATGCCCGGCACGTGGCGAGCTTGGCGACTGAGCTGTTCGACAGCGCCGGCGAGGCTAGCCTGCACACTCTCGGTAGTGCCGAACGTGAGCTCCTTTCCTATGGGGCCCTGCTCCACGACATCGGCACTTTCCTCAGCTACAGCAGACATCAGGCTCACAGCTACTACATGATCCGGCACGCCGATCTACTGGGGTTCGACGAGCGAGAGGTGGCGATGCTCGCGGCCATCGCTCTCCTTCACCGCAAGGACCGGGCGGAGACGCGCCATCGTGCCTTCACGGACCTGGATCGGCGATCCCGAGATGTGGTGCGCACGCTCAGCGCCTATCTCAGGATCGCCGAGTACCTTGACAGAAGTCACACCGGTGCTGTGGCGCATGTGACGTTGAGCAGAGCCAGCGACGCCTCCCTCGTACTCAATGTGACACCCGCAAAGGACTGGCATCTGGAGCGATGGCGGGTCCAGGATCGTCAGGCAGCTCTCGAGGATACGCTTCGGCATCCGTTGACCGTGCGCGACACGTCGACGACGCATGCTCTCCAGGAGGGTGCATGAACAAGGCGAGAGTGCTGTTTCTGTGCACCGGGAACTCCGCCCGCAGTCAGATGGCAGAGGCGCTCCTGAGGAGCAGGGCGGGAGATCGATTCGAAGCATACAGTGCCGGGCTGGAACCACAGGACCTCCATCCCCTGGCGATACAGGTCATGGCCGAACTGGGCATCGACATCTCAACGCAGCGAGCCAAGGGCGTGGACGAGTTTCTCGGACGCATGCACTTCGGCTACCTCGTCACTGTGTGCGACAGATCCCTTGCCGCGTGCCCGACGTTCCCGGGCATCGCGTACCGCCTCCATTGGTCGCTGCCCGATCCCGCCGCAAACATCGGCTCAGACGCTGAGCGCGTGGCCGCATTCCGAAGGGTGCGTGATGAGCTCACGGCGCGCATCGATGCCTTCGTGAACGAGAATTGAGCACGCCTCACGGCTGTCTGACGATTCGCTAACAGAACCCTAACCCCTACGCTCTACCGTAGGCGCGAATTGTCAGAGAGAAGCGGAGCCTTTTCCGTTCGTCACCTGCCTCCCTTAGCCGAGCTAGGACATCCATTGAGCGCCACCGACACGACTTCCCAGGTTCATCCGAGGCCAACTCCCGTTCGGGCCATCAACAAGCGGAACGCCCTTCGCCTGGGTGATCCCGTCTTCCGCGTCCTGGCCACGGCTGCTGCCTTGACCATCGCCGTGGCCATGTTCGGATTGGCTATCATCCTGGTCTATCGCTCGTGGCCGTCCATCTCGGCGCTGGGCACGGATGTTCTGACAACGGTCAGTTGGTCACCTGTGAACGGCCAATTCGGCGTGCTGGCGGCATTGGCGGGTACGGTCCTCTCCACCCTGATCGCCATGGTGATCGCCGTGCCGCTCGCCTTGGTCATCGCGCTCCTTCTCGTCGAGCTTGCACCGCCGCGGATCTCGCGCGTCATCGGCACGGGCATCGAGATGCTCGCCGCCATCCCAAGCATCGTGTACGGCATGGTCGGCATCTTCGTGATCGTGCCCTTCATGCAGGAATCTCTCGTCCCCTGGATTCTGGCCACTCCGATCGGAAGCGTTCCGGGGTTCAAACCCGGGCCGAAGTTCCAGGGCGGCGGGCTCTCCATCTTCACAGCCGGTGTCGTCCTGGCCTTCATGGTCCTGCCCTTCGTCACGGCAGTCTCGCGAGATGTCCTGGCGATGGTCCCGCGAGTTATCAAAGAGGCTGGATACGGAATGGGCTCAACAACGTGGGAAGTCACGCGCAAGATCAGCATGCCGTACGCGAACAGCGGCATCGTCGGCGGCATCTTCATCGGCTTCGGGCGTGCCTTGGGCGAGACAATGGCCGTCGCGTACCTGATCGGCAGTCTCTACACCGACTTACCGCGGTCCATCTTCGATCCGGGCACTTCCATAGCCTCGCTCATCGCCCAGCAGTTCTCTGAAGCGACGGACGAAGTGCAGATCAGCGCTTTGATTCAACTGGGTCTGATCCTCTTCGTGATCACCATGGGCTTCCAGGTGCTCGCCCAGTTGTGGCTGCGACGCGTCAAGCGCAGTACGGGAGGGCGAGCGTGACCGCGGGGAGCGGCAGCGCGACTGACGCGTCTCCGCGCCATCGCTCGACGGCGCGGCGCAACGCGGCCGACAGGACGGTCAAAGCCTTCGCATGGGTCGCGGCCTCCCTCGGCATCGCAGTCATGAGTTTCGTTGTTTACCAAGTGGTGGTACGAGGCGCGCAGGTCTGGAGCATCGCCTTCTTCACGCAACCCACGCCTCAGGACGTTACGTCGACGGCCGGCGGCTTTGCCAACGCTATCGTGGGCACATTGGTGATCACGGGAGTCGCTGCCGTTCTCGCGATTCCGACCGGCTTCCTCGGCGGCATCTACCTGTCGGAGTTCGGACGAAACGGCAGGGCTGCGACCAGCATCCGCATGATCGCCAACGTGGTCATGGGCATTCCGTCCATCATCGTGGGCGTCTTTATCTTCGCCATTCTGGTCCAACCGCTGTCCCGGTACTCAGGATTCGCAGGATCGGTGGCGCTGGCGTTCATCATGCTTCCGGTGATGGCCCGCACCACCGAGGACATCCTCAATCTGGTACCGAACGAGTTGCGGGAGTCGGGACTCGCCATCGGCGCGCCCCGATGGAAGGTCACGTTGGGCGTCGTCTGCAAAGCGGCACGTGGCGGGCTCATCACAGGCGCCTCCCTGGCGATCGTGCGTGTCGCCGGAGAGACGGCCCCCTTGCTCTTCACGGCGCTGAGCAGTCCGTACTGGCTGACCGGATTGACCGGCCCTGGTGGATACTTCGGTGGCCCTGTGGCCAACCTGACGAAGACCATATACGACTTCTCGGCCTCTCCGTATCCTCACTGGCAGGATCTCGCCTGGGGCGGAGCCCTCCTGATCATCGTCGTCGTGCTCGGCATGAACATTCTCGTGCGGCTCCTCTTCCAGCGAGGGAAGGAATGGTAGTGACACAACTGGACGAACTGACCCATAGCGTGGCGCCGCTCGCGCCCCCGCGCATCGAAGCGGCACGGCGGAACGCTGAAGAGGACTTCGAGGCACTGCCCAGCGAGATTTCGGTCCGCTCTCTCGACTTCTTCTACGGCAAGTCCCAAGCGCTCTTCAGCAACTCGATGGAGATCAAGAAGAATCGCGTGACTGCCGTCATCGGTCCTTCCGGATGCGGCAAATCGACGCACTTGCGCACCTACAACCGGATCTACAGTCTCTACAGGGACCAGAAGGCGACCGGGCAGATCATTTTCGACGGCGGCGACATCCTGTCGCCGCAAACCGACGTTCTCGAACTGAGGCGCCGAATCGGCATGATCTTTCAGAAGCCGAGCCCGTTCCCCATGACCGTCTTCGAGAATGTCGCCTACGGCCTGCGGCAGCACTACAAGCTGAGCCGCGGCGAGCTCAACGAACGGGTGGAGCATGCCCTGAAACGCTCGGCGCTGTGGGATGAGGTCAAGCACAAGCTGAACCAGCCGGGTACGGCCCTTTCGGGCGGGCAGCAGCAACGCTTGTGCATCGCCAGAGCGATCGCGCCTGAACCGGACATCCTTCTGATGGACGAGCCCGCCTCGGCCATTGACCCGGTCGGCACGGCCAAGATTGAGGATCTGATTCTCGATCTGAAGAGCAAGTACACCATCGTTCTGGTGACGCACAACATGCAGCAGGCGGCCCGGGTCAGCGATTACACCGCCTTCTTCTTCGAGGGACACATCGTCGAGTTCGGATCGACGACACAGATCTTCTCGAAGCCCGCAAACCAGCAGACCGAGGACTACATCACCGGCCGTTTCGGCTGAGGCCGAGTCGTGCAGAAGGGAGATCGCATGCGTCACATGGTGCGCGAAATCGAACGGCTGAAACGCAAGATCCGGTCGCTGGGCGCCCTACTCGAAGAGAACCTGCGGCTTGCCATCGACGCCATCAACAACCGAGACGTTGCCGCGGCCGGCCCAGTGAATGAGACGGATCACCCGATTGAAGACAGGGAAGTCGAAGTCGAAGCGGACTGTCCCGAGGTCCTCGCCCCGTACCCGCCGGGTGCCGGCACCCTTTGCTTCATC